>JBATUY010000130.1:0-5514 GCA_049671465.1 Pricia sp. | reverse complement strand
GTCATATCAGGTCTGGACAAATTTCCGAAAATCGACCCTGAGGTTCGCGACCGCTTAAACGCGGAGTATAAGGCCAAAGGTATCGAGGTCCTTCAACAGCAGTTGCAAAAACTTGACCCATCTTATTTTGAAAAAGTGGATAAAGAAAATCCACATCGGCTGATACGGGCTTTAGAAGTTTGCATCGGAAGTGGAAAGCCCTATTCCTATTATTTGGGCGCAAAAAAGAAACCCAGAAATTTCGAAACACTGACTATTGGCATTAGCGCAGAGAGACCTCTGATCTACGACCGCATCAACCGTCGGGTCGATCAAATGATGGTAGACGGATTGCTTGCCGAAGTACAAGGCCTGATGGTACATCGCGAACGCAACGCCTTACAAACCGTAGGATATAAAGAACTTTTCCAGTATTTGGAAGGTACTTGGACGCTAGATTTTGCCATTTCCGAGATAAAAAAGAATACCCGCCGTTTCGCCAAGCGTCAGTTGACCTGGTTCCGAAAAAACGAGGAAACGCTATGGGTGTCTTACGACATAGCGTTCAAAGACCTCGTATCTCTAGTAGAAAGAAACTTATCGCACAAAAAGGAATAAACAAACAAGATACAACGAGTCAACATGGATGATAAAAAGCATATACTATTCGTAATGGGCGTATCCGGCTCCGGGAAGACGACCATTGGAAAGCTGTTGGCAGAAAAGCTACAGATTCCATTTTTTGATGGCGATGACTATCACCCAAAGGCCAATGTGGAGAAAATGGCCAAAGGCCATCCCCTGAACGATGAAGATAGAAAAGGCTGGCTACGGCGTTTGAACGAATTGGCACGGCATCAGAAACATCAAGGGGCGGTCATCGCCTGTTCCGCCCTGAAAACCCAATATCGTGAACAGCTACGACAGGGGGTTGACACTGTAGAATTTATTTATCTCGAAGGTTCTTTCAAACTGATATCCCAACGGCTATCCAATAGAAAAGGGCATTTTATGCCGCCCGAACTGCTACGCTCGCAGTTCGATGCGCTCGAAATTCCCAAGCACGCTATCTCGGTATCGATCGATGCCACCCCTTCGAAGGTGGTCAATGCTATTTTAGATGCTTTAGCCCGGTAATTTTTTAACACTAAATTCACCTCCATGCCGTAATTACCGAATTAGTATAAAAAAAACGGGGCGCTTCCGAATTTGGAAACGCCCCGTTCTTTTTATGTGCCCCGTTTAATTTCTAATCAGCACCTTTAGGGTAACCGGTTTCCCTTGGTTCATCGCGATTTCGAAAAAGTAGAGTCCTGCCCTGAGAATATGAACCGGAACTTGATATGCACCATCGTTTACTATGATATCCTCAGGCAAATAACTATTGAGCAAACGGCCCTGCATATCGTGTACATTTACCCCGAGCATCATAAAATTATCCGGTTGATTGACCACGCGTATCGTGGCGATACCATCTTTCGGTGGATTTTCTTGCAAGAACACGCCCATAGCCTCATCACCCACGACCGCTATTGAAATGGTGGTCGTATTCGACATTCCACCAGCATCGGTCACGGTCAGTTCAACCTCGTAGGTGCCCGGCGCAATAAAGGTATTTGCGGGGTCTGCCTCCGTAGAGGTATTACCGTCCTTGAAATCCCATAAATAGCTGGTGATATCGCCCATGGAATTACTGCCCGTGAAGGTCACCTCCAACGGAGCGCTTCCGTTTGTTGGCGCCGCTTCGGCGACTGCTAAAATTCCACCTTCGGGGAATACGGTAACGCTCACCTCGTCAAAATCACTTTCCCCTTCATCGTCGGTTACGGTCAGTCGGAAGACATAGCTTCCGGGCGACATGTTGCTTACTGATAATTCAGCCGTGTTCGCCCCGTCTAACGTGGCATCCGGACCGCTTTGTTGCGTCCATGCGAATGAAACCTCACCGCCGTCGCCATCCGAGCCCGTACCTGTAAGTACTATACTGTTTTCGGGTAAGGTTATCTCCTGGTCTTCACCGGCATCGGCCACAGGAGCTCCTTCAACTACCGGCTCAATAATTTCGATACCCGATATTTTCGGGAACTCGGTAACCGGAATAAGCGTAATCGTCAAGCTTTCATCCGTAACATTGACACCTGTAAAACTTTCGATTACGGCCGTAGCGGCACCTCCGGCGGCTACGAAAATATCATAATTCTCGATTCGTTGACCTTCTACATCAATGGTGAAGACTCTTGAACCGGCACCACCGGTGGATCCGGCCCCGGACACGCCGAAGTATATTTCTGCAAAGTGTAGATTGACGTCGAGTGCGCCGTTCGCAACCGGTATCTCATAGATCAAGCTACCATTGCCGCTAGGTCTGAACCGCTCGGTCTGGTACAACTGCGGATTGTTCGTATTTGCAATGGGAATTGCATTGGTAAACGTGCTGCCGCCATTAAAATTCTGATCTACGGCCCAATCGATACCTTCCACAGTAAAGGCAGGTCCGCCCGCATTGATACGGTTTACGTTGCCTCCCCCTATAGTAGTGCCTTGGCCTACCGTAATGGTTACCTCATCGATACCAGTTTCACCCTCATCGTCGGTAACCGTCAGACGGAATACATAGGTACCCTGGCTGGCATTCGTGACCGTAACTTCGGTAGTATCGGCACCGCTTAAGCTTGCGGTATCGCCTTCCGGACTGCTTTGTATCGACCAGAGATAAGATGCGATGTCGCCACCATCGGGATCACTGCCCGTACCGGTCAACGTAAATTCAGTGCCCGGCTCGACCGTACGGTCTTCCCCGGCATCGGCAATCGGACTGCCATCTACAATCAATTCTGACGTATTTTCATAAATGCGTGGAACCAGATTATTGAGCCATCCATTGGAAATTACATCCAGATCACCATCGTTGTCGATGTCGGTAACGCGTGCACCATCATGGTGTTCCAGATCAAGGCCTCCATCATCAAGTACCCGAAGCGTAAATTCACCGGAGCCGCAAAGGTCGTTTTCAAAGGCGAGCAAGCGTTGTTCACCGCGCCACTCCCCTACTACAATATCTTTATCCCCGTCAAAGTCTAAATCCGTCGCAAAGACGCTCAAGCTGCCCTGAATTCCAGTGTCCAGCACATTTTTGGTCCAAGGCAGGGTTCGGTCTTCGTCTTGTGACTCGAACCAGGCAAACTCGAATTGGTTGCCCGAACCGTTCACTCCCAATTGTCCTACAACCGCATCAAGGTCACCATCACGATCGAAATCGGCCAATTGTGCCCTATCGGGCGTACTGTTATAATCAATGCCGGTCTCGAAAGTCGTAAAAATACCGTTACCCTCATTTCTAAGCCAGTTAACCCCTTGAAAAAGGTCAAGGTCGTTATCTTGATCGATATCGCCGGCCTGAATATCCTCGCCAGAGGAATCCTGGCTGATATCCACTAAAGTCCAAGTACCCGTGGTAGGGTCTTCCGAAGGCGTCAGCATCTGTACCGGTGAACCGGTTTCTTCCGCTCCGTTCCAGTTAATGGCCATTTGATAGGGGCCCCCGACATCGAACACACCACCTGCAATCCCTGCCAAGAACGGCTCTCGATAATCGGTATCACCTACGGGAATATTTTCGAACACCGTAAAATTGCCCTCGCCATCGTTCTGCGCCCAGACCAATTCCGCATTGGTGTAGCGGCCTGTCGTACCGAGTAGGTCCAAATCCCCGTCGCCGTCAAAATCGTACACATGGGCCACGTTTCCGAAGACACCACCAATGTTGCTCTTGATCCAATTACCCGAAGCGGTACCGGGGTTTTTGAACCACCAGCCACCCGTAACGATATCCTTAAGACCATCACCATCTAAATCATAATCGGCAAAAGTGTACACTACGGTATATTCATTTTCCTCTAGCTCGTGCACCGTCCATGATTCCGGAAAGGGCGTTTCGTTACAGGTAACTTCCCCCGTAATGTTCACGGTCACCTCGTCAAAGATGCCCGTCGGCGTGTGGTCGGCGTTAAAAAGTTCGACCCTGATCGTATGCTCGCCCAAACTGTAGCCTTCGATGGGAATGGGTTCGTAGGCATAGTAGCGGTCGACCAACGTACCATCTACATAATAATGCAGGTGGGTATCGCCTTCGTTTACCGTCCAATTTTCTACCCGAAAGGCTACTTCGAAGGGCTGGTTTACGTTCCATCCACTTGATGGTGACGTTATTATAATGTCAGCATCGGTGTCGCCGCCCCCATCGAAAGTATCCGGAGAAAGAATTTCGATACCCGATATTTTAGGACTTTCGGTGACCGAAGAAAAGACGATACTGGCAAAGCCATCAGAAATTGCAATATCATCCAATTCCTTAGTTAATGCGGTGGCCGCGGCCGTTTCCGAAAGGATGTCAAAATTGGTCAATACCGGATTGCCTTCGATGCTTACGTTGAAAACCCTTGAGCCCGCTGCACCATCGGCACCACCAGAAGGCGCCCCATAAAAAATTTCGGCGAAATGCAGGCGTATATCATAATCCCCGGCGATAGATACCGGAATCTCATAGGAATAGGTACCAAAGCGCTCCGTTTGGTATAGCGCATCATCGGTAGTACCATCAATCGGAATCTCGTTGGAAAAAAGGTTTCCGCCAGAAGCATAGCGATCGGCAATAAAGGTCTGACCACCGACCAGCGTTTGCGGTCCACCAACGTTGATCCGCACTTCCCCAAAAATAGAAAACGGGAAATTAGCGGCCACAAGCGGGAGTCCCGACTCGTTTTGAACCGTTCCGACGTTCAAGCTATACGCGGTATCGTTATCCAAAACGGATGTGGTCAGCACCACGGTACGATTATCTTCAAGCAACTCGGCCGAAGAAATACTAACACCATTATCGATATTGTAATTCGTGAGCAGTTCCGCGGAAGCTTCGTTCATATACTCCGAAAACTCGACGGTGACCTGCGTTGCGGAAGCCGAGCGCACTCTGTTGACTTTGGGCGGTGTACTATCCGTTGAAACACCGGCTCCGATAAATTCTACGTAGTTCAGGTCAAAAATATCCGGTTGACCGGCCGCACCCCTAAATACGAAATATAAATCGTTCGTGGTTCCCGGGTCGGTGATAGGCGTCTGTACGTTGACCCATTCATTAGAGGTATTCGGAATTTGCGTCGTAGCCAGAAGTGTGCCCGTAGGGCTTCCCGTTCGCAGTTCGATACTGTTTCCGGCCACATCGGAAAGAACACGATATTTTACGGCCGTCATGTTTATTAAATTTCTTCCCTCGAACATGATAAAACCATCTGCATTGACCCGTACGGCCTCGGTACCACCTTCTAAAGCATCGCTGTTCGAGATTATTGTAGTGCCGCTCTCCGCATCATAAAATTCGGCTTCCTTCCGCTTCGGGTGTAAAATAAGTTGGTCGAAAGACGTCAGTCCGCCAGCATCTTGATAATTGGTACCGATCACAAAAAAGATATCCGCATCACCGTCGATATTATGTCCTTCGGACTTTAAGTTAATCGTTTGTGGACATCCCGATAGGGT
>JBATUY010000129.1:0-10468 GCA_049671465.1 Pricia sp. | reverse complement strand
CAAGTTCTCGTTCGAAAAAACGGATATAAAATGGCCGTTTACCTTTTTCACTTCTTGATATAGGGCATCGATGCGTTTTTTAATGGTCTCTTTAGAACCCTCGTTGACGAACGCATAATCGTGAAACGCAAAAGGATGTATGCGTATGGGCTGTTGAATTTCAAGGTTTATATCATAAAAATAAAAAGGAGTACAGGTTCCGGCTCGGAAACCCGGTTCATGGGTATACCCCATGGTGTAATCATCACTAAAACCCGCGTCGATAAGGGTACGGTACGTATCGGGCAGATTGGTTCGGTTATAGCGCATCCGGCAGGTATCTATGGGTCTATTGATGATACCGCTCAATCGTTTCTTTTCCTTGAGCAACATGTCAAAATTATTAAAAGAACTGTAGGAGGCGGCTAGGGCCACTTTACTGTAATCGGCGATGGACTTGATCAAGAACCGAAAACTGTTGCTGTTCGGCGAAACGTTCTTATCGTATGTGGAATAGGTAGCCAACTGAAAGAAAAATAGGCTCTTTACCTTATTTTTTTTATGCAATTCGGTCAAGAACGAAAAATTGTTGTAAGGATCTTTTTTGGGATAGAACCATACCTTCACCCGGTCTGCAATACGGCCCAACTTCAGCGACCCCAAATCATAGAGGAGGCCGGAAACCGTTCTGACGAACCCTCTATGGGCGAAAGCATGGGAAGTATTCACATCGATTACCGAGGTATAGCAATAGGATGTAGCTTTACGTTCTAAATCGGGAAACCTTTCTTCAAGCGCTTCCAACAACTTATAGGCCCCGATATCTACCACGGGTAATTGCAAAAATTTACGTTGATAGGCAAGGCTTTCCCTAGATGGAAATCTACCGTGGTGGTCCTTAACATGGGGCAGGTATTCTTCATAGCGGCTCAGCAGATAAAAACTGGCCGAAAAAATATCGAAAGGGATATTACTGCGTTCCCCGGCGGTAAAAAAACAGGGTATGCCTTCCCATTCGAAAATTTTGACCTCGAAATCATTGACCCCTTGTTCGAAAAGCAGGTCGTTACTACGGATAAAAAATTCGTTCTGAAGGGGTTTTTTGGTATAGGTAATCTTCGCCCCGGAATGTTTGATAAAATCTTCTACCTTGGTCGTAAACGAGACCTCGACCCCTAAAATACGCGTAAATATCTGCTTCATGGTATACGTGAAGCGCGGGGTAATCTTATGGGTGTAGATGAGCAGCATAGTTTTTCAAAACCACGAAAATACGAAATCCCGATGTTTAAGTCGGTTTACTTACAGAACGCCTTCGTCCGCAAAGCTGAAATAATCGGTTTCGGTAACGATGATATGATCCAGAACAGTAAGGTCCAATGCCAGAGCGGCACGTTTTAGTTTGGCGGTAACATCCCTATCCCCTTTACTGGGTTTCAAAGTTCCCGAAGGATGATTGTGCGCAAGTACCAAGGCTATCGCACCGAGTTCGAGCGCCTGCCGCATGACGATACGCACATCGACCAAGGTGCCGGTCAGTCCGCCCTTGCTAAGCATCTCACTATGTAAGACTTTATTGCCGTTGTTCAGGTAGAGTATCCAGAATTCTTCATGCTTAAGGTCGCCCATTCGCGGTTGCAGCAACTCAAAGGCATCGCGACTACTATTTATCTTTGTGATTTTTTGGACATTGGCTTCCCTTCTCCGCCTTCCGATCTCGAGAGCGGCGACGATGGCTACCGCTTTGGCCTCGCCGATACCGTGAAATGCCATCAGTTGTTTTAGGGATAGTTTCCCCAGTTCGTTGAGATTGTTTTCGACGGAGGCCAAAATCTTTTTAGACAGGGCCACTGCACTCTCATGTCTGCTCCCAGACCCTATCAATATGGCGATCAATTCAGCATCCGAAAGGGCGGATTTTCCTTTTTGCACCAGTTTTTCTCGCGGTTTGTCATCGTCTGACCAGTGTTTTATGGAGTAGGATGTTTGTTTCTGTAGCATGGCACTGTTGCGTTTTTACTAGTATATCGATACTAGTTAACGCTAATTGTAGGCAGCTTATTACCTCATCCATTTTTTAGCGCCCATTGCTATTGGGTCTGCATACGAAATCCGCGACCTCCTTTAAATGCAAACCCCCATAATTACCGGAACTCATCAGCAAGAGCACCGAATCGGCATACTCCTGCCCGAAGACAAAATCTTTAAAGGCGGATGCCTTTGTGAATATAGTAAGGTCGGCCCGCTCAAAAGCTTTCAAAATCTGTTCGGGGGAAACCGGATCCAGTTTTTTTATGGCGACGGATTCGGGCAAGTAGAACACAGTGGCCATATCGGCGGCATCCAAAGCGCCTTTATATCCTTTTAAAAATTCCGGTTCGAAACTGCTGTAGGTATGCAGCTCGAGGCAAGCGATCAATTTTCGATCGGGATATTGTTCCTTGACCGCCCTTGTGGTGGCGGCCACCTTACTGGGGGAGTGGGCAAAATCTTTGTAGACCACACTTGTTTTTCCCTCGGCGAGTTTTTCCAAACGCTTCGATGCTCCGGTGAAGGTGGCAATGGCTTCGTAAAAATCGTCTTCATCGACGCCCATGTTCTGACAGATCCACTTGGCACCGGCTAGATTGCTTAGGTTGTGCCTGCCGAATACGGCGATGGGCATGGGGCCTTCGGGAGTTTCCAGCAGGGTCTGTCCGTCTTCTACCGTATACGCTGGAGTCTTATACGGTAATTTTCGAATGGCATTCTCAGAAGCCTCGACCAACTTTCTCACTTCCGGGTCTTCTACATTATACGTAATGCTTCCCCCTTTTACGATGCTGTCCACAAAAATCCGGAACTGCTCGACGTAGTTCTCGAAAGTGGGGAAAACGTTAATGTGATCCCAAGCGATGCCGCTCAGCAGGGCGATATTGGGTTTGTAGAGGTGAAATTTTGGGCGTCTATCTATGGGAGAGGACAGGTATTCGTCTCCTTCCAGAACGATAAAATCATTGTCTTCAGTGAGATGTACCATACGATCGAAGCCCTCTAATTGGGCACCGACCATATAATCGACGTCGCGGTCGTGATACTCCAGCACGTGCAGGATCATCGAGGTAATCGTAGTCTTGCCATGGCTGCCACCGATGACCACGCGGGTCTTGTGTTTGGACTGCTCATA
This sequence comes from Pricia sp., assembly GCA_049671465.1. Taxonomy (GTDB): domain Bacteria; phylum Bacteroidota; class Bacteroidia; order Flavobacteriales; family Flavobacteriaceae; genus Pricia. The sequence continues at coordinate 7,323 of JBATUY010000129.1, read as the reverse complement.
TAGGAATTCCGGATAGGAATAGATTCTCAGTCCCAATTCCTGCGCTCTTAGCAATTCCGAATTGTCGGGCTTGGCGTGCATCCCTAGAATGACGGCATCCAAAGACGCGTGCAGCTTGCCGGGAAACCATCCGAAGGCTTCCGGGAGCAATCCCTTTTCTGCCAAACGGCTTTTCGAGGGCTCGAAGATAACGTCATCGCTTCCTGTTATAGTGTAGCCCTTATGTTCAAGGGCCAGGGCCAAATTGTGCATGGCGCTGCCGCCGATGGCAATAAAGTGGATGTGCATGTGCTGCCAATTTTCGCCAAAGATAACAAAGGGCGGATAAATCCGCTGAAATCCACAAAACTTCGACCAAATACCCGTTTTTAAAATCCATAGATAACGTATTTCGTAAGATTCACCCTTCAAATACAGCGTTTTACAACATTTTTTGTTGTCAGCGAGGTTGTACAACTAGATTTGTCGGCCAAAGCGTACCCTATTTCGCTATAAATAACCGACAATGACCATTCAAAATCCCCCAGCAGCGGTCTTCCGAGTGCTGATCATCTTCTGTTTTTGTCTCGTATCGAACGCTACTTACGCGCAGTGTGCGGGAACCGATAATGCAGGTACTGCACGAGCGGTCACCATTTGTATGAAAGATACCGACGAGGCTAATAAGACCTTTGACCTATCCCTATATCTGGGTCCGCATAATCCGGGCGGCACATGGTCGACCAACGACCCCGCCAACTTTTTCGCCTTGAACCGCAGTACCGGAATCGTCAACCTGTGGAATATCAAAAACTCCGGTGAGCATCAATTCACGTATACGAATACATGCGCCGGCATTACCGATTCGGCCGTTGTGACCATCAACCTCGGGGGCTATCCCGGGGAGGAAAATATCGACGGTACCGCCGCTGCCTGTGGCGACGATACCCGGGTAAACCTGTTTCGCTATATCGGGGACGAGGTCGAAGGGAAGTCCCAAGATTTCAACGGGATTTGGGCCGCCTTGACCCCGGGAGCCGCGGCGCATCTGCAAGGCAACATCTTCAATGCCGAAACGGCGGGTCCGGGCATTTACGAATTTACCCATACCGTACCCGCCGTGGATACTTGTAGCGAGCGATCGGTACGGCTCATACTTCAGGTACAGCGGCCTGCCAATTCAGGTACAGGGGCGGACGAGATCGTTTGCGTCACCGATGACCTATCTACTTTTACAAATTATGATCTCAACAGCCTTTTGACCGACGAAGATGTCAATGGTACTTGGTCGGAAGTAGCCCCCACCAACCAGCTGACCGATCTGACCGATAGAAATATCGATATTCAGGCCATACGTGATAACCACGGCCCCGGAACCTACACATTTACGTATACCGTGTTTCCCGAATTTGCGGTATGTGAGCGAAACAGCACCGAGGTCAATATCATCATTTTACCCACTTTGAACGGTACTATGGAGGCCCCTAATTATTGCGTCGGCCCTTCGGAGTATCGCATCGCTATTACCGAATACGACCAATCATTAATGTCAAGCGGCACATATAGAGATATGAGTATCGAGATTTCCTCGGCAAGCAGCACACGACGGGAAGAAGATAGGGTTCTTGAACTGGAGGTCGACGGAACCGGGTATTTTGACGTTCAGGCCAACCTGATTCCCCTAAACGAAATCGTCACCGTCAGCATCATCTCATTAGGTGAAGAGGTTTGCGGTTCTATTCAGGTAGCCCCCGTCTCTTTTGCCGTGACGGATCCGAGTGCGACGGTCTTAAATGCCTGTGAAGGCGAAGACCTTAACGTTTCCTTGACCAATATTTTTGATGCTTCTTCGAGCCGGGCGAACGGCGCTTACGATATTACCTATACGCTAACTGCACCGGATACCTCCGAAAGTACGTACGCTCAAAATGGAATCGTTTTCAATGCCGGAAACGCAACGTTTGACATACCGGCGGCCCAACTTACGGAAACCGGGGAATACAATATCCATTTTGATGTGGCCAGCGGATTTTCCGTAGACTGTGCCCTAACCGATACCGCCACGATTACCGCCATTCCGTCGAGCATACAATTGGACTTGATGGTGGACAATTCCTGTAATGCCACCCAAATAGAATTCGCTATTGATGCCCCTGTTCTGGGTGATGGCACGTATAGCATAACCTATGATGTGATCGAGCAGGCCACCGGTAATGTCGTCAATACCTTGTCTTTTCCACCAAGTTCAGGAGGTCCGAGTTCGTATGCGCTCGATGTCGCTGCCTTTGAACCGGGCAATTATACGGTTACCGTTCGCAGCACCCAAAACGATACGACGCCCTGCCGAACGGAATTCGAATTCGAGGAAAGCGAAAATTTTGCCGTCAACGGTATTCCCGCATTGCCGGAGGCCGAAGCGCAACAGAACTTTTGCCTAAGCGCCTTCAGTCCCGATGCCCCTACCCTAGCGGATGTCGATGTAACGGCCAACGGACAGATATTATTCTATGCCACGGCCACGGATATGGATATCCTTGCTTTAGATACCCCACTTGCCGACAACACTACCTATTTTATCTCGAATATTGACCCGAACAACAATTGTGAAGGTTCGGATAGGGTTCAGGTAACCGTAAGCTTGCAAAATCCCGAAAGACCCATTGCTACCGGAACGAATCCCGTTTTCTGTGATTCCGAAAATCCCACCGTAGCCAATCTGAACGCCAGTATCGACGGCAACATGAACGTCGTCTGGTTCGATGCGGCCATTGGGGGTAACCTTGTTGAGTCGACAGCTCCCATATCGGATGGTACATCCTATTTTGCGGCTACCGAGACCCAAGGCGGTTGTGTGAGTATACGACGATTGGAAATTACGCCTACGGTATATGCCCTCGAACCGGTTTCCCTTCAATTTGCCCAACTCGCCCTTTGCGGACTCGACAACCCCACGGTAGCCAATCTGAGCGTTACCGAAAACAGCAATCCCTTTGAGGTACTGTGGTACGATGTCGCCGAAAGCGGAAGTCCGCTTACCGATGATATCCGATTGACCGCGAACACCACCTACTACGCCGAAAGCTTTAATCCGGCTACCGGCTGTGTGAATCCCGAACGTATGGCAGTGACGGTCGACCTGGCCAATTGCGACCCTGAAGACTACGGATTCTTTATTCCCGATGGTTTTTCGCCCAATGGAGACGGCCGCAACGACACCTTCTTTATTCCGAACATTGAAATCATTTTTCCCGATTTTACGCTAGAAATCTTGAACAGATATGGTTCGAGTCTATTCAAAGGCGACCGGAACAATCCCGCATGGAACGGTGAGAAAGCGGTCAACGGCGTCTATTTCTATATCGTCGATTACCAAAAAGAAGGCCACGAAGCTATACAGGGCCGCTTATATCTGAATCGATAAACGCGCCGACCAAGCCCAAATTTGTATAAAAACCAATAATCTTTTTCCCAAGAAACCAACCCCGTGAAAAATCTATATATCTTTTTAACGACATTCTTGCTCTGCCAGACGGTCTTGCGTGCCCAACAAGATCCGCAATACACGCAGTACATGTATAATATGAGCGTTATCAATCCGGCCTATACGACCAACGACCCGGGCATGCTGAATTTCGGCGCCCTGTACCGCTCGCAATGGCAAAACACGGTCGGGGCGCCCGAAACGCTGACCTTCTTCGCCCATGCCCCTTTGAGCGACAAAATTGAGACCGGCATCTCCGTGATCAGTGATCGGATCGGTGACGGGGCGGTAAAAGAAAATAATATCTATGCGGATTTCGCATATATTTTAAAGTTGGATGACAAAAGCAATCTTTCCTTGGGGCTGAAAGGGGGATTGACCCTTTTCGAAACGAATTTCAACGGCTTCATGCTTCCCGAATTTCAGGATGATGCGGCATTCAACGAAAACATAAACCAAACTTTTCCCAATGTTGGTGCGGGCGCTTTCTACCATCGCCAGAACTTTTATGCAGGCCTTTCCGTACCTAATCTATTAACATCGACGCATCTTGAAAATAGGGATGGTATCACAACAACGGGATCAGAGAACCTACACCTTTTTCTGACCTCGGGCTATGTCTACGAGCTGAACGCAGACCTAAAACTGAAACCCTCGATACTGGCCAAAGTGGTACAGGGGGCACCCTTGACGATGGACGTTTCATTGAACGCACTGTTCATGAACCGCTTTGAAGGCGGACTTTCGTACCGGCTCGACGATTCGGTCAGCGCCATGTTCAACCTCAACGTCTTGCCGGCCCTACGTATCGGTTATGCCTATGATTACACCCTGTCGAACCTAAGTTCATACAGTGCCGGTTCACATGAAATTTTCGTGCTTTTCGACCTCGACCTATTGGGTCTCGGTAAAGGTTACGATAAAACCCCTAGATTTTATTGATCATGAAAAAGTTATTATACCTATTTTGTTTCTTGAATTTCGCACAGCACGCCTTTGCGCAAGACGACCTACAACGTGCCGATACCTATTTCGAGCGCGAGTTCTATACTGATGCCATCCCCCTATACGAGCAACTTTTGCCCACCAGCAAGAGTGCGAAATTCGTCAGAAACCTGGCGGATTGCTACTATAACACTTTCGATATGAAGGCAGCGGCGCGTTGGTACGGGTATCTGATAGAAAACTATGGCACCACATCGGACGAGCAAAATACGAACAGCCTGAGCCGATCGTTCAAAAGTTTTGGCGGCACCGAGAATCTGCACATCGGCAAAGCCTATTACGAGAAATTGAGCCATTCCTTAAAGGCCATCGGAAAAATCGAACAGGCCCAGCAAACGATGTTGGATTACTACACCGCCCGTGGCGATTCGAAAAAAGTGGAACAGCTGCAACAAGAATTTGTTTATTTGAAAAACGTAGCGGCCATTGGCGAGCGCTTCGACATCGAGAATTTGGCCCTCAACACGGCCGGCTCCGAATTCGGTGCCGCGAAAGTGGACTCCACCCTGGTCTACAGCGCTTCCAAAAAGAAGGCCAAAGCCCTGCCTAAAGTCTACCGGTGGAACAATGAGAACTATCTCGATCTCTACGCCCATCCTATCGACAAAACGAATCTGGGCGATAGTTTGAGTACCGCCCTACCGGGTTCGGTCAACTCTAAAATGCACGAAGCTACCTTCGCCATTACCAAGGATAGAAAAACACTGTATTTCACGCGCAACAGCAAACAGCGAACCGATACCAAAGTAAGCAACCTTAAAATCTATAAGGCCGAATGGATAGACGGTGCCTGGAAAAATATCATCGCCCTACCCTTTAACAGTGACGATTTTTCAACCGAGCATCCGGCCTTGAACGCAGATGAGACCCAGCTGTACTTTGCATCCGACCGTGAAGGCGGCTTCGGGGGCTTTGACCTGTATTCCGTAGCGATCGGAAAAGATGATTTTTACGGAAAGCCCATCAATCTTGGTACGGAAATCAATACCGATAAAAAGGAACAATTCCCGTTCTTGGATGCGCAGAACAACCTGTATTTTGCCTCGAACGGCCATCGCGGTTTTGGATTATTGGATGTTTTTATCGCCGAGAAGACTGGTGCCGGTTTCGGGCGTCCCGATAACTTGGGACTACCCGTGAACAGCGGTTACGACGATTTCTCACTTTGGATGGATGCCGATGGAACCACCGGCTATTTTTCATCCAACCGACCCACCGGAAAAGGCAGTGATGATATCTATAGCTTTTCGGAAACCAAACCTTTGCTTATAGAAAATTGCAAGCAGTATATCGCCGGTACGCTTATAGACCTTACCACTGGGATGCCGTTGGCCAATGGTCAGATCAAACTGATGGACGCCGAAGGAAATACCGTCGAAACCTTGAATACTGAAAAGGATGCATCCTACAAATTCGCGGTCGCCTGTGGCACTGAATACCGCATCGAAGCCAAAAAAGGAGGCTACGAGTCCAATGCCAGATCAGTTCAGACCGATGGCGAGCGCAATGGCGTGAAGGATGGGTCGTTGACGCTGTATTCCGTAGAAGAACGCGAAAAGCAGCGCGCATTGGCCCTTGAAAAAGAACAGGTCGAAGCCGAAAAATTGGCAGCGATAGCTGAAGAACAAAAGGCAGCTTCTGAAAAAGCCGCCGAGGAAGAACGCATCCGCCAAGAAAAAGAAATTTTGGCCAAAGCGAAACAAGCCCAACAGATCGCCGAAAAGAAGCGCCTTGAAAATATCGAGAAAACAATTCAGAAAGAGGAAGCGCTTGTAAAAAAAGACGAAAAAATCATTATAGAGACCGAAGAGATACACTTCGATTACAGTTTGTGGTACCTGCGTCGGGAATCTAGGGAGCGGTTGGCCAAGGTCATCGACATCATGAAGACCAACCCCGGTATCGTTCTCGAGATCGGCACCCACACCGATATTCGGGGGAATGCGGAATACAACCGCGACCTCAGCCAAAAACGGGCCGACTCGGCCAAAGCGTTCCTAATCGAAAACGGTATCGCCGACGAACGTGTCATCGCCAAGGGCTATGGCGAATCACAGCCCATCGTAAAATGCGCGACCGAGGAAAGCTGCAGCGAAGAAGACCACGAATGGAAGCGGCGCTGCGAGTTGGTGGTCGTACAGTGGAATTAGGTATTACATTTAAGCCAAAGTCTTCTAAAATAACCAAAAAGGCCTCACAGGTTTAGACAACCTGTGAGGCCTTTTTGGTTTCATTTATTTCTTTACCTTTATCTTCCCTAATCTTATTCGATATGAAACAATAACCCGCTAGAAATGCATCTCAACCTCGCGACCATTCCACCCAAAGAACTCATGCCCGGCCTTCATGGCAAACTGGTACATACCGAAAATATGAGCATTGCATTTTGGGAAGTTGAAAAAGGCGCCGAAGTGCCCGAACACTCCCATATGAACGAACAGGTGATGCACGTCATCGAAGGGGAATTCGAATTAACCTTAGACGGCGAAACGAAAAGCTATCATCCGGGCGACCTTGTGGTCATCGCTCCGCACAAGAAGCATAGTGGAAAAGCGCTGACCCCTTGTAAGTTGATGGATGTTTTTAGTCCCGTGAGGGAAGAATACCAATAGTTCAGTAGCATCTGGCGGGCTGAATTACCGGCCCAATGTAAATCGATGCCCTAATAAACGGATAAGCTTTTTGATCTCAAAATTACGGTGTCCGAAGAACATAACTCCCAAAAATTAAATCGTATGAACATCTCATTACAAGGTAGAAAAGCACTCGTCGGCGGTAGTAGCGGGGGTATTGGTAAAGCGGTCGCCATACAACTTGCGGAAAGCGGGGCCAGTGTGACCTTGATGTCACACAGTGAA
>JBATUY010000128.1:0-20148 GCA_049671465.1 Pricia sp. | reverse complement strand
CGCATGTTACCCTCCCTAGACGCACAGCCACGAAAAGGGGGGTACTGAATGTATTATCATTTTGATTTTGTAGGCGGACCCAGAAGTTATAAGTGGTTGAATACGGTGCAGATTGAAAGGGTTTGGGAACAGATGAGGCTCACCTATGATTATGGGGTCAAAGAAATATGGCTGGTGAACGTCGGCGATTTGAAACCCATGGATTTGCCCATCAACTTCTTTTTGGATTTTGCCTGGAATCCGGAAAAGATTACTGCCGGTGATTTGCCAAATTATTATACGGAATGGGCAGGTAAGCAGTTCGGACGGAAATATGCCAAGGAAATAGGCGAGATATTGTCGCTTTACACCAAATATAACGCTCGAAGAAAACCGGAATTACTGGAATCCGACACCTACAGCCGTACCCATTTTAACGAGGCGGATAGGGTGGTCGAAGAATACAACCAACTTTTGGAACAAGCCAAAAGCATCGGTGAAAAATTGCCCAAAGAGGCGTTCAATGCCTATTACCAATTAGTGCTATATCCCGTAGAGGCCTGTGCCAATATGAACGAAATGTACGTTGCAGCAGCAAAGAATAGACTGTACCGTATGCAAGACAGGGCCTCAACTAATTTTTATGCGGACAGGACCAAGGAGATGTTTTTCAAGGATGCGGAATTGACCCAAAAATACAACGAATTCGCCCAAGGCAAATGGAACCACATGATGGACCAAACTCATATGGGACACGTAAGTTGGAGGGACCCGGCCGTAAATAAAATGCCAGAAGTCGGCTACATACAGACCAAGGCGAATGCCGATATGGGTTATATGTTGGAAAGCGGCATCGACTCCCGCCGGAGCAGATTTGGTATTGGAAGTAACAGTTTTATGCAATTCGATGCGGTGAACGACCAAAAATATTACGTTGAAATTTACAATAAGGGCAAAGAACCGCTAGACTACACTATTTCATCACAAGAAAGTTGGATCCTTATATCTTCCCCCGAAGGTACTGTCACTTTTGAAGAGAAAATATACGTAACTATCGACTGGAGTAAAGTGCCCGATGGGGTTGATGAAGGAGAAATTAATATTTCGGGTGCTGGTCGGGAATTTACCATCAAAGTTCCTTTGGACAGGCGATTGCCCAAAAATGCATCGGGATTTATAGAAAACGATGGCATTGTAAGTATAGAGGCGGTCAACTATCACGAATCCAACGAGGGCAAAGAAATATCCTGGACCATTATTCCAAATCTTGGTCGTACAGGATCAGCCATAACATCTAGTCCTGTGACAACATCCATACAAACACCTAACACCAACAGCCCTTATTTAGAATATGAAATTTTTATCAAAGACCAAGGCACCTATAATCTTGAAGCTTGGTTTTCCCCAGCTTTAAACTTTCAAAAAGACGAGGGCTTAATGTATGCCTTTTCCATAGATGACAGTGATATCCAACAGATGAACCTTCATAAAAATGCCACAGAGGCAGATTGGAAATATCCTAAATGGTGGAACGATGCCGTAACGGATAATATCATGAAGCAAAATGTTATGCAGAAAGAACTTACTCCCGGCAAGCATAGTATTAGATATTACCTCCTCGATCCCGGGCTGGTGCTTCAAAAAATATTGTTGGTAAAAGAAGGAACAGAACTGGAAAGTTACCTAGGGCCTCCACAAAGTAAACTTTTAGCAAATTAGTACTGCTATTCCGAAAATAGATCCGAACACCTAAACTATATTAATAGTGAATCACGGTCGACCTATATCCCTGCTCCTATTCTTGATTGTTTCGATGAGCAGCACCGCCCAGATATCCCTACCGCAAATCTTTAGGGATAGTATGGTCTTTCAGCGAAATGCCAACATAAAAATTTGGGGTTGGGCCTCCAATGGCGAAGAAATTTCAGTGCGCCTCAACGGTAAAAAGCGCACTACGGTTGCCACTGCCGAGGGGGATTGGGAGGTAGAATTTCCCCAAATGAAGGCGGGGGGTCCCTATTCTATGCGAATTGTAGGCACTAATAGAATTGATTTGAGTCAGATACTGATCGGTGATGTTTGGCTTTGCGCTGGCCAGTCGAATATGGTACACCAACTGGATATACATGATATTTCTTACGCAAAAGACATTGAAACTGCCAATTATCCCGAAATCCGTCATTTTAAAATCCCTACACAAACGGAGCTTACGGGTCCAAAAAAGGATTTCGAAGGCGGTTCTTGGAAATCGGCGGTTTCAAATGAAATTCGCCCCTTTTCGGCGGTTGCCTACTTTTTCGCCAAAAAAATCTATGACAAGTATAAGGTGCCCATTGGTCTAGTTAATGCCAGTGTTGGGGGTACTCCGATAGAATCGTGGATCAGCGAGCAAGGTTTCCAAGAATTTCCGGAAATTTTGAAAACCATCGAAAAAAACAAGGACACGGTTTACGTGAACAGCCTAAGTGGAAATAGTTCTTCGCAAGAAAATGAAGTGTCGGAGGAGGTAAAAGATAAAGGTCTCATAGGACCGACCCCGTGGTTCAATATCAATTTTGAACCCGAAAACTGGCGAAATATCAATATTCCCGGCTACTGGGAAGACCAAGGCGTTAAAGATCTCAACGGGGTGGTCTGGTACAGAAGAAAAATTAAAATACCAGCGTCAATGGCAAACAAAGAGGCAAGAGTATTTTTGGGAAGAATTGTAGACGCCGATGAACTGTATATCAACGGTGAAAAGATTGGTGGCAAAACCTATCAATACCCTCAAAGAAGGTATGACGTTCCAAAAAACCTTTTGAAAGAGGGTGAGAATATATTTGCCATTAAAGTGACCAATTATTTTGGGAAAGGGGGTTTTGTTCCAGACAAACCATACTACCTTTTTTCCGGCAAGGATACCATAGACCTCAAGGGGTATTGGAAATATAAAGTAGGCGATGTCTTTGTACCGAGGGAAAGATCAACCTCCACACCCAGACCTATCAATGCACAAAATGAACCTACCGCGTTATATAATGCTATGGTAGCACCCTATAAAAAACTTCAAATTAAGGGCATATTGTGGTATCAAGGTGAAAGTAACACGGGAAATCCAGAGGAATATGCAGGACAGCTCTCGGCATTAATAGAGAACTGGAGAACACAATTTAATGCGCCCAATCTTCCCTTTATCACCGCACAACTTCCCAACTTTATGGACGTAAGCTATTTGCCCACCGAAAGCAATTGGGCGGTATTAAGGGAATCCCAATTACAGTCTCTTGATCATCCCAATACTGCCCTGACCGTAAATATAGATTTGGGAGAATGGAACGATATTCATCCTGACAATAAGAAAGACGTCGGAGAGCGTATGGCATTGGCGGCATTAGACATGGCCTACGGAGAGGATATTGTTTCTTCCGGCCCCATATATCATGAGCATCGCATAGAGGGCAATAAAGTATTCATTTCGTTTTCTAATCTAGGTGGTGGTCTAACTACCGATGACGGTAAGGCACCCAGCGAATTTGCCATCGCCGGGGAGGATAAAAAATTTGTTTGGGCCCAGGCCAAAATTGAAGGAAACAAGGTGATTGTATGGAACGACAATATTCCTGATCCACAATACGTCCGTTATGCGTGGGCCGATAACCCAGACAATCCTAATTTGTATAACAAGGAAGGTTTACCGGCTTCTCCGTTCAGAATTAAAAAATAACAGGCGTATGTTTTCAATTAGAGCGTTTTTTAGTTTCGCAGTATTCAGTGTGTTGACGGGTAGTGCCCAAAACACAGACGCTACAAGGGATAGTATCCATAAATACACTCAGATCGATTTTTCAAATATGAAAGATCAATTAGGTATAAAAACGGAAAATAGGCCAGGTCCTTCCGGTAATCCAGAAGATTCGAATGCCGCCAATTCCAATGAGGAATTGGTGAAACCCTATACCTTGCCAGACCCCCTTCTGACCAAAGACAAAAAACCGGTGACTGCAGCAGACCAGTTGTATGACATCCGTCGACCGGAAATATCCGAGGATTTCGAAAGGGAAATGTACGGTCTTCTGCCTGAAAACATACCTAGCGTCACTTGGACGGTAAAACAGGAAAAAGACACCATGGTCGGCCCTTATCCGGTAACGGAAAGGATTTTGTCGGAAAGGTGGATAATTCCTCGTACCCCGAAATCAAAGTGGAAATCGAATTGCTAATAGGACTGCCGAAAAATACGGAGAACGGCGTTCCCATGGTATTGGAATTCGGATTTCTGCATTGGCCCTTTGGATCTCCACCGGCAGAACCGGAAAGCTATTTTTTATCGGCCTATGAACCACTCTGGAAACAACAATTGATTTCGCAAAATTGGGGATATGCCGTTTTGGTTCCAATCAGTGTTCAGGCAGATAACGGTGCAGGCCTTACCGATGGAATCATCGGTTTGGTCAATAAAGGGAAACATCGAAGTCCTCAAGATTGGGGGGTGCTTCGTGCTTGGGCATGGGGAGCCGCTAAGGCGCTGGATTATTTTGAAACCGACCCTAAAATCGATGCCTCGAAAATAGGGATTGAAGGAACGTCGCGATATGGAAAGGCCGCTTTGGTCGCCATGGCGTTCGACAATCGTTTTTCCTTGGGCTTTATCGGATCTTCTGGAGCTGGGGGCGCTTCTTCATTGAGAAGAAATTTCGGCGAAATGGTAGAAAACCTTGCCTCTTCTGGCGAATATCATTGGTTTTGCGGGGAATTTATCAAATATGCGAGTAGCCTTACCGTGAACGATTTGCCCATAGATGCCCATGAACTAATTGCTCTGTGCGCCCCGAGACCCGTTTTTATCAGTGCTGGATCGACCTTGATCGAAGGAAAATGGGTTGATGCCAAGGGGATGTTCTTAGCCGGTGTGCAAGCCGGACCGGTGTATGAAATTGTAGGCAAAAAAGGACTTTCGACAACTACATTCCCTGTAATGGGTACAGCCCTTACCTCAGGGGAAATAGCCTTCAGACAGCATGCCGGTGGGCACAGTACCGGTCCGAATTGGAGCACCTGGATAGCCTGGGCTCATAGATATTGGGATGAATAATTGGTCATCTCTTTATCTTGCGGGGAAACACTAAAAATCTCACTTACTTGGGCAGCATGGTTCAACTACCATTAAAGAATACCATCATGGCTATGACAATAGCGATAATCAAGATGGAAATCGCAATATCGACCCAGCTATAGCTGTTCTTGTTATTTTCCTTTTCTTCGTCTGTTATAGTACCAAAGGTCAAGTTTACTATCCGTTCCTTATCCGGTGCTTTAGTCAATAAACTGACCACTACTAAAAATAGCAAGCAGAATAGGAAAAACCATGCCCCGAAGCTCAAGAAATTCATGTCACCCATCTTGAAAAGAAATCCGTCCGGGTCAAACTTTTCTTTCGTCAATTCAAGTACGATGCGTAAAAAAGCCACTGTAATACCCATGACCAATGTCGATATTGCGCCAATGGCATTTATCCGCTTATAGAAAATACCGAGAATAAATACAGCGGTTATCGGTGGTGCTATATACGATTGTACACTTTGAAGATACTCGTAAAGCACCCCGGAAATATTCGCCATAATAGGTATCCAAATAATTCCGATAATCACCACGAATACAGTGGCAATCTGGCCAGTACGCACCAATTTCTTTTCAGGAGCGTTAGGCCTTAGTTTTTTGTAGATATCAACGGTGAACAACGTGGAACATGAATTAAATACCGATGCCAAAGAGCTCATCAATGCCGCCAAAAGTCCGGCAGCGACCAAACCACGCAATCCAGAAGGCAAGAGATTGCTCATCAATACCGGAAAAGCCTCATCTGGATTGTCCCACTGCAACTCACCTCTCATTTTTAAAGTAAGGGCGATCACCCCTGGAATCAAGAACAAGAATACCGGTAACAATTTTAAAAGAGCGCCAAAAATAGTTCCCCGCCTACCTTCTTTGATATTTCGTGCTGTAAGCGCACGTTGAACGATATATTGGTCGGTGCACCAATACCAAATTCCCACGATAGTGCTCGTAATTAAAAGGGATGGCCATGGAAAGTCTGGGTCTGAAGCCGGTCGCCACATATTGAAGTATTCAGGCCCCAAGGTTTCCGTCATACTACTCCAGCCCCCTACCCTATCAAGTCCGATGTAGGTGAGTACAGCGGCACCTAGAATCAATAGTATCGCCTGCAAGGTTTCCGTATATACCACGGCACGCATACCGCCAAGAATGGTATAGATTCCGGTAAGTATTACCGTTGCAATGGCGCCGGTCCAAAAATCGATGCCCAACAATACGGAAACAACGACACCGCCTGCGTAAATGGTAACGGAAATTTTCGTGAGCACATAGGCCACGATAGAAAAGATGGACAAGAGCCACCTTGACCGGGCATCGAAACGTTTCTCTAAAAACTCGGGCATCGTGAACACACCGCTTCTAGCATAGAAGGGTAAGAAAACCCAGCCCAGTATCAATACGACCCAAGCCTGGATTTCGTAGATAAGCAATGGTAATTTATTGCTGGCTCCCGTACCGGCCAGACCCACTACGTGTTCAGAACCGATATTGGAGGCAAAAATAGAGGCACCTACCACAAACCATCCCACGTTTCTGCCCGCCAAGAAATAATCTTCCGTATTATCCTCCTTTTTCCTGATTACCCAAACGGCAATACCTAGCAATAACAGAAAGTATAGTGAAATACTGATCCAATCAAATGTATCCAATGGTTGCACGGCGATAATTTACTTGGTTGAAAATTTAAAGGTTGTCTTAGTTGAATACTTGTCCCCCGGCTCTAAAGTGACTGAAGGAAAATTGGGTTGGTTGGGCGAATCGGGGTAGTGCTGGGTCTCAAGGCAAAGGCCCGACTGCTTTGCATAGGTTCCGCCGTTCGGGGCCGGTAACGTATTATCCAAAAAGTTGCCGGTATAGAATTGGATACCGGGCTGATCGGTCAAAACCTGCAAATTTCTTCCCGTTTCGGGATGGTAAGCGGTTGCTACCGGGCGGTATCCTTCCCCGGGTTTGTTAAGCACCCAACAATGGTCATATCCACCGCCCAATTTTATCTGTTCGATGTCCGCATCGATTTCCTTCCCAATGGCCTTTGGCTCTTTGAAATCAAAGGGAGTTCCTTCCACAGGGCTCAATTCGCCTGTAGGTATGAGTCCGCTGTCCACGGGAAGGAATATATCGGCATCTATTTCAACGATATGGTCCAGTACAGTTTTTGAAAAGTCCTCGTAGAGATTAAAATATGCGTGTTGGGTCAAGTTGACTACGGTGGTCTTGTCGGTCTTGGCTTCATAGAGCACATCTAGGCTATCATCCTTATTTAATGTATAGGTTACCGTTGTAGATAAATTTCCAGGGAAAGCTTCCTCCATGTCGGCACTGACATAGTTCAGAATCAATTTTACATGGTCATCTGCTTCTTCGGTCTTGGCCGTCCAAACTTTCTTATCAAATCCCTTTAAACCCCCATGAAGGCTATTTTCTCCATTGTTCTTAGCCAATTTATACTCGGTGTTGCCTAATGTAAATTTACCCTTGGCAATTCTATTCCCATACCTACCCACCAATGCACCAAAGAAGGCTTTGGACTTTTCATATTGCTTTATGGTATCGAATCCTAAAACTATGTTCCGCATTTTGCCTTGTTTATCCGGCGTTCGTAATGATGTTATTCGGCCACCATAAGTTATCATATCCACTTCGATACCGTTTTCGTTGGCTAAACTATACTTGGTAACTTTTTCACCATTTGCAGTTGAGCCAAAATCACCTGAACTGGTATGCATTGTTTTTTCCATTACCGTTGTTTCCTGATTTGCTTGACTTTTTTCTTAATTCTTACAAGCTAAATTTGTCAAAATTAGGATAGCTGTAAGCATCTTTGTAAATGAAATATTGATGGTTCGCATACAACTTATTTTTTACATGTTCTTTTGAAAAATATGGTAATATGCCTCGTTGGAATTCAAAAGATTCTTAAACTGTCGTATCGTGGTGTTCTTATCGATTACTACCAGTTCTATGCCTGCCATTTCTGCGAAATCCGCTATAAAATCGGTAGTCAATGCTTGACTGTAAACGGTATGGTGTGCACCTCCGGCCAATATCCATGCAGTGGCCGCTATCTCCAAATCAGGTTTTGCATCCCAAAGAACCCTGGCCACAGGTAGCTTTGGTAGTTCACCCATCGGAGCCACTGCCTCTACTTCATTTACGATTAATCTAAATCGATTTCCCAAATCTACAAGCGAAACGTTAATAGCAGGGCCGGAGGGAGAATTGAAAACCAAACGGACAGGATCTTCCTTGCCACCAATTCCAAGAGGATGAACCTCACAACTGGGTTTTTTATCGGCAATGGACGGACAGATTTCCAACATGTGGGAGCCCATGACATAGGCTTTTTGTGGTGTGAAATGGTAGGTATAGTCTTCCATAAATGAGGTGCCGCCATCCATTCCCGCCGCCATTACTTTCATGGCCCTCAACAGCGCGGAAGTCTTCCAGTCGCCCTCAGCCCCGAAACCATAGCCATCGGCCATTAGACGTTGTGTCGCTATACCGGGCAACTGCTTAAGTTCACCCAAATTTTCAAACGTATTGGTGAAGGCACCAAAACCACCTTCCTCAAGAAAAGAGCGTAGACCGAGTTCAATTTTTGCGGCGTCGATGAGCGATTGTCGTTTGCTTCCCGATTCCAATAATCTTTCGGCCAGGTTATATTCGGTTTCGTAGGTTTTAATCAAGTCCGCCACTTGTGTTTTGGAAAGCTCGTCAATATAGGTGGTCACATCCGACGAATCGTAGCCGTTCACAGAAAAACCGAAACGCAATTGCGCTTCTACCTTGTCCCCATCGGTCACGGAAACTTCACGCATATTGTCACCGATACGGGCAACCCTTAAGTTTTGAAACTCGCTCCAACCCAACGCTACCCTGGTCCAATTTCCAATTTGTTGTTGAACGCGCATTTCTTGCCAATGTCCGACAATAATCTTGCGGTTTTTGCGCATGCGTGTCATTATGTGTCCGAATTCACGATCTCCATGGGCGGATTGGTTCAAGTTCATAAAATCCATATCGATACTGTCCCAAGGCACTTCCGCATTAAATTGGGTATGCAGATGACATAGCGGCTTGGTCAAAACCGAAAGCCCTTTGATCCACATTTTTGCAGGAGAAAAAGTGTGCATCCAAGTTATTATACCGATACATGCCGTATCGGCACTAGCCTCTTGACATACATCGGTTATTTCATTCGGAGTCTTTACGGTTGGTTTATGGACTATTTTTAGAGGGATGTCAGCAGATGCATTGAACCCCTTCATAATGGTTTGAGAGTTTTTTTCTACCTGCTCCAAGGTTTCGGCACCGTACAAATGTTGGCTGCCGGTAACGAACCAAATTTCCTTTTCATCCATAGTTCTACTCATAATGGTAATAGCGATTTATTGACCGTAGTATGCATTTTTACCATGCTTACGTTCGTAGTGTTTTTTTATTAGTGAATCTTTTAGTCTCGAAGCTTTGGGATTAATCTGTAGGGTAAGATACGCCATTTGCGCAACGGCTTCCAAAACCTTGCTGTTGTAAACGGCCTTGGCGGCTGTATTACCCCATGCAAAGGGGCCATGGTTTCCAATGAGTATCATTTCCACTTCTTCGGATGACAGTCCGCGCTCCTTGAAACAATCTAGAATCTGCACTCCGGTATTGTGTTCGTAGTTGCCTTCTATAAGGGAGTCTTTCATCGGGGGAGCACAAGGAATGTCCGCCGTTAAGTGGTCGGCATGTGTTGTTCCGAATATGGGAATATCACTTTGAGCCTGCGCCCAAGCTACGGAATAAGTAGCATGGGTGTGGGCTATACCACCTAGGTGTTCCCAATTTTTATAAAGATAGGCATGCGTTTTTGTATCCGAGGAGGGTCTCATGGTTCCCTCAACTATTGTATTATCATAATCGAGAATCACGACATCTTCAGGTTTCAGCTTTTCATAGGGAACACCGCTTGGCTTAATGGCAAAAACACCCTTATTTCTATCGACGGCACTTACGTTACCAAAAGTATAAATGACCAGCCCAAGGTTGTTTAATTCAATATTGGCCTCAAAGCACTCCTCCTTGAGCTGTCTGTAATTCGAATCCATTTCAATTCTCGTTTACCGTAGTTTCCATAAATTCCCCCAACCTATCGTAGGATTGTATCAACAGTTGTGCGGCTTCAATCCTATCTGGAATAGGTAGATATTCAGCCTCATATTCACTGCCCATTCTCTTGCTTGCCTCGATGACGCTTGGATACATATTTGCAGCAACGGCAGCATAAATGGCCGCGCCCAAGGCGGGGGCTTGATCAGACGCCACTACCTTAATGGGTATATTCATGACATTGGCCAGAGTCTGCATGACAAACGGTGATTTTCGTGCCACCCCACCAATACCGACTACGGTTTCTATTTTAATACCTTCTTCCTGAAACCGGTCTGCAATTTTTTTAGAACCGAGACAGATCGCGTATATCAAAGCCTTGAAAATATGAGGTGCTTTTGTGCCAAGGGACAGATGGAAAATGGCACTTTTTAAATTTTGATCTGCATCCGGGGTTCTACGCCCGTTAATCCAATCCAATGCCATTGGTATACTTTCGGATAAGGGAATAGCCTCTGCGGCTTCGGATAGTTTCCGAATAAAATTACCAGCTATTTCTTCCTTCAAATCTTCTTTATGTTGGTCCGAAAGAATGTCGGAGTTCATCACCAGATTATCGATAGGCCAGGAAAGTACATCTTTGAACCAGGCCAATAGATCTCCGAATGCGGATTGACCGGCTTCCAAGCCTATCAATCCCGGAATAACGGACCCATTAACTTGACCACAAATACCCTTAATCGTCCTACCTTTAACCTCGGCATCTTTGACTACGATGATATCACAGGTTGAGGTACCCATTACCCTTACCAGCGCATTTTCATCTATTTTTGCACCTACGGCTCCCGAATGTGCATCAAAAGTACCTACAGCGACCACCGTATCGGTTGTAAGTCCTAATTTCCCTGCCCATTCAGCACTCAAATTTCCGGCTACCTTATCAGAGGTATAGGTCGCTTCGTATAACCTATCACGCAAGTCGGCAGCGTAGGGATGTAAAAGACCGAGAAATTCTTTGGATGGGAGTCCGCCCCAGCTTTTGTGCCACATCGCCTTATGCCCGGCGGCACAACGACTGCGCTTAAAGGATTTCAAGTCTTTGTTTTCAATCAGCAAGTAGGTCATGAGGTCGCAATGCTCCATCCAGGTAAAGGCCTCTTTTTGAACTGCTTTGTCCGCATCTGCCACGTGCGCGATCTTGGCCCAGAACCATTCCGATGAATAGATACCGCCAACATACTTCGTGTAATCCACTCCACCCCATGTAACGGCCAATTGGTTTATCTTTTCCGCCTCGGCAATAGCGGTATGGTCTTTCCAGAGCACCATCATAGCGTTGGGATTTTCCGTAAATCCCTCTACCAAGGCCAATGGGGTTCCGTCTTTTGCCACTGGAACGGGTGAAGATCCAGTCGTGTCGATACAAATCCCTTTAATATCGACAGGATTTATTTTACTTTTTGAAACGACTCCCGATATTGTTTTTTCCAAGCCTTCGATATGGTCTAAAGGATGTTGCCGAAATTGATTGATGGCAGGGTCGCAATACATGTGCTGTTTCCATCTAAGGTACCAATGTACCTCTGAAGCTATTTCCTTTCCATTTGTGGCATCTATAAGTACGGCCCTAACGGAATCCGTACCATAATCCAAACCTATGACGTACTTACTTTTCAATGCTACTAAATTTAATGCTTAACACTCATAGATAACAGCTGCAAATTCTATTTTGTTCCTTCCAATACCAATACGGAAAAAGGTGGGACCTCAACTTCCAACATCCCCTTCTTAAATTTAAAATCCTTAAATTTTTTGGGTATTATTTTCTTTGGATTTTCAAACGTGTTGTGATCCTGTAAATTATCGGATTTCAAAATCGAGCCGGTCATATTCTTTAATGCAAGATTATTTAAATCCATAGATACCGTATTGGCATTTTTTGTATCGATATTGGTAAAGGAGATATGAACTTTTTCCTCATGGTCTTTTGAAGCAGAAACCGTTAAAGATGGAAGTGATTCCTCTTGAAAGGTATATGTGGGTGAATCGAATGACAACGGAATCAAGGTTGCATCTTGGTGCACCTTGTACATATTCATAACATGATAGGTGGGTGTCAATATCATCTTTTCATCCTCGGTAAGGATAACCGCCTGCAAAACGTTAACGGCCTGTGCCAAATTGGCCATTTTCACCCGGTCGGCGTGATTGTTAAAGATGTTAAGGTTCATACCAGCAATCATGGCATCGCGCATGGTGTTCTGTTGGTACAGAAATCCGGGATTGGTGCCCTCTGAAACTTCGTACCAACCGCCCCATTCATCTACAATAAGATCGACTTCTTTATCTTTGTCATACTTATCCATAATGGCGGTATGCTTAACGATAAGTTCTTCCATTAGCCAAGACTCCTTCATGGTCTTGAAATAGGTCTCTTCGTCAAAATTGACATCCGGCCCCTTAGCGCTCCAATCGATTACCGAATAGTGGTGAAGTGCAACACCTTGTATCATGTTTTTTGGGATGTTTTTCATCAAAACCTCCGTCCAATTGTAATCGTCATTACTGGCTCCCGAGGCAATTTTATAAATACCCCCTTCTACATCGGCATCAGACATAAAGGTGACATATTTTTTATAGATATCCGCGTAGTATTCCGGACGCATATTTCCACCGCAGCCCCAAGCTTCGTTGCCGATACCCCAATATTTAACGGTCCATGGTTTTTCACGACCGTTTTCACGCCTCAAATCCGACATCGGACTTTTTCCTTTGAAATTGGTATACTGTACCCAGTCCGCCAACTCCTGCACTTCTCCGCTTCCAACATTACCGGAAAGGTAAGGTTCGGCGTCCAACTCTTCACATAAATTCAAGAAGTTGTGTGTTCCAAAGCTATTGTCCTCGGTAACTCCGCCCCACCACGTGTTGACTATAGTCGGTCTTTTATCCAAGTCACCGATGCCATCCATCCAATGATAGGTATCAGCGAAACAACCTCCGGGCCATCTCAAATTCGGGATCTGCAACTCTTTTAGGGCATTGATGATATCAAGACGCACACCAGCAGAATTGGGAATAGTGCTAGAATCTCCCACATAGAATCCTTCATATATACATCTACCCAAGTGTTCGGCAAAATGGCCATAAATGTGTTTGCTAATAGTCGGAGCGCTATCCGATGGCTTTACGGAAATATCTACACTAGTTTGACCTATACAAATTTGGGAATACCCTAAAAGTATGGTCAAAACGGAAAAGAAGGTGCGTTTATTCATGAGAATACGTTTTTATAATATGAAAAAAAAGATGTGCCGATTCTTTGGAAACTACTACATCTATGACCTAATTTAGAGCATTTTATATTATCTAGTACAAACCAATTAATCTATTTCGGCCGACAATAATAGTAAAAAAGGTGTAATTTAGACACTTAAAATAAAGGTTTATATGCCTAAAACAATTAACCCAAAAAAATATTTGGCTTGTCACCTTTAATATCTTCAGTTTAAGATGACACTGAGCACCTATAACAAAGAGGACAAAATATTATTAGCCGTTGACTGCATAATTTTCGGCTTTGACAAAGAGGACTTGAAAATACTGTTAATCAAACGGAATTTTGAACCCGACAAGGGAAAATGGTCCTTGATCGGCGGATTCCTAACAAAAGAGGAGAATCTGGATGAGGCCGCCACCAAGGTGCTTCATCATCTTACCGGCTTGAGCAATGTTTACATGGAGCAATTGTATACCTTCAGCAAGATAGACCGTGATCCAGCCGACAGAACCTTGTCCGTTGCTTATTACGCGTTGATTGACATAGCCCAACACGATAAAAGTGTTCTCCATGAAGAATCGGCAAAGTGGTTTTCGCTAAAGGATGCTCCGAAGTTGATATTTGACCATGACCGAATGGTCGAAAAGGCTTTGGCACGTTTGCGCAGAAGAGCTTTGCGCAAACCAATAGGTTTTGAACTACTGCCCGAAAAGTTTACCATGCGCCAGTTGCAGAAACTGTACGAAGCCATCCTGGACACTAAACTGGATAAACGGAACTTTATCAATAAATTCAACTCGTTGGACATCCTTATCAAACTGAATGAAAAAGATATGAGTTCTTCCAAAAAAGGGGCCTATCTATTTCAGTTCGATGAGGAAAAATATTATAGAAAAGTGGAAGACGGTTTTAGTTTTAAGCTTTGAAGAAAAAGTAACACGGGATTAAATAACTAAAATTAAGTGTAATGAATTTTTTTAGATTAGTTCTAATTCTAATATCCCTGCCCGGTATACAACTCAACGCTCAGTCTCTGGAAGACTATAAGCTTTGGCTGAAATATGGTCAGATTGAGGATACATCACTGGTCGCGGAGTATATCCAAATAACTACATCAATTTATCTGGCAGATGGTGACCCAATCATGGCGAATGCAAAAAAGGAACTTACCGCCGCGTTACCTCAAATGTTGGGAAAGCCATTGTCTTTTACAGAGAAGATAGATGCGGACAACACCTTGGTTATCGCCTTGCACCAAAATCTCACGGAAGAATTGAAAGGGCAAATCAAGGACGATTTTGAGAAGCTAATGGACGAAGGCTTCGTAATTAAATCCATCAAACAAGGGGATAGGTCAAAAACCGTTATTAGTGCCAAAGAAGAGATAGGCCTACTATATGGTGTATTCCGTATGCTACACTTGATGCAAACACATCAAAATATTAAGAATATCTCATTGGTAGATAGCCCTAAAATTGATATTCGGATGCTCAACCATTGGGACAATTTGGATAGAACAGTAGAACGGGGCTACGCAGGTTTCTCGTTATGGAATTGGCAAAAACTCCCGAACTACATCGACAAAAGATATATTGACTATGCCCGTGCGAACGCCTCTATAGGAATCAATGCCACGGCCTTAACCAACGTAAATGCGAACGCCTTGGTGCTGACCCCCATGTATCTAGAAAAGGTGGAGGCTTTGGCAGAAGTTTTCAGGAGCTATGGGATAAAGGTCTATCTGACCGCACGTTTCTCGGCCCCGATCGAAATTGGAAACTTAAAAACCGCCGACCCTTTAAATCCTGAAGTTCAAAAATGGTGGAAGGATAAGGCTGAGGAAATCTACGCAATGATTCCCGATTTTGGCGGATTTCTAGTTAAGGCCAATTCTGAAGGCCAACCCGGACCCCAAAATTACGGGCGCAATCATGTAGATGGGGCTAACATGATGGCGAAAGCATTAAAACCACACGGTGGAAATGTCATTTGGCGGGCTTTCGTGTATTCGGAACATGATAACACCGACAGGGCGAAACAGGCTTATGATGAATTTTTACCCTATGATGGTAAGTTCATGGACAATGTTTTAGTCCAAGTTAAAAACGGTCCTATAGATTTTCAACCGCGCGAACCTTTTCACCCTATGTTCGGGGCCATGGAGAAAACGCCTTTGGTCATGGAATTTCAGATTACTCAAGAATACCTTGGTTTTAGTACCCATTTGGTTTTTTTGCCCAAACTATTTGAAGAGGTTCTGGATACGGATACGTACCGGCAGGGAAAAGGTTCTACGGTAGCAAAGACTATCGACGGGAGTATGTACGGCAATGAATTGACCGGAATGGCAGGGGTTTCCAATATTGGTAATGACCTCAATTGGACCGGACATCCATTTGCCCAGGCCAATTGGTACGGTTTCGGTCGTTTGGCATGGGACCCCTATCTGAGCTCAGAAGTTATTGCGGAAGAATGGATAAGAACCACGTATAGCAACGACCATGATTTTATCAATCCAATTAAGGATATGATGATCACTTCACGAGAAGCAGTGGTAAACTATATGAATCCCTTGGGATTGCACCACATATTCGATACCGGTCACCACTATGGCCCAGGACCATGGGTCGATAACTTGGGAAGACCGGATTGGAATCCGGTATATTATCATAAGGCTGATTCGCTCGGCGTTGGTTTTGACCGCACGCCTACAGGAAGTAATGCAACGGAACAATATGCCGATGAAGTGGCAGAAATCTTTAATAATACAAGCAAAATTTCCGAACAAGATTTACTCTGGTTCCACCACCTTCCTTGGGATTACAAGATGAGAAACGGGGAAACGCTATGGGACGGAATGGCCCTTAAATATCAGGAAGGTGTCAATCAAGTTAATGAAATGATACAGACCTGGGAAAACGCAAAACCCCATTTAACGGAGAGTGAATATAATGAAGTTGCCATGCTTTTGGAAATTCAATTGGAAGAAGCCAAATGGTGGCGTGATGCCTGTCTTTTGTACTTCCAGACTTTCTCCAACAAACCATTACCTGCTGGTGTTGAGAAGCCTACTCAAAGTTTGGAACATTTTAAATCCCTAAAGTTTCCATTTGCACCGGGCATCAGGCCCAGATGGGATTAAAACATCCTCAAACTGTATCGTCCATTATAAATATCAATCTTTTTCCTAATTAAAATGATAAGAATGAAAGCAGTAAAAAATCAGAACTATTTCAAATACAAGTTCTCAAGTAACGCTATATGGATACCCGTCATCACATTCATGTTGCTAAGTTGTTCCGAAAATAAACCGATGGTCGAAGAGGACACCGAAACTACGCTAAGACAAGCATTCAAAGACCAATTCTATGTTGGCACTGCCTTAAACGGCTCTCAAATTGAAGAAACAGATTCTACCATGGCAGCGCTAGTGGGAAGAGAATTCAATAGTATAACCGCTGAGAATATCATGAAGTCCATGAACATCCACCCTGCAAGGGATACATTCAACTTTGAAATGGCGGATAAATTTGTGGCCTTAGGTGAGAAATATGATATGTTCGTTCATGGGCACACGCTCATCTGGCACAGCCAACTTTCCCCGTGGTTCAGCACCATCGAGGACAGTTTGGAATTTGCAAAGGCGACCGAAAAACATGTGAAAGACCTAACTCAACATTTCAAAGGAAAACTTGGTTCATGGGATGTGGTAAACGAAGCCCTTAACGAAGATGGTACATTACGAAATTCAATTTTCTTAAAAAAAATGGGTGAAGACTACCTAGCTTCAGCTTTTAAATGGACTGCTGAGGTAGATGCAGAAGCTGATTTATATTACAATGATTATAACATGACCAACCCTGAAAAGAGACAGGGCGCCATAAGAATGGTGAAAAAGATTATCGACCAAGGGGTGAAGGTTGACGGTATAGGGATGCAAGGCCACTGGCATCTAGACTCTCCTTCTTTGGAAGAAATAGAACAAAGTATTTTGGACTATTCCGAACTTGGCGTCAAGGTGGCCATTACGGAACTGGACGTAAGCGTTCTGCCCAATCCGTGGGATTTGGAGGGTGCTGAAATTAGTCAGAACTTTGAGAATGATGAAGGTATGAACCCATACAAGGATGGGTTGCCCGATTCAATACAAGTTAAACTGGCGAACCGTTATAAAGATATTTTTGAATTGTTCCTTAAACATCAGGATAAGATAGACAGGGTCACCTTTTGGGGTGTCGGCGATGGTCAATCTTGGCTGAACGGGTTCCCCATCAGGGGCAGGACCAACTATCCCTTACTATTTGACAGAGCGCTGAAACCTAAGGTAGCCTACGATAGCATTATGGCCTTGAACAAAAGATACGACGAACAGAACCAAACCAACTAACACTTTCAAAAATGAGTGTAGCCTCACATAAGTTATCCCTAAAGGAAAAAATTGGATACAGCCTGGGAGACCTCGCCGCAAATTTAGTTTTCCAGACCTTAGTCACATATTTGGCCTATTTCTATACGGATATCTATGGGCTTAAAGCCAATGATGCCTCCGCTGTTACCTTGGTCGTAGGGCTTATTGCAGCGTTTGTATTTAATCCCTTGATGGGTATAATCGCGGATAGAACGGTTACTAGATGGGGCAAGTTCCGCCCTTGGATTTTGTGGACCGCCATACCGCTAGGTGTAACTGCGATCTTGGCCTTTAGCACGCCCGATTTTTCGTATAAGGGAAAAGTAATCTATGCCGTAGTAACCTACACGCTGCTTCTATTGCTATATGCAGCCAATAATTTACCATACTCTGCTTTGAGCGGTGTCATCACCGGTGACATGAAAGAACGAAATAGCCTTTCCGCCTATCGTTTCATAGCTGTAATGGGAGCCCAATTCTTTGTGCAGGTTTTTATGTATGACTTGATTCTAAAGGCCGGTGATGGCAATAAGGCAGCCGGTATGGAAACGGTCATGACATGGTTGGCGATTATTGGAACCATAATGTTGCTTATCACATTTTTCACGACCAAAGAGCGGGTTGTTCCTAAGCCGGAACAGAAATCAAGTATCAAGGAAGATTTAGGTGACCTTGTCAAAAATAGGCCATGGATCATAATGCTGGCACTTACGACGCTAATATTTATTACCCTGGCCATGAAGGGTGGTTCATACGTTTATTATTTTGAAAACTACGTTAATCAAAAAAGCCTCAACGCATTCTTGAATCCTCTGAAGGGCTTTTTGCCCACTTTTGAAAACGATACTTCATTAGGTTTGGGGGTTTTCAATGGTGGAGGCATACTGGTGGGTCTCTTAGGTATCGCAATATCAAAAAGTTTAGCGGACAAATTCGGGAAGCGAAACGCTTTTGCAGCGTCCCTTTTTATTTCTACCTTATTTATAATGTCCTTTTACTTTTTCCCTTCCGATGCGGTGGGTATCATTTTCGGAGCTCAGATATTGCACATGTTTTTCTATGGAATCAGTACACCCATTTTGTGGGCCATGATTGCCGATGTGGCCGATTTCTCGGAATGGCGGACCAATCGTCGGGCCACAGGCATCATTTTTTCGGCCATGATGGTCGGCCTGAAAGGCGGTTTGAGCATTGGCAGCGCATTAGTAGCATGGATTTTAGGTATATACGGCTATATAACCAAGGAGGCCGCGATAGCGGGAGTGGCAACGGTACAACCCGATAGTGCGATTGAAGGAACAAGATTATTAGTAAGCATTTATCCGGCTATCCCCTTTTTAATCGGCGTGGGAATTTTATTTTTTTATGAGATAAATAAGAAAATGGAACTGCAGATTGAAGAGGAGCTGAATGAAAGAAGATAGAATAAAAATCATACTACAATGCCAGAAGACAACATAGACCATATCGATTTTGAAGATTTGAACCAAAAAGCCATTTCCCAACCACTGGTAGATCATATGTATACGGCAGATCCCTCTGCCCATTACTTTAACGGGAAAATATACATCTATCCGTCACACGATATCGACGCCGGTGAGGCATTCGATGATTTGGGAAGTCATTTCGCCATGGAAGACTACCATGTTTTATCAATGAATGATATTAATAGCAAAGCTGAAGATAACGGTCTGGCATTACATGTCGATGAGGTAATTTGGGCCGAAAAACAAATGTGGGCACCGGATGCAGCTCACAAAGATGGTAAGTACTATTTATTTTTTCCAGCCAAAGGCTATGATGGAATTTTTAAAATTGGTGTTGCCGTAAGCGATTCACCCACCGGACCCTTTACTCCACAACCCAAAGCCATTAAAGGAAGTTTTTCAATAGACCCTGCCGTTTTTGAAGATGACGATGGAGCTTACTACATGTATTTCGGAGGTTTATGGGGAGGACAGTTACAACGATGGAGAGACGGAACATATAACGGAGACAATCCCAAAAGTCCAACGGCACATATTCCCGAAAATCATGAAACTGCGTTAATGCCCAAAGTCGCAAAAATGAAGGATAATCTATTGGAGTTTGCAGAAGAGCCTAAGGATATCATGCTAATCGACGAAAATGGAGACCCATTATTAGCGGGCGATAACGAAAGACGATTTTTTGAAGCCTCATGGTTGCACAAGTACAAAGGAAAATATTATTTTTCGTATTCCACGGGTGACACACATCTTATATGTTATGCCACAGGTGACAATCCGTACGGACCTTTTACGTATCAAGGAAT
>JBATUY010000127.1:0-2044 GCA_049671465.1 Pricia sp. | reverse complement strand
ATATTGTTTATAGTAGATACCAATGCTTGTCCACCTATGGGACGGTGCTGGTACACTACTTGTTCATTTTTGGGACGGTACTGTCCCTCAACTGGTTCTCTTATGGGATGGTACCGTTCCGCAAGATGTTCCAATGTGGGATTGTACCGTCCCGTGACCGTCTCATCACTTGTCTCGATAATGGCCATCTTTATTTTGCTGCCTTTGTATGGATTATTAGAGGGAAAGTAAAAAAGGTAGTGCCAGGAATCGAGGTCTGTGACGCACCTATGATAGGTAGATTTCGAGCCTATTTTTGATGCCGTCATTAGGTCGCGACGGTTCACATAGAACTCAACCGCAAAGCGGCTACTGTTCCATTCTTGGAACAGCGCCATATATAGACTGATGTGGGTAGGGTTGAGGCGGTCATCAGAATAGAACTTTTCAAAAGCCGCATTAAGTAGCTTTATATAGTTCATCGCCTATGAATTTAGACCGTGCTGTACACGGTTGGCATTCATTACATTTTGAATTTCTTCGGCATCATAGTAAATGATTCCGCCAACTTTTGTGTAGGGCAGCGTACCATTGATACGTAGATTTTGAAGTGTCCCAGGACTTACTTGCAGTAAATCCATAACCTCGGAAGATTTAAGATATTTCTTCAATTTTCCAGTTGCTTGCTTGGAAAGAAGATTTTTGATGTCATCGAGCAATTCCATTTTGAATTCCCGAAGGTCGTCTGTAGTAATGATACTTGTCGGCATAATAGAACGGTTTTAAAGAAAAAGGCTATCGCATCGCTTTCAATTAATTTGACAGCCCTTGACCTGATTTGACTTTCGTTCTACAAATTTGAGTAGTATTATTGAGTTTTATACCCAAGTTGAAACCAAGTTGGGTATAACTTTAACATCTTGATATATAGTATGTTTTAGTGTCTTTTAATAGTTTATTATCTAATCATAACTTCCAAATTATCCCAAACTCTATGTAAAAAAACAACACCCAAGTTGAAACCAACTTGGGTGTAAAACGTACATCAAAAAATAACTTTATTTAGTCATCAGCTTCTTCAATTTTCTTTAAAAGTTTTGACTTTAATTCATCAATAAATCTGGCTGGATTCTCTTTACGTGCCCTTATTTCTAAAAAGCTTCTATAATAATTACCTAAATCAATGTTATAGACTTTTTCGAATAATGTTGCCAAATCTTTAATATCTCCTTTCACAGAACCAGAGGCTATCAAAGAATAAGTAAGTTCTACCAAATCTATTTTATTTGATGTCCAAGTCAAATTGAACCCTCCAAATAACTTTGTGTCGGTGGGTATTCCTCTAGTTGTTTTTTTCAATTTGTCGAGTTCGTTTGTGTAATAAATTATCAATAAATCGTAGGCAATAATCTTTGCCACAGCGTTATCGTGACTCGTTGAGAATTCGGCATCGGTATAAAAATGTGACGTATCAGAAATAAGTCCTATGTTATCATTACCTCGTAAAAAATAAAATTCATCAAGAAAGGTTGCGTTCTGTCGGTAGTATTTTATAAATTCATTATTCTGTAAAAAATAATTTTGAAGTATTTTAATTTCTCTATCAATATATAAGCGTTGCGATTTATTCGTACCTCTCGGTTTTTGAAGTAAAAACCTATAAAGTTTAGCATAAAATTTGAGTTTACCATATATCCTTGGCTTTTGATGCTTAAAGAAGGTAATTTCATCTTCTTTATTTTTAAACTGATCGTTTCTCAAAAGCAACCTCAATTTTTGAAGATATTTTCTTGAAATTTTAATTCCTTTTTCAACATCAGGATACAAAGAAAAATCTGATTGCTCAATTTCTAAAATCTCTTTTTCGTAATCAATCAATATGGTGTTTATTTCGTTTTCCATCGGTTAAAACAAAAATGTTCATTACATTAAATATTATTTATTCATTACTGTCCGACTAAAATACGATTCTCTGAATTAGTCGTTCCGAGGTATTGATTTTACTTGACCGTATGCTATTTTTCCAATAGCAGGGTGTCCATCAGAACAGTGCCATCTGCATATC
>JBATUY010000126.1:0-1581 GCA_049671465.1 Pricia sp. | reverse complement strand
GTGCCACACCTAAGGTTGCACCAACACAAAAACTAAAGAAGCCAAAAAATCGACTGCGATTCTTTGCGTGGCCGAGATAGGCGATCGCGTAGAAAGTAGTAAGCAGCCACAATAAGGCAGACAAACTAACAAATAACAAGGAGAGCGAATCTGCGTGAAGTACCATGTCTATGTTAGGCAAAAGCGGGATTCGAGTCTCATAAGACTGACCGTCGTAAACACCCGAGACTAATAAAGAGATGAGTCCTATATTGAGCAGGGCGCCTACGGTATTCAAGGTCGTGCGAAGCTTTTCCCGCTGTTCGGGAATTGAAATAATTGCAAGTCCTGTCGCTACTGGGACAAGCACAATGAGCAGAGGAAGCAAGTTGTTTAGCATCACAAAGTTTCTCGTTAACCGCTAAAATAAAACGCGAGCGAGCTGGCGTTTACCAAATTTAAGATCGGCTCGGCATTCACTCCGAGTATCATTGCTCCAACCGCAAGGCTAAGCGCGCACGCGCTTAAGATGCCCGGAACAGGGTTGGCTTGGGCTTGGGTGTCTGAGTTCGGCGTTGTAGGTGGCTCTGCGTGAGTAGAATCAAAAGCAATAATTAAGACACGAAAAATATACAGGGTTGCGAGTAAGCCGCCGACCACAATGCAGATTAGCCATAACCAGTTACCGTTCTCGATTGCCGCGTTGAGCAGCAGCCACTTAGCGATAAAGCCTGCGCTAGGCGGTAGACCAATTAGGCTCGCGCCAGCAATGGCGAAGACGCCAATCGCTAGGGGGTTGCTCTTTGCAAGACCTCCAAAGCGGGCGACCTCATCGTGCCCCAAAGATAAAAGAATATTTCCGGCGGTTAAGAACATTGCCGCTTTAGCGAAGGCGTGAGCGACGATAAAGTACACCACTGCTTGAATTGCCACGAGACCCGCCGTGGAGGAGCTGTCGATATATCGACTGGCCAAAGCAAAGACTAAAAACATATAGCCAAGTTGGGCAACGGTTGAGTAAGCCACCATTAATTTGAGCCGTTCGGCTTTAAACGCTTGCCATGATCCCCAGACAATGGCCGCGCAAGCAAAAGTGCCTAAAAGTGTTGCCGCAGCTTCCGTTACCGATATATGCAGTACATCAAACCAATAACGAAGCGCAAGGTAGAGAGATGCTTTAACGACTAGAGCGGAAAGGATGGCGCTCGCGGGGGCGGGTGCACTAGCGTGCGCTGAAGGTAGCCAAAAATGCAAAGGAAAGAGCGCAGCCTTAAGTATCAGGCCGCTCATAATAAGCATTAGTGCCACTGACTCCGACGCACTCCCTAAGTTAAGCTCGGCCAGCGCCGCCAAATCTAGCGTGCCGTGACTTCGATAGAGAATCGCCACACCTAACAAATAGAATAGTGAGCCGAGCAGTCCCACCAACAGGTAACGCAGAGCCGCAATAAGTGCGTCGCGACCCTGTTCTATAGCAATTAATCCTGCCGAAGCCAAACCGATGATTTCGAGGCAGACGTAGAGATTAAAGGCGTCGCCCGATAGATATAAGGCATTTAAACCGCTAAGCAATAAGAACCAAATGGGCCAAAACTTCTCACC
>JBATUY010000125.1:0-1938 GCA_049671465.1 Pricia sp. | reverse complement strand
GTGTACAGTTGATGGGAATATCGGCCCCGCTGACGACGCTCCAAAAACGATGTTTCAACACGAAAACCTTAGATGCAATTTTTCCAAATAAAGAATTGCGCGCGAGATTTCGCTGATAACCGCGAATGGATGCCAGCAACTGCTTGGATGGTTCCCACCAGCGCTCTAATTGCTCGCGCCGCCAGTCGGGCTCGTGTGGCGAAATAGCCTCGATGCCAGTGTGAGATGCATTGTTAGCATCAGAGTCGAGACTATCGGGGGTGTATTTATCAGTATGTTCAGCCATTATTTAAATGCGTGCCGCAGCATATCGCGAATAAAACAATCGGGGTCTGGATTTTTTTTGCCCTCAACTAGACAGCGAAGCTGATACAAAAGCCCGCCCAGCGTCCGTAAAAAAGTGGCAAACAAAAAGGTCATGCGGCCGTGATTTTTGACAAAGTAGTGCTTCCGCGAGTCTAGCCAATACTGGGGAATACGTTGCCATTTCTTCATTCCGGTAGATACCGACCCAATATGTAGAACTCTGCTTTGCGCAATATAGCGCGTCGGCCAACCAGCGCGCTGTGCGCGTAAAGACAAGTCGGTTTCCTCGAAATATAAAAAGAAGGTCTCGTCAAACAAACCCACCGCATCCAAGGTTTTTATGCGCATTAACATGCTGGCACCGGCCAGCCAGTCGGCATCGCAGCTTTCGGCTTGAATTCCCATGGGCACCTGGTAATTGCGCAGTAAACGAGTAACCGGACCGAAACGCACTGCGCCTTCAAGCTCGCCCAAAGGACTGGGAAAGCGAAACGCGGTGTTGTGGGGCTCGTCGTCGGTGCCGTAAATATAGCTGCCAGCAAAACCATAGTTAGGGTTGCTGTCGAGAAAGTCCATCAGCGAGACGATGGCGTCTTTTTCGGGGAAGGCGTCGGAATTTAAAATATACACATATTCCAGCTCAGGAAATTGCGCTTGTGCCGTTTTAATCGCGTAATTATTGCCTGCGCCAAAACCACCGTTATGGCCAGTTTGGTGAACTTCTACTTTATCCCAACCGGGCGCTGCAGCTTTTCGTTGTGCCGCGACATGTGCGCGCAGCGTGTTTTCGCTCGAATCCTGGCTGTCGTTATCGACAATAAAAATGTGCCAGGAAAAATCGCGATTCAACAGCGCGTCGATAGTGGCTTGCGTAGCTTTTACGCTAAGGTCGGCCGTGCGATAGTTTAAAACTGATACAGCGAGCTTCAAAACTGTCTCCAAATACCCGCAAGGGCTGAATAATTAATGACGGTCGGTGCGAATCCAGGCGGTTTGCTTGCGCACCAGGTAGCCGGCATATAAAAAGATTTTTGAAACAACGTAAATAGGGATATGAGCCAGCTCGCCCAGGGATAAGATGCTGCGCCCGTGGATGTACCAGGTCATTAAGATAGTTAACAAAAGCAGCATAAAATAGCCGCCAAGTATTTTTGCATGTATCCAGTCGTCGAAGTAATAGCCCCAGGCGCTGGCTGCGGCAAGCGCGGCGCCGATCATCATGACTAATAACGACAGCGGTGGCACCAGTAAATCTAGCATCATCACCAGGGCTTTAAGGCTGGGTTTCCCAAGGGCGCGTTTTAATAGGCGTGGGGCAAAGCGTTTAATCGTGCTTAAGTGGCCGTGCTCCCAGCGTTCGCGCTGAGTTTTTTCTGCGCTTTCGCTGTTAGGGAAGTAACTGTACACCTGCGCCTGATCGCAATACTGCGCGCCCATGTCTTTCTCGGCCAGTTCGACCCCTAAGCGCATGTCTTCAACGATATCGCCGGTGGCAAGATCCACCTCGCTTAAGGCCTCGAAGGGAAAGGCCATACCGGTACCGGTAAGTGGAACCGGCATCCCTAAGCGCGCTAGACCCTGGAGGCGCACTTTGTTTTTTACCATAAAAGCAAACTCGGAAACTTTTAAACC
>JBATUY010000124.1:0-2028 GCA_049671465.1 Pricia sp. | reverse complement strand
CATCCGCAATCGACACGTTTTGTCGGCTTTGCTAAATCAACCTATTGATTACCTATTGAGACCGTTTATTTCCGCTTTACGGGAATGGGTTTCAACCGAATACATCCTACGGCATCCAATACTCTTATGATCAAATACGTAATATCTATCTCGTACCATTTCACCCCAAAATTAGCACGGTTCGCGTGTTTGTGATGGTTGTTATGATATCCTTCCCCCATCATTAAAAAGTCAAAACGAAACAGATTTTTACTCGTGTTTTTCATTTTAAAATTCACGTAGCCGTAGATATGGCCGAACCAGTTGATAATAACCCCATGAATAGGTGCCATCATAAAGGTTATGGGCAGCAGTAACCACTGCCACCACGCAGAGACGAAGTATACGAAGAATAAAACGTAAAGGGAAATCCAAATTACTCTAGAGATACGGGAACTTGCGAACCTATCGAATGCCCGCCATTGTGGTACATTTTTGGTAAAACGGCTCTCGACGGCGATACGCTGTTTGTTTATATCTTGATAAATGGTCTTGGTCTTCCACATCATCGCGAATAGATTCGGATCGTGTGAAGGGGAGTGCGGGTCGTTTTCAGTATCGGTATACGCATGATGCATACGGTGCATTATTCCATAGCCATAGGCGCTCAGGTAGCTCGAGCCCTGAAATATCCAGGTGAGCACAAAAGTAATGCGCTCTATGGTTTTTGACATCGTAAACACCTGATGTGCCGCATACCGATGTAAAAAGAAAGATTGGAAAAACAAACCGCCGTACCAGAGTACCAAAACAAATAGGATAATAATCATCGCTTTTTTTTGTAAAGATAATCTGTGATTTCAGTCGAAACAATGAACCCAAATCAATAAATAGGCGCTTAGAACACCGTTACAAACGTTTTCGAATTCGGCTCAAGGCCTGGGCGGTAACCCCGATATACGAACTGATATATTTCAAAGGAATCTCTTTTATCAGTTCCGGTCTTTCCTTGAAAAGCGAAATGTAACGTTGTTCCGCCGTGAGGTTCAACAAGTCTTGCTCCCGTTTCGATTTTGAAAGGAATAGGCGTTCTGCGGTCAATCTGCCGATAAGGTTTCCGATTTGGGTTTTTTTATAGACCGCCTGAAGATCATCGTAGGTGATACTCAGTAAATGGGTTTCGGTAAGCGCCTGTAGTTGATATGCGGAAGGCTTTTGGGTTAAGAAGGAATCATAGGCACTTATAAAATGGTCTTCAAAACTAAAACCGAAAGTAATCTCCTTATCCGGATCTTCTTTCGGTATAAACATGCGCACAACGCCTGATTCTATGAAAGAGATATGGTTCTCAATAGCGTGCAACTTCAAGAAAATCGCTTTTTTCTCAATGACTTGACGCTGCAGTTTTGATGTAAAAAACTCCCAATCGGGGTTAGAAATGGTAGCAATTTGATCTAAGTACGCTTTTATCTGCTGCATAAAATCGATTGAATGTTACCCAATGATTCCATCTATATTAATTTTTATTGGCCAATACTTTGATTTCATCCGAAGTTATGATTGTCTTTGAACGCCCTTTTGTATTTGCCAAGTGTATCATGGCCTTTGCAATGGTGTCAGCTCTAATGGTTTTGTATTGTTTCAATTTTCCGACAAACAAAGGTTGAACAATTTTCATCAGTGACAATCCGATCTTTTCAAAGGTTCTGTCTTCATCTCGGTCGCCCTCGATCAAAGAGGGTCTTAAAATATAGGTGTTTTTTAAGTTTTGCTCTAGTACATCCCGTTCCATTTCACCTTTTGTCTTTGTGTAAAATGTGCTGCTGCCCGCATCGGCCCCCATCGCGGAAATCACCAAAAAGCTATCGATGCCATTGGCTTTGGCCAGTTTTGCCGCGGCTACGGGAATACCATGGTCAATTTTTTTATAAAGCGTCTTTTCCGGCGTTTTTTCTTTCGTCGTACCGATACAGCAGTAAATCTCATCGCCGGTGAAGTCGGCCTTAAATTGATTTAATTCCAAAAGGTTGCCCATAAACTGTTCCACCT
>JBATUY010000123.1:0-11171 GCA_049671465.1 Pricia sp. | reverse complement strand
TTCCATACCTGATAAGGATATTGTCAATTTTACGTACAAAGGTACTTTTCTATGACCGATTTTATTTCTTTAAACAAAAAAAGCGGCCCCTCGTTGCCGAAGAGCCGCTTTAATTGATAATTGTAATCGGTAGTAAATCACAGATAAAGGCTATGGGCAAATAATTACCGATTTAATAGACCGTCTTGCCGTCCTTATCCTTAAAACGGTACTCTAAATATGTATATGCATCACGAGGCTGAATCTTAATCCACTTCTTATGTTCTAAAAACCATTTAGAACGCATTGATGGAAAGCCCTTCGTGATGTAAGCCGCAATAAAAGGGTGGATGTTCAAAGTAATCTTCTCATCCTTTTTAGGTCCTTTCAGCAACTTTTCGAGATCGAAATTGATTTTATCGACCAATACGATCGGAGCTTCGACTTCTTTGCCGCTCCCGTTCGGATTCTCTTCGGTCGTCTTGATGTTCATCTCGGGACGTACGCGTTGGCGTGTTATCTGTATCAGCCCGAACTTACTGGGCGGCAGAATTTTATGCTTGGCGCGATCGTCTTTCATCTCGTTGCGAAGATGGTCGAAAAGTTTTCTACGGTGTGGCGCTTTTACCATATCGATAAAGTCGACCACGATAATACCTCCCATATCGCGAAGGCGCAATTGCCTTGCGATTTCGGATGCCGCCAAAAGGTTGACCTCCAGAGCCGTATCTTCTTGGTTTTTGCCCCTGCTCGAACGATTGCCACTGTTCACGTCAACGACGTGCAAGGCCTCGGTATGTTCGATAATCAGGTACGCGCCTTTGCTCATGCTGGCGGTACGGCCAAAAGAAGTTTTAATTTGCCGTTCTATCCCGAATTTTTCAAAAATCGGAACCGGCGATTTGTACAGTTTTACAATCGATTCCTTTCCAGGTTCGATTTCTTGTACATAATCTACGATTTGCTCGTGAAGCGTTTCGTCGTCTACGTGAATACCG
This sequence comes from Pricia sp., assembly GCA_049671465.1. Taxonomy (GTDB): domain Bacteria; phylum Bacteroidota; class Bacteroidia; order Flavobacteriales; family Flavobacteriaceae; genus Pricia. Next base: position 10,194 of record JBATUY010000123.1, on the reverse strand, counting down.
GTAAAGGTATCGTTAAAGACATCCCGAAGTATCGATGAAGCCCTATTGAGTTCTACCAATACTTTTGATGGGGTACGCGCTTTCTGCAGCTTTTCGCACATGGTCGACCATTTGGTCAACAAATTTTCTAGATCTTTGTCAAGTTCCGCTACTTTTTTGCCTTCGGCCACTGTTCTGATAATGACACCGAACCCCTTGGGCTTGATGCTTTTTACCAATCTTTTGAGCCTATCTTTTTCTTGGTTGCTCGCTATCTTTTGAGAAACGGAGACACGATCGGAAAAAGGTACCATGACCAGATAACGCCCCGCGATGGAGAGTTCTGAACTGATTCTCGGGCCTTTTGTGGAAATGGGCTCTTTAACGATTTGCACGAGTAAAGACTGATTTGCTTTGATGACATCGGTGATGACGCCATTTTTGTCAATGTCTTTTTCTGTAGGAAAATTAGCTAGGGTGTAATCCTTCAATTTTCCTGAACTTACCTGCTTAATGAATTTAAGCATAGTGGCCAATTGTGGGCCTAGGTCATGGTAATGCAAAAATGCATCCTTTTCATAACCTACGTTGACGAAGGCCGCATTGAGACCGGTAACCGGTTTGCGTACCTTGGCAAGGAGAATATCGCCAACGGAAAAATCGTTGTTGTCTTCCTCTTTGTGCAATTCGGTGAGCTTCCCATCTTTTAGAAGGGCAAAATCAACGGCATCGGAACTAGATCTTACGATTAATTCTCTATTCACCTGAATTTATTTGTATTCATCCTTCCGCGCAAATCCGGATGATTACCGGAACGGGAGCGGACAAATTGATTAAACAATGCTTGAAACGGATGTAATATCCGCCGAATCCTCAATTGGGATTTCTATGTCAATGAACGTGGTGTAATGACCTAAAAGGGGCATTACCTGAAGAGGGTCGGGAAAGGATCTCGAATTTTCGGACCCAAACCGCCCGTAATAGCAATAAGGGCCGAAAATGCTCGGCCCTTACGGAATTACTTTTTCTTGTGACGGTTAGCTCTTCTGCGCTTCTTGCGCTTGTGGGTCGCAACCTTATGTCTTTTTCTCTTTTTACCACTCGGCATATAAAATTGTTTTTTATGGGTTATTTTATTTTACTTGTACGTTACTCTTAACTCCTTCTACAAAAACCTTGGCAGGCTTAAATGCCGGAATGTTATGGGCAGGAATTTTGATAGTAGTATTCTTGCTGATGTTTCGGCCCGTTTTTTCGGCCCTGGTTTTCACTATAAAACTGCCAAAACCTCTAAGATATACGTTGTCACCGCCTTCCAATGAGGATTTCACCTCTTCCATAAAAGTTTCGATAGTCGCCTGTACATCTCCTTTTTCAATACCCAGTTTTTCTGAGATATTCGATACAATTTCTGCTTTCGTCATCTTTCGTGTTAAATTTTCAGTAGTTAGGATCCCTGCGGATCGCTCTTTTTTTGGGATGCAAATATATAAATTTAATTTCAGCTTTCCCGCTAACCGTTTAATTTTAAAGCATTCATCGTGCTAGACCAATTTAAGCTCGGCTATCTTAGGATGGTTCATAGGCTAAACCATTATTTTTGCTTCTGATTCTACCTTATGACAAGCTTTTCACAGAAAATTCTTACTTGGTATGCCGAAAATAAGCGCGAATTGCCATGGCGTGGTACCAGGGACCCTTATCATATATGGTTGTCGGAAATTATTCTGCAGCAGACCAGGGTGGTTCAAGGTATGCCCTACTATCTGAAATTTGTAGCTGTATTTCCAACAGTTTTCGATTTGGCGACCGCTTCGGAAGAAAACGTGCTGAAACTTTGGCAAGGTCTCGGCTATTATTCGCGCGCCCGAAACCTACATGCCGCCGCTAAAATGGTGGTCGATGAATTCGACGGACGGTTTCCACAGACCTATGAAGGTTTATTGAAACTAAAAGGCGTGGGCGACTATACGGCAAGCGCCATCTCGTCGATTTGCTTCGATGCTCCGGAGCCTGTGGTCGACGGTAATGTCTATAGGGTCTTGGCTCGTTATTTCGGAATCGATATTCCGATAAACAGCTCCGAGGGAATCAAATATTTCAAGGCCTTGGCCCGAAAGGTCATGGATGCAGATGATATCCGCGACTACAATCAGGGTATTATGGAATTTGGCGCGATACAGTGTACACCTAAAAATCCGAACTGCATGTATTGTCCGTTGAACGATAGTTGCCTAGCGTATCAGAAGGGAGAGGTTGCGGAGCTTCCTATCAAAATTAACAAGACCAAGGTAAAACATCGGTATTTCAATTATTTGGTTTTTTCGGATACCGATGATAATACCCTACTGCAGCAGCGTACTGGAAAGGGTATTTGGCAAAATCTATGGGAATTTCCGTTGATCGAGTCTAAAGGGATAGTCAATGAGGATGCCGTTCACGCCCAAATGGACAGTTTTGCGGATGCCGAAAAAGTACAGGACGTCATGAGATACAATGATATTCCTTTAATTCATAAGCTATCGCACCAGCACCTACATACCGTATTCTGGATAGTACGAACCGATGAAAAGCTTACCGATGGTTTGTCGTTATCCGAACTCGAAAAGTATCCTGTTCCCGTTCTGATCGCCGATTTCCTGAAAACTTGGTCGAGGTCGGGGTAAATCGCGAATGGTCCGTCGGATTTTAAGAGAGCATAAATGGAAAAATCCCAATAAAACGTCCAAAATTCGTACTTTTGAGGCTTAATTTCAAGACAAAGCAAATGAGCGGTACATTGAACAAGGTGATGTTGATCGGTAATTTAGGCGATGAGGTGAAGGTGCACTATTTCGAGGGAGGCGACTGCATTGGGCGTTTTCCCATCGCCACCAGTGAAACCTACACCAATAAAAAAACGGGCGAACGTACAACAAATACCGAGTGGCATAATATCGTAGTGCGGAACAAGGCGGCCGAAATCTGCGAAAAATATTTGGGCAAAGGCGATAAGGTCTACGTCGAGGGGCGTTTGCGTACCCGGCAATGGCAAGATGATAGTGGCGTTACCCGCTATTCGACCGAGGTACAGGCGCAAGATTTTACCTTTTTGACGACGAAGAGCGAAAGTAACGCCAACCCTCAGCAGGGCACATCCTCTGAAAATGCAAAATCTGATGCCACCGAATCCGGTTCCGCGAATTCCGGCAGCGATAAAACCTCGGCCCAGTCTAAAAAAACCTCGGCCTTGGGCCCATCCGAAGAGGATGATTTGCCCTTCTAAAATAAATATACCTAATTGGACCCTGACCCCCTTATTCTGCTTCCCAATTTCATGGCTTCCGTGAGTGCCGACCTTGCGATTAAGATAGTTTTTCTTGTGTTGCTCCTCATCAGTTCCGCATTGGTTTCAGGGGCGGAAGTTGCCTTTTTCGGACTATCGCAGAGCGATGTCAAAGATATAGAGGAAAGCAAGACCACCCGTGGCAATATCATCGTTAAGCTCTTAGAAAGGCCCAAAAAACTGTTGGCCACTATTTTGGTGGCCAATAATGCCATAAATATTGGGGTCGTATTACTTTTTAGTGTCATTGGCGATACGATTTTCGCCAAGGTCGAACTGCAATGGGTCCGTTTCGTACTCGAAGTTGTGGTCGCTACTTTTTTGATTCTGATGTTCGGCGAGATTCTTCCCAAGGTATATGCCAACAGAAACCGAACGGATTTTGCCCACCTTATGGCGTATCCGTTGAGGGTTCTGGATTTTCTTTTCGCGCCGCTCAGTCTTCCTATGCGTTCCGGAACACTTTTTTTACACACCAAACTGGGCAGACAGAAGTCCAACTTAAGCGTAGACCATCTTTCCCAAGCGTTGGAGCTTACTTCTGAAGGCGATACGACCAAAGAAGAGCAGAAAATATTGCAAGGAATCGTTTCTTTCGGTAACACCGATACTAAACAGGTCATGCGCCCGCGGATCGATATTTTTGCGCTGAGCGAGGATATGAAATTTCTTGAGGTATTGGAAGAGATCAAAAAGAACGGCTATTCCCGTATTCCCGTTTTTTCGGAGCATATGGACAATGTTCTCGGGGTACTGTACGTTAAAGACCTGTTGCCCTTTATCGACCGGAAGACCTTGACTTGGATGGATGTGATTCGCGAACCCTATTTCGTGCCGGAGAACAAAAAATTGGATGACCTGCTGTTGGAATTTCAGGAAAAGAAAAACCATTTGGCCATCGTAGTAGACGAATACGGCGGCACGTCGGGTATCGTAACCCTAGAGGATATAATCGAGGAAATCGTAGGTGACATCAGCGACGAATTTGACGATGAGGACTTGATTTTCTCCAAATTGGACGATTTTAATTTTGTTTTTGAAGGAAAAACGACCCTAAAGGATTTTTACCGCGTGGTGAAAATCGAAGACGACGCGGAGTTCGAACAGCAAAAGGGGGAATCGGAGACCATTGCCGGTTTTGTTCTTGAAATCGCGGGAAGCTTTCCGAAAAAAGGAGATGTAGTTATCTTCAATGAGTATAGATTCGTTGTAGAAGGCCTAGATAAAAAGCGATTGAAACAGATTAAAGTGACCTTGCCACATGATGTTTAGATATTACCCAATCTTACTTGTGTTCAGCGTGATGTTCACGGCCTGCAAAGAAGATGTACTACCAAAACCTAACGCCAAGCTCCGGCTTGAATATTCAAAGCCGGTGCTTGGTAAGCTGGAAACCGATTATTTTAGTTTTACTTATAATAAGGCCGCCGAGGTTAGGAGAAAGAACAGTCGGGTATTGAGCCTTCGATATCCGGAAATGAAAGGCGAAATTTTCATCAATTACAGAAAGGTGGATAATAACATCGAGAAATTGATTTTTGATGCACGTAAACTGAGCTACGAACATTCCGCCAAGGCCGATGGCATCGTTGAGCAGCCTTTTGTCAATGAAGAACAAATGGTGTACGGCACATTCTTCGAAGTAACCGGTAATGCGGCCTCGCAGGCGCAATTCTACGCGACCGATAGTACGGGTAATTTTTTGACGGGTTCGCTGTATTTTACCACTAAGCCCAATTATGATTCCATCTATCCTGCGGCGGCGTATTTGCAGAACGATATTCGGGGCATTATGGAAACATTGCGGTGGAAGCAATAATTCAAATTATAAACGTCACTTTTTTCTAAAACCCTATTCGTTCAGTAGTTTCTGTCCCTGTTGTATGCTCAAATTAATTTCTTCCCGTAAAATAGCGATATTCTCTTGCTCTTCGAGCACCCAAGCCTTCTTTTGTTCCGAAAGTTCTTTGCCTTTGTACATTTCATCGGCCTCGAAGCGGTTACCGAAGGCAATCATCCAATCCATCATCGATTTGTTCGCTGCTTTCAGGTCTTTGACGGCTTCGTGATATTTCTTTTTATCGGAAGCCCCATCGGCCTTGGTCTCGAGTTTGCCGATCAGTTTGGCCAGTTCTGGCATGCGGTCCATGACCTGATCATGAGCGTCCATGACCTCTTCCATTTTGGTCTGTTCTTTTTCGGAGTCTTGGGCGGTAACGGTGGCGGTGACCAGAAACAATGCTGTCAATAGAACTATTATACTATTTCTCATTGCTATGGTTTTAATTTTCGGGTAAAATAATACTGATTCATGGGAATGGCTTTAAACACTCTTTACAGAGCCGATATTCTCGATGTCCGTACAGCTTTGGAAGGTGCGCTTTGTTTGGCATACATAACAACCCCGTAAGTTGAAAGGTTGCCGTTGAGGTTCAGCTCATGCACTTCGAAAGTCTAGGTTCGTAGTCGTAGAGCGCGAGAACATCCACACGGTCAATCCTCTTTTTCCAGCAACTTTTGTGCCTTTTCGATACTCGAATTTATCTGTTCGCGCAATGCTTCCACTTTTTCTTCCTCTTCATCCAACCACAGCTGTTTTTGTGGGGTAAGTTCTTTTCCGTTTAGAATTTCATCGGGAGTAAAGCGATCGCCAAAGCCCTGCATCCAATCCATCATAGCCTCGTTGGCTTCCTGTAGGTCTATGCGGGCTTCTCTGTATTGCTTTCCAATGTCGGTGCTATCGTTTGCCATGGCTTTGAGTTCCCCTACCAACTTTCCCAATTGTCCCATTTTTGGCATCACCTCATCGTGTACGGCCATGACCTCGTTCATTTGCCTTGACTCTTTTTCTTCTTTACAGGATGTGGCGAACGTGGCCATTGCAATAGTTATAAATAGAATAATCTTTTTCATCGGTTCAAGGCTTTTAAAAATTTAAAGCTTGTCTTGCACGTGGAGCGAGCTTTAAGGTGTTTGTTGCTTTTTTTGGAAACGAATTTACGATAGCTTTTGAGTTTGTAGGGATATAGACCGAAAAAAATCATCATTTTTGTAACACCTTAAACCATCCGAACCTTGAACGACGATTCGAAAAAGTGGATCTATCTGATATTGTTGTCCATCGTTTGGGGCTCTTCCTTTATCCTTATTAAAAAAGCGCTTCTAGGACTGTCGCCCATGCAATTGGGCGGCCTACGTATTGTTATTGCCTCATTGGTGCTTTTTATTTTTGGATTTCGTAGCCTCAAAAGTTTCCGCCGCAAAGACTTGAAATGGATTATTGCTGCGGGATTGCTGAGTTCTTTCTTCCCGCCTTTTTTGTTCGCCTTGGCCCAAACGGAAATCGATAGTGGCGTGACCTCGATATTCAACTCGGTAGTACCGCTATTGACAACGATTGTCGGTATAGCGGCGTTCGGGGCCATTGTGACGAAACGGCAGATTTTAGGGGTGTTCATTGGGCTGGCCGGTACTGTTGCCCTCATCGTTGCCGGTATGGAATTCAAGCCTGACCGGAATTATGCCTATGCCCTTTTCATATTGATTTCGGCGTTGGGCTACGCGATCAATATCAACATCATAAAGAAGTATCTGGCGCATCTGAGTCCGCTTGCCGTCACAACGGGCAGTTTCGGGGTAGCGTTCTTACCGGCGCTGGTCTTAGTGGCCTTCTCGGGTTTTTTTACTGAATTCGAGGGTAATCCGGAAATGCATACGGCACTGTATTACTTGCTCGCGCTGGCGATTATTGGCACCTCGATTGCGAACATCTTTTTTAACAAGCTAATTCACCTATCGAGTCCGGTCTTTGCCGCCTCGGTTACTTATCTGATTCCGTTGGTCGCGGTACTCTGGGCCGTTTGGGACGGGGAGACCATGAACGGCTATCAATTGCTAGGTGGATTGATCATTTTATTGGGCGTTTGGATGGTGAACCGAAAGAAAAAGGTTCAAGCTCATGTCTTTAAATAGCTCGATGGCCCTGCCTACTTTAATTCATTAATTCCAGCACTTTTTCCCAAACCTCTGCGCTAACGGGAATGCCGTTCTTCAAATTTTCGGTCCGGGTCTGCAACGTGCGCTCTCCGGGGTAGTAGGTTCGGCCTCCCTTTTCCATAGGATCTACATCATGGGTGTAATCGATAATCTCTTCCAATAATTTTTCTTGAATTCCGTCATCGCCGAACATCTTGGGAAATATGCACAGAAAGATTTGGGATACCCCGGTCTCATAGGCATCTTGCCCTATTTTGTAGGTAGATTTTCCCGCAGATAACAAAGTTGCCAGCATATCCAAAACCATGGATAGTGCCGAGCCTTTCCAGTATCCGATGGGAAGTCCGCGTTCGTTGCCAAGGATTTTCTCCGGGTCTTTGGATAGCTGGTCTTGGTCGTCCCAACCCCCGGGATAGGGTAGTTTCTCGCCCTTCAACTTGTAGTTGTTGATAGTGCCGAATGCAAATTGCGAAATCGCCATATCCAAAACTATGTGGCCCTCTTTTCTGGGGATGCCCACGATGAACGGATTGTTGCCCAATCGGCTTTGCTTTCCGCCCCAAGGGGGCATATTGGGTTGGGTATTGGTAAAGAGTATCGAAATGCATCCTTCGTCTGCGGCGCGCCATCCGTAGGTGCCCCCGCGCATCCAATGGTTATTGTTGCGAAGGGCGACCAGGCCCATACCGTGTTCCTTGGCTAAAAGTGTTGCCCGGTCGGTGCACTTGATGGCATTGATGATACCTGGTCCGAAGTGGCCGTCCCAACGTTCGATGCTTCCAAAGGCTTCCGCTTTTTCCGCCTCGGCATCCAAGTGAATCACACCATTTTCGATATACTCAATAAATAATGGGACGCGATTGATGCCGTGGGAGTTGACCCCGTCCAACGTACTTTCGGAATAGGTTTTGGCCAGGAGTTTCGCTTTGTACTCCGCAAAAGAATATTTCAGGAAAAGGCGGTACAACACCTCCTGCATTTTGTCAAACGGGATTGTTCGGGATTCTGAACTCATTATGATATCGTGTTAATAGCTTGGTTTTTAACTGGCAATAAAAGATTGCTGAGGGAAGACTACAAAACGAGAGGGTTTCAATCAGGCGAAACTACCGAATTGACGCGTGCGAAAAGTTTAAAAGTGTTTACTCTTTTAATTTACCGAACAGCCATTCGTTTTTCATCGCTTGCTGCTCTGGAAAAGTCCAATGCCGGGTTTCCTGAAAAATATGAAGTTCCTTCTCGGCGTCGATTACATTGTAGGCTGAAAAGGTTGAAACAGGGGGGCAGACATTATCGTTGTACCCCCAACTGTACCATCCTTCGGCGGTTATCGATCGTGCAAAATTGACTACGTCATAATATTTGGAGACCTCGATTTTTTCGGGTTTGTTGGTAAAGTCATCCACAAATATCTGTGGCCATCCCCCGGCACGACCGTATAAAAATCCCGTCATATCGGATAGTGCGGGATAAAAGGCCGCCAGATAATCGATACGGTCGTCGAGACTTGCGGTAACGATGGATAGCGCACCGCCTTGGCTTCCGCCGGTAACGGCCATGTCCTCACCGTTGAAACTATCCAGACCGTGGAGGAAGTCTACGGCACGGACGCATCCCAAATACACCCGGCGGTAATACATATTATCCTTGTCATCTAAATTGAAAACCTGATAATTGCTGAGCGCGCCCGCTCTCAGGTCATCGTATACCCCTTTATCCAAAGTAACGGGAATACCATGAATGCCGATAGTGAACGTAACAAAACCCTCGGCCGCTTCGTCGACTTCCCCATAATAGGGTCGAATGCCCGCACCCGGCACATGTAAAATAGCCGGATACTTCCCCTCTTTCTTTGGCGTGCAGAGAATACCGTAAATTTTGCCCTGCACATTGTCCAATTGCACGTGGTACACATTGACCTTGTCGGTACAGCGTTCGGGCAACAAGGTCAACACTGGGTTGATGGGTACTTCTGCGAGTTCTTCCTTGCCCTTGCTCCAAAACGCCTCAAAATCAGAGGGTAGGGTAGTCGTTGGTTTTATGTCGTAGGGTGCAAATCCGGCAGTCGCATACGACGAGTATTCTTTACCATCGACCGTAACCGTGGCGGTGCAGCGAAGAAAGCCGGCCTCCTTGAATTTGGCCGCCTTGACCTTGGTTTTATCGTTAAGGGATACGGTGCCCTCGTCCCAAATTTTGACTACGCGATAGCCGGGATCGGTTTCGATTCTGTAATTGATTTTGATGCCTTCGATAGGCACATTGTTGCGTAGTACGTTGATACTAAATTCGGCCTGTTCGCCGATGTCATAGGTCCAGTCGGCGTGGTTGGGGGTTACAATGACCTCGACCAGTTGTTTGCTGGGTTGGGCGGTGAGGTAGAATGCGAAAAGGAGGGCCGAAAGAAAGGCCATGTGATATTTGGATTTCATATTTTGTTAGTTTAGCGTTTGTCTTTTTCTAAGGCAAAAAAATATTCTTTCCTAGGTCCTTGAAAGATATGGATTTTCGTAGAAAATAAGCTATTAAACTCTAACTGGATGGCTCTCGGTTGTGAGCATAATGAGCGACTGAAATATGTAGTTGTAGCAGGCTTACTTACTCTGTCATTTCTGCTTCCTTGATATCAAAAGGCTCCAACACCTCCAAAGCCCGCTCCACACTGCTAACTTTCTCAAATACCAACAATAACCGCAACCCATTACGCGTCTTTTTCTCTTTAATCTTACAGAGCTGCGTATGCGATTGCACGAATTGTAGCACCTTGGTAAACGTAGCGGTCTGATAAAAACCAGATTGCTGATCGGCAATAAAATACCCGATCATTTTACCCTTTTTCATTACAATCTTTTCGAGTCCGATACCGTTGGCGATCCATTTGATGCGGACGGAGT
>JBATUY010000122.1:0-4954 GCA_049671465.1 Pricia sp. | reverse complement strand
TTGACTAATGACACATTTAAAAGTATGTGCAGTATTACTGTACGAACTTTTACTTGAAAAATTTTTTTGGATGATGTAGTTTTGATTTATTAGGCTATTTAAGCCTAAAAAAGCCCCTAAGAAAGGGGCTTTGAAGTAGTTAAAAATTTTTAGGCCAAATCCTCTAAAGTCTTATTTTCATTCAAATCCATTTGAATAGCTGCCTTTTGTTCGGTTAACAAGTTTCGTAGAACTATTGGCAAAGTCGATTCTTCAAGCACATCGTTATATTCTTCGATTGCCGCTTTATCGCCCCGTATTGACTCTTCTAACATCGCTTCATCGTCGTCAGCACTAAACAATGCTTTTACATCCATCCAAGCTCGGTGAATTGTACCACTGAACGAACCATCTTCATCAAAGTCTGAATAGGCCAAGCGAACCTCACTAGTCAATCTAGTGTTAAATTCCTTACGCTTTGCCGCTTTATCCTGAAAATAGACTTTTAGACCATGATTGTCCGTGTTCTCTGCTGCCTTTCTAAAACCTTTTTCGGCATCTCTATTTTTCTCTAAAATTTCTTCAATCTCTTTGTACAACTTGTTTTTTTCCATGATACTATTTGTTTTAATTATTAATAAAATTTCATTTTACTTACTGTCGACACTCCTGAAGGGAGATTGTTTATAGATTGCTATTTTATTTGCTGGAGTTTACCATCCAATTAATACCGAAACGGTCAGTACATCTACCGAAATAGCCCCATTCCCTTTCTCGAAAATCATGGTGCACTTGTCCACCGCTAGATAAGTCTGCAAACATCTGCTTGGCCTCATCCGAATTATTCAAATCAACGCTCATATGAACTTGATTTCCATGGTTGATCGGCGTATCGGGCGCTGCATCGTAAGCCATAATATGGACTCCTTTGCCTTTCAATTCCGCGTGTTGTAACATTTGTCTATAAGAAGAAGGAACATCTATCTTCTGATCCTCGTACGTTTCACGATTTTTGATGTCCGCATTAAATAAATCTCCATAAAAATTCAATGCTTCTTGACAATTTCCACTAAACGCTAAATATGAATGTACTTTCATGATATGATTTTGAGTAAAAGTAGATAAGAGGTATACTACTTTGTAACCCAAATAATTGAAGTTTTAATACGATAGCTCTTACTTAATCGTAATCTTCTTTATTTTATTAATTGCTCTAGACCATTTGCTGAAAATTTCAACTGGCTTAGGGTATCCATCAACACTACATTCCCATGGTATTAGCACTTCTAAATCGTTAAGTTTCCCTAATTCTGGAATCCATTTCCGAATAAATTCCTGAGCTTTATACTTGTTAGCCTGATTGACCGGGTTCGTATACCATATTTGGTATGCTTGTGTATGCCAATTCATCCAGTTTGAGCCTACATCATAATCAATTAGCTTTGATTCAAAATAGGCGGCGCCCCACGTCCAATCTACCTTATAATCATATACTAGAAAACTTGAACAGTTCACGCGGCCTCGATTGCTCATATACCCGGTTTCGTTCAACTGACGCATATGTGCATCAACGAAAGGGATTCCTGTTTTTCCATTACACCACCTTTTAAAAAGTTGAGGATCATTTGTGAATTCTTTCGTCTTATCGGTATATCCTTCCGTACTATAAATTTCATTTTGAAAACGCATCAGCTTAAAGGTGAAATAATCGCGCCAAACGATTTCAAATATCATCCACCACGTACTCTGATTCTTTGTGATTTCTTTCTCATATTTTTTGACCGCTTCGTAGATAGTTCTGGGAGACAAGCAGCCTAGTGCAATGTAAGGAGAAAATTTTGAACTGTACTCCATACCCAATGATCGGTTTCTTGTCCATCGGTAACTGGTCAACTGTTCGGATTCAAAAAGATAATAGTCAAGACGTTCCAAAGCTTTTGACTCTCCTCCTGACACATAGGTGAGCGCATAATCTTTAGTTTTAGTAAAACCTACATCGTTCGGTGTTGGAAAATCCCCCCAATCTATAGTATCTAAATCAACAACATCGATTTTTGCTGGTATAGGCAGGGTTTTGCGAACTTCCGTATTCTTCGTGGTATTGATACGATATGCCTTTGACGTCAATGGAATTTCGGGAATCTCGTAAGGTATGTCCTCTAGGTGATACAAAGTTCTGCCCCACGTAAAATCAAAAGTACAGTCACTAGGTAAAGCTAATTTTATCTTTTTAATTTGATTTAGCTCTTCGGTCGCGAATTCTTGCTCGGCAAATATAGAACTGCACGAATGCTTCCTCACAAGCTCTGGAATTAATATTTCGGGCTCGCCAACGAGAATCATCAAATTACCGCCAATCTTAGCAAGATTTGTTTTTAAGTCCTTTACGCATTGTAAAATAAATTCAAAACGCACCAAATCCGTTTTTGGAAATTTTAAATCTAGACTTTGATAGAGTTTGGGATCAAATATATAGACCGGCAATATCTTGTTACCCTTGGCAGTAGCTTTTACTAAAGTTTCGTTATCCGTAAGTCGGAGGTCATTCTTAAACCATAGGATCACGTTGTTCATTTACTTTTTCTTTTAATGACGTGTCTTTCGACGATACGGGCCTTTTCAGCTTGCGCGAGGTCACTCTTTCGCTGTCCATACAATTTTTCGAGTGCTACTTTCCTCGTTTCGGAGATTTCTACTAACTTCTTAGGATAATCTGTACCATAATTGAATTGGTACATCTCTTCTTCTAGAGGGGTAATCGTCCAAGGTTTTATGGCTAGCGGTATCGGAAGTTCGCGTAGCTCGGGAACGTATTTTTTAATGAAAATAGCCTCGCTATCGTGATCGATAGCATTCTTAACCGGATTATAAACCCTTACCGTATTCGTGCCGGTCAATCCTGCCTGCATCTGCATTTGCCCGTAGTGTATGCCAGGTTCAAAGTCTAAAAATTGCCTTGCCAACCACGGACCACCTGTCGAAAAATGTTGGAACAAGTGATGTGTCAAAAACGAAGTCACCATCGAGCGCATCCTGAAGTTTATATAACCGGTTTCCTTTACGCACCGCATCGATGCATCTACCAAAGGATAGCCCGTCATACCGTCTTTCCAGCGTTGAACAAATGAATTTTTGATGGGCTGTTCAAGACTAAGAAAACCTTCATTTACAGCTTCAAATTCCATTCGTGGCTCCATTTCAAATTTTTGAATAAAATGGCTCTGCCATCGCAAACGCGAGATAAATGCGCTCAATTGCTTTTTCGAGGTAGCTGTCTTTTTCAATTGAAAGGCTCGCTGATAAACCATCCGGATAGAGAGATTCCCCCAAGCCAAGTAAGGCGAAAGACGACTACAGCCGTAACGAGAATTTTCAGGCTTGGAGATGAATTCGCTATAGTGGATAATTCTTTCCTCGAAAAACGAATCCATCCAAAGATTTGCCCTTGTGGGACCACCTAGTTGAAAGTTATGTTCTCCAGTCTCCAAGGTGAGAAATTCAAAATTATCGGATAATTGGTCAAGCTCTCCGACAGACAATAATGCATCTGCTTTTAGGTTCGCGTTCGGAATAGATGAACCCATGTAGCTATACCAAGATTTACGCCATGTACTCCTATTTTTTAATCCTCTTATGACACCATTTGCTTGAAACTGTTTCCATGTAATACCTCTAGTCTGACAATATTTGGAGAATATTATATCCCTTTGGAACGTAACATCGAGTCCGGTTTCTTGAGTACTGAATATGGTATTTATCGTGTAAACTCTTTCAAGACAATCGACAAAATCGATCACGTCCGTCACAACGGCTAAAATTGTCGTATCATAATCTTTTAGAGCCTTGTTGATGTCAGATATGCTCTCTTTAATGAAATTTAAATGTCTAGTATCGTAATGCGGATCGTTCCAAATGTTAGGTTCATAAATGTATACTAGCAAAACTCTTCTACCACTCGACATTGCCTCGCTTAAAGCTTGGTTATCTACCAAACGTAAATCTCTCTTAAACCAATAAACATCTATAGTCTCCAACATGGCAGAATTAGCAATGGGCCAAAGTATGAACTCGCCAGAATTCTGTTTCCCCCATTTGAACTTAATTGTAGCATAATAGAATTTAAAATATTCCGGTCATAAATTTTCAATCCTATTATTGTAGCAGGTCTGTCGGATAGATTTTATCTAGAAATATAATTCAGAGGCGAGTAAACTAGGTTTCAGCTTGATATGGAAATAATCCAAAAAATAGGAATAATTCCATATAATTAGGAAATTTTCCTAACTTTGCTTTCTGCTATAAAATTATGGAAAGATCAATATTACATCTAGATCTCGATACATTTTTCGTCGAATGTGAGAGAAGGGAAAACCCTAAACTAGAAAATCGTCCAGTACTGGTCGGAGGTACCGGTAGTAGGGGCATTGTATCCGCATGCAGCTATGAGGCGAGGCGTTATGGCATTCATTCTGGGATGTCGATGCCCGTGGCTAGAAGGATGTGTCCGGAAGCCGTTAGCATCAAAGGTAATTCAGGAACATACACTAAGTATTCAAAACTTGTTACGGATATCATCCGCGATGAGGTACCGCTTTTCGAAAAATCAAGTATCGATGAATTCTATGTGGATCTCACAGGTATGGACAGGTTTTTCGGAAATTATCGTTTTGCAAAAGAACTTCGGAACAAGATTGTAGATAATTCTGGTCTGCCCATTTCCTTCGGCCTATCACAGAACAAATTGGTTTCTAAGGTTGCTACCGGTGAGGCTAAACCAAATAATCAAATGCAGATAGACCTAGGTTTTGAAAAAAAATTCTTGGCACCCTTGGTAATTCGTAAAATTCCGGCGATAGGTAAAGTTTCCGCAGCACGACTTCGTGATTTAGGGGTTCACCGAGTCAAATCGCTTCAGGAAATGCCAAAGGAAGTACTTCACTCTGTTCTGGGCAAAAATGGTATCCTTATCTGGGAT
>JBATUY010000121.1:0-2661 GCA_049671465.1 Pricia sp. | reverse complement strand
GGACAATACCTGTCCCTTAATTGACCAATATTTTCGAGTAAATGCCAATATACGTTTCCACCATCCGCCAAACGCTAAAATTTTCGATGGCATGCGTCCGACAATAGGTCATATCGATCTGTTCGATTTTTTGAACGGCCGCAACAGCTTCATCCACCGAATTCACTAAAAATCCGGTTTTGCCATCTTTGATGAGTTCGGGCATACTGCCCCTTGAGTTTGCAATTACCGGCGTGCCGCACATCATTGCCTCGGCTACGCTCAGTCCGAAAGGCTCTTCAAAGTGTATAGGGTGTAAAAGCGCTCTGGCCCGTCCTAAAACGTTATTGCCCTCCTCTTGCGAAAGGTTGCCCAAATACTTGACATTGGTGCCATCGATATGTGGCGCGATTTCCTTGGAATAATAATTTTGGTCTTGAACGAGACCCGCTATGAACAAGGGCTTACCGCATTTTTCTGCAATTTCAATGGCGGTATGTGTCCCCTTGTGCGGGTGGATTCTTCCGTAAAATAATAAGTAGTCCTCCTTGATATCGGAATAGGTAAAATCATCGCTACGTATACCATGATAAATGGTATCCAGATAATCGATGTCGGGATGGCGGTCAGCGTCGGAAATGGATATATAGTGGGTTTCGGAATTGTATTTCTTGTAGACCGGAATAATCTTCTTGGACGAAAAGCCATGGATTGTGGTGACCATTGGAGTATCTATCAAGGCGGAATACGACAAGGGAAGAAAATCGAAATGGTTGTGGATGATATCAAAGTCCTCTGCTTTTTCCATCAAGTTGCTGATGTGAAGACATTCCCAGACTTTGGGGTCAATAGTGCTATCTTCTTCGTAGGGGGCGGGGCAAACGGCGTCCAATTTGGCATCGGTCAACGAGTCTGCGGTGGCGAAGAGGGTAACATCCACCCCTGCACTTATCAGCCCTTCCGTAAGTACCGAGACCACTTTTTCCCAAGGGCCATAGCTTCGTGGTGGCGTTCGCCAGGCAATCGGCGATAGCATCGCGACCCTCATGCTATATCCTTTTCGAAGGCCATTCGTGCCAATAGATAACTTACTGTGGATTCTGCACCTTGGTTCAGGTTAACGTTATGGTTTTCCAATCCATCGTAACATCCTCCGGTACAGGGGTTATACATGGTCTGGCTCAACGCGTTATCGCCCATAAACCAATTAAAAGCGCCTTCCATTTTCAAATCATAACCCTCGTTCGGGAATATCCCATGAAATTTTTTCAATGCCAATATAGTATAGGCTACATCGATAGGCTGCTCACCGCCTTGAAATTCCGATGGTAATTCTTGTCCTTTTGTCAACCACTCTACATTTGACACCACCCGTATCGAATTTGACCTAAAAATCTTAGATAACAGAAAATCAAAGGATGCCTTGGCCAAGTTTTTATACCTCGGTTCGCCGGTAACTTCGTAAGCCAGTAGCAAGGCTTGCGGTAAAACGCTATTACCGTAAGTGAGATAATTTTCGAACCACTTCCAATCGTTTGTAGCCGTATCCCCATAATAATTGACCAAACGATCGGCGAACAAGGTGACCGTTTTGGGTAGCTGGACGTTGGTGCGGTTCAAATTAAAATAATACAGTCCTTTTAAGATAAAAGCCATGGCCCTTGGCGACCGATACGTCATCATGGCCTCTAATCCCTGTTGAAAAATGCATTCTGCATTTCGAAAGATCACGTCATTGCACAATGGCATTTTAGAGGCTATGGAAATTAAGTATCCCAGCGCCCACATGGCCCTCCCATTGGCATCCTCCAAATTGACCTCATCGTTTTGTTCTGTAAACCGATGGTCCTCGTCCACATAATTGAAAAAGGTGCCATCTGGCCGCATACAATTATTGATAAAATTGAAATAGCGTTTCGCATATTTTATATTGATCTCATCGCCTGTAAGTTCGTAATGTCTGCAAACGGTTATCAAAGCTCGTGCGTTGTCGTCAAGTGTGTAACCGGAATCGATATCGGGATGATTGACCTTGGAAAATTGTATAATACCGGTATCCGTAGTCATCCTAATCAGATGATCCATTTTAATTTGGGGCTTTTTATATTTCAATCTCAACGTCTTTTCGGAAACTTTTTCAAAAAGCTTGGCATGGGCAATGGCCGCATTCTCCCAAGCGGATTCGGCGGTGTTGTGCAACCCGTTCAAACTCATTTCCGCTTGTAATTCTTCATCCTCCAATAAATCGATGACCACCTCGGACAATTGATCGGAATCCTCGAAATCGAAAATGGTTCCGGCCTTGTTTTGAAGCACTTCCAAAGCGTGGGGTATGGGAGTCGAAACAATGGGGCAGCCACAACTTAAAGCGTAGGAAAAGGTTCCGCTGACGGCTTGATTTGGGTCTTTGGACGTGAATAAATAGATATCCGTCAATTGCAGATATTCCAAAAGCTCTTCTAGCGGGACGAACTTATTGACGAACCTGACATGGTCCGTCAAGCCGAACGTATCTATTTTATATTCCAAAAAATTCCGGTAATCCTCCCCTTTGTCCTTTGCCAATGTGGGATGGGTCTTACCAATAATCAAAAATACCGTCTCCGGATGCTCATCGATTATCTTCGGAAGTGCCGCCAATGTGGTTTCGATACTCTTGCCCGGGCCAAGGAGTCCGAACGT
>JBATUY010000120.1:0-4324 GCA_049671465.1 Pricia sp. | reverse complement strand
GTTCAGGAGCGGGTCGAGGTGTGGAACAATGTGCTGGCCAAAAAACCGAAAGCACAGATTGTCATCGGCGCACGTTCGGCATTGTTCTTGCCCTATTCCGAACTGGGATTGATTATCGTAGATGAAGAGCATGAAGGTTCGTTCAAGCAGTTCGACCCCGCGCCCCGATACCATGCCCGTGATGCCGCCATCGTTTTGGCGAACCTGCACCAAAGTCAAATTCTGTTGGGTTCCGCCACGCCGAGTATCGAAAGCTATTACAATGCACGATCTGGCAAATACGGCTATGCCGAGATAAAACGACGTTATGGCAACGTACTCATGCCCGAAATCGAACTGGTCGACCTCAAGGAACATGCCCGAAAAAAGCGGATGAAAGGGCATTTTTCGGAACGTTTGCTCGAGGAAATCCAAGAAACCTTGGATGCCGGCGAACAGGTCATCCTCTTTCAAAATAGAAGGGGCTACGCGCCGATTGTCGAATGCACGACTTGCGGACATTCCCCGCAATGCCCCAATTGCGATGTGAGCCTGACCTACCATCAATATAAAAAACAGCTGCGCTGTCATTACTGCAGCTACCACATGGCCTTGCAGGAGAGCTGCCAGGCCTGTGGCAGTCCGAATCTGGACACCAAGGGTTTCGGCACCGAACAGGTCGAAAAAGAACTGGAAACCCTTTTTCCCGAGGCCAAGACCTGGCGGATGGACCTAGACACGACCCGCGGCAAACATGGCTACGAAAAAATAATAACCGCTTTCGAACAACAGGAAATGGACATCCTAGTAGGTACCCAAATGCTGACAAAAGGCCTTGATTTTAGAAATGTGAGTTTAGTAGGGATTATGAATGCTGATTCCCTTTTAAATTTCCCCGATTATCGGGCGCACGAGCGATGTTTCCAGCTGTTGACCCAAGTATCGGGTAGGGCAGGGCGCACCAAAAAACAGGGTAGGGTACTGATTCAAACCTATAATCCTTATCATCAGATTTTAAAACAAGTCTCTACCAATGATTACGAGGGCATGTTCAAAGAGCAGCTGTACGAACGGGAGCAGTATAAATATCCCCCTCAGAACAGGATTATCAGAATAACCTTTAAACATAAGGAATACAATAGATTGAACGAAGCCGCGGAATGGTTCGCCCAAGCCCTTCGTAATGTACTTAAAGGCAATGTTTTGGGACCTGAATATCCACCTGTAGCGCGCATTCGCAATCAGTATTTGAAAAATGTGATGGTAAAGATTTCACCGAAACAATCCGCTAAGAAAACCAAAACGATGATGAAGCGTATCGAAAAGTCGTTTAATGCGGTTTCACAGTATCGCAGTGTGCGGGTCATCTATAATGTGGATCACATCTAGCCGGGAGTAAATTCCAGAAATATCGTTTTATCACATCGAGCGCAGTCGAGATGTAAAAAAAAACCGCTGTCTTCCATATACGGAACACAGCGGTATATATTGAAAAAAGTAAAAGTGCTAGACGTTGCTCAGTGCTTCGGCCAACTCGGTCTTCTTGTTCCTGCTCAAAGGAATGGAGCGACCGCTAACTTCGACATTCTTGCTGTTGAACTTTTCGATTTTCTCGAGGTTCACGATGTAGGATTTGTGAATGCGCAGAAATTTTTCTTCCGGCAATTGCTTTTCAAAAGACTTCATCGTCGAAAGAACCACGATATTGGCCTCATCGGTCACCAATTTAATATAATCGCCGAGCGCTTCGATCCACTTAATGTCATTTAGAATGACCTTACGCTTTTTCAAGTTGCTCTTTACGAAAATATGCTCCTCGTCTTCGTGTACCTGGTGCATTTGCTCGTATTTCGAAAGGGCTCTTTTAACAGAGGCATCGAAACGCGCCAAAGTAATCGGTTTGTGCAAGTAATCGGTTACATCGTAGTCGAAAGCCTTGAGGGCATAATCGGGTTTACCTGTAATCAAGATGACCTGGGGACTGTTTTCTAGCGATTCGAGTAGGTCGAATCCGCTGATGATCGGCATCTCAACATCGAGAAAGATCAAATCGATTTCGTGGTTCTTGATACCGTTTTTGGCCTCTATCGCATTGCTGTATTCCGCAACCATAGCTAACTGCGGATGACTGTTTACCAGCTTTGCAACGGCCATACGCTGCATAGACGAATCGTCTACGATAATACTTCTTAATTTCATAAATAGGGCGATTTGTGGGGTTAAATCATCGACAAAATACTAAAAAAACACGTTCAACTGCAAAAAAAAATGCGCTGCTGGACGGGTTTTCTTTATAATCGGCGATGAACATAGGTTAAGATTTGGGTAAAGTTCGATATTTAGGTTAATACCCATATAGAACGAAGAAATTCTTGTTTTCTTGTAATGTAACGCAATTATTCTTACTTTTGCGCTCCTAAAAAATATACATTTATGAACCATTACGAAACTGTTTTCATTTTGAATCCCGTGCTTTCTGATGAACAGATTGCGGAAACAGTTAAGAAATTCGAGGATTTCTTAATTAAGAATGGCGCCAAAATGGTCACCAAAGAAAATTGGGGACTTAAAAAGTTGGCCTATGCCATACAGCACAAAAAAAGTGGTTTTTACCACTTGTTCGAATTTACCGCCCCTGGCGAAGTTATTACTCCGTATGAGCAAGAACTGAAGAGGGAAGAGCGTGTTATGCGCTTTTTAACGGTACGATTAGATAAGCACGCCATTGCGTGGGCAGAAGAAAGAAGAAGTAGATTAAAAACCACCAAAGCGTAAAAGTATGGCAACACTACAGCAACAGGCAAAAGGGAAAAAAGATGGCGAAATCCGTTATCTGACCCCATTGAACATTGAGACCAATACGAAAAAGAAGTATTGTCGTTTCAAAAAGAACGGAATTAAATATATCGACTATAAGAATCCCGATTTTTTAATGATGTTGGTCAACGAACAGGGCAAATTATTGCCTAGACGACTTACCGGAACATCATTAAAGTATCAGCGCAAAGTGGCCCAGGCCATCAAAAGGTGCCGTCATATCGCACTTATGCCGTACGTAGGGGATTTACTAAAATAACAAAGCAAAGATGGAACTTATACTAAAACAAGACGTAGAGCATTTGGGCTTTAAAGACGATGTCGTAGACGTGAAGAACGGTTACGGTAGAAATTATTTGATTCCCCGGGGGATGGCTGCCATGGCAACTTCATCGGCGAAAAAAGTATTGGCCGAGAATTTACGCCAAAGCGCCCATAAAGAGAAAAAAGTGGTCGATTCTGCCAATAAAACGGCCGAAGCCTTGAAATCACTTGATATAAAGATACCTGCTAAGGTAGGTGCCGCGGATAAATTGTTCGGTTCGATTACCGCGTCCGACCTTTCGAATGTATTGGCCAAAGACGGTCATGAGATCGAGAAGAAATTTATCAGTATCAGAGGTGGTGCGATAAAAAGGGCTGGCCCTTACACGGCCGATATTCGCTTGCACCGCGAGGTCATTGTCGAATTTGATTTTGAGGTCGTTTCCGATCAACAATAATGGTTAATAACCTGTAATAACTATAAAGAGCTATGTTTTCATAGCTCTTTTTTTTTGCGCTAATTTCGCTGCACTAACTCAAAATATAGCGTTATGATCCAAAAATTACTTTTCGGAATTTTTCTGTTTTTTGCTGTGTTCTCCGTTACCGCTCAAATAACTACATCAAATATGAGCGGTACCGTGAAAGATGATCAAAACGAACCCTTATTGGGCGCTAACGTGGTTGCAGTGCACACGCCCACCGGTACAAAATATGGTGCGATCACCAATGAGGACGGACTTTTCAAAATGCTCAATATGAGGGTCGGCGGACCCTATACGGTTACAATAACGTATGTCGGGTTTAAAGAACAATTGATCGAAAACGTTTTTCTCACTTTGGGTAAGACATTTTCTTTGGATGTGGTGCTGTTGACGGAAAGCCAGGCGTTGGACGAGGTTACGGTTATTTCTGACCGTGGCGGTACCTTTGGTAGTAGCCGCACCGGGGCCGAGACTAGCGTAGGTAGAAGAGAGCTTACCAAGCTGCCGACAATTTCGAGATCGGCCGAGGACTTTACCCGATTGGAGCCCAGTGCATCTGGAAACTCCGGTGAAGGTGGTCTCTCGTTCGGTGGTCGGAACGACCAGTACAACAACTTTTCTTTGGATGGTTCGTTCTTTGGAAATCCTTTCGGACTTGATGCTCCCTCACCAGGTGGACAGAGCAGTTCCCAACCCATATCGCTAGATGCCATAGAACAAATACAGGTTTCATTGGCACCCTATGATGTTACGCAGTCGGGCTTTACGGGGGCTACCGT
>JBATUY010000119.1:0-3241 GCA_049671465.1 Pricia sp. | reverse complement strand
ATATCGGGCAGGGCAATGGTACTGTAGTTGATGTAGTTACCCGAGGCCTCAAAATTTTCCAAAGTAGTACCGGGCATAAAACCTTGTACCCAAGGAATCATATAGGTCTCGAATAGCGATTGTAACGGTGCTTGCAAATCGGCTATGTTGGCACTTGGCATCGTTTTAATAAAGGTCGTATAATTGTGGTTGCCCCATTCATTGCCCAATGCACGCTCATCACCTGCCATGGCCATAAATACGGTATGATCTCGCATAAAGGAGTTCTTGGGCAGATCCTCCAATATACCCGTTACGGTATAGGTGTCCGAATTATTCAGCACAAGTGTCTTGCCAAGAGCCTCTTGAGCGCCGAAATGCCTTTCGGCGGCCGTTTTCGTCAAAATCAACGTATTGGGTTCTTTTAAAGCCGTATTTTTATCACCGGACAATAGCTCCAACCCGAACATTTCAAAAAAAGTGCCATCGACAAAAGTGGTGTTCAGCTCTTTAATGGTTAAATTACTTTCACTTTTTTTGACCAACATGCTGCTGCGGTTGTTGAAACGGGTAATCAACTCAACTTGTTGAAAATCATTTCGCATAACTGCGGCCATTGGTGCCGAAGCTTGGGCCAGTTCGCTCATTTCGCCCCCGAATTTTATATCGACATTGATTCTATGGATACGGTCAGCGTCGGCAAACATATTGTCATAGTTTAGCTCGTCGTAGAGGTATAAGGAAATAAGCAGCCCCCCGGCCATGCCAATGGCCAGCCCAAATGTATTTAGGAATGTAAAAAAGGGTTGCTTTTTTAGATTACGCCAGGCAATTTTTAGATAGTTTTTGAACATGGTTCTCGTTTTTTGATTTGATGATAATTTTATTTCATTCCGTCCTTAAACTCTTTACAGGATTTGCGGTCGCTGCCCTCACCGTCTGAATACTTACAGTTATGTAGGCGACAACTAACAATCCCAAGGAAATCATTACATAAGTGGACCAACCCACTTCTACCTGATAAGCAAAGTTCTGTAACCACTTTTCCATTGCCCAAAGGCCTACGGGAATGGCAATCAGTACGGCAATGCCCACCAAAATCAAAAAGTCCTTACTTATGAGTGAGGTAATGGAGAGTATTTCGGCTCCCAAGATTCTTCTAATTCCGATTTCCTTGTTTCTTTTACGGGTAATAAAGGCCGTAAGGGCAAACAGGCCGATAATCGAGATCAAAATGGCAACAATCCCAAAAAATGTGATAACTTTTTGTAACCTGAAATAAGAGGACAGCAACTGCTCAAAATTAGTGTCCAAAAAGGAATAGCGGATAGGCGAATCAGGCGTTGTTTTTTTCCAAATCTGTTCTATGGCCGCAATCGAAGCCTTAATGTTGCTGCTTTTCAGCTTGACTAAAATCGCTCCGCCAGACTGATATCGACATGTCTCATTGCCAATGGTAAAAACTGTAGGTTGTACAATGGTCTCGGCACCCATTACGTTAAAATTGTCGACTACACCTACGATTTGCATAGGCTTTTCACAGCCCTCATAAAAAATAGTCTTTCCCAACGGGCTTTCTGCCGAAATGCGTCTGGCGGCAGATTCATTGATGATAGCATTCTGCGTTTTTTGATCGGATATGGCCTCGGTAAATTCGCGGCCTTCCAGCAGGCGGACTTGGAGCGTCTTAAAATAGTCCGTACTTATCTTTACAGAAGCGAACCGATGTTTTTTGCCTTCCATTGTAAAGCCTGTAGTGGTCGAATCTACAAACTTGTCTCCTGGAACTTGGGTGGTTTTGGCTATATATTCCACACCCGAAATTTGGGCCAACTCGTTTCTGAGTTTTTCAAAGCCTTGTTCCCGAACGGACTGTGGGGCTTCAAGACGCATCACTTTTTCCTCGTTAAAACCGCAATCGCGTTCCTGCATAAAATGGAGCTGCTTGCTTATAACAACAATAGTGATCATAAAAAATCCTGTGACCATAAACTGAACGACAATCAACAGATTCCTCAAAGCCATACCTCCTTTGCCTTTGGAGTTAGTGCCCTTGAGTACCTGGACAATACTAAACCTAGAAAGGAAAAAGGCTGGATAAATCCCGGAGAGTATGGTGATGACAATTAAACAGAGTAGGAGCTGAACAAGTATGGACCCTGTATAACTTTCGCCCCATAGGCTTACATTCAGGCCAAAGATCGAATTAATGGATGGCAGGCATAATTGAATTATTGCGATTGCAAGCCCGAAGCTTAATACACACTGAAGGGCGGTTTCAATCATAAACTGTGCAATAAGGCGGCTTTTTCCAGAGCCAAGAACCTTCCGAATTCCTACTTCCTTTACGCGTCTCGTAGACTTAGCGATCGAGAGATTGCTGAAATTGATGGCACCGGCCACTAAGAGCAGTATGGCAAGTAGAAATAATGCCTGGATCGTTTTAATATTGCTACTACCGTATTTCGGATAATTGTGCAGCATTGGCACGGCATCGGTATAGAATTTTTCTTGCCCGTCGGATTCAAGGTATTGTTTAAAGCTAAGTTCATTTGCAGCCAAGCGTTCATCGTAATACGACTTGTTTATGATATTTTCCAGTCTATCTTGGTTGATGGTCGACTTAGTTTTTATATAGGTTTCGTAAGAGTAATTTTCCCAAAATTGGTTTTGCTTTT
Organism: Pricia sp.; assembly: GCA_049671465.1. Lineage (GTDB taxonomy): Bacteria > Bacteroidota > Bacteroidia > Flavobacteriales > Flavobacteriaceae > Pricia. Next base: position 584 of record JBATUY010000119.1, on the reverse strand, counting down.
GATAGGGGTCGCGCATCAGAATGTGTGGATTCAAGTGCGAAGGGGTTCGGGGCTGTTGAAAAACACCGGTAATTATCCCCTCGTAAGAATTGAATATCCTAATGGTTTCGCCGATGGGATTGGCCGGACCATATAATTTCCGTTGCAGTTCCTCGCTTATGACCACTGCATTTGGCGTATTGAGAACGTCTTCTCTCGATCCTTGCACAAGTGCATAGGGGAAAACTTTTAAAAATAGCGAATCCACCGTGGTCACTCCCTTTTGAAAGATTGTTTTTCCATTGGCATCAACTTCTATCTCGAAATCCCCCGAGGATTGGACGGCCGTAGCCGTTTCAACGTTTGGAAGTCTTTCCGCTAAAAACCCGCCAAGGGGAGCCGCGGTGGTGTCCTGAATATCACTTCCTTTTTTTATGGAAAGTTTGTAGATATTTCTAAGACTGTCATCCCAAGTATCGTAACTAAGCTCATAATTAAGAAAAAGTAATACAACAATAAAACTGGCCAACCCAGCTGCCAGCCCAAGGATGTTTATAGCACTAAGACCCTTGCTTTTTAAGGTATTCCTCCAAGCTATTTTTAGA
>JBATUY010000118.1:0-13203 GCA_049671465.1 Pricia sp. | reverse complement strand
GGCCTCGCACGATATTGCCCAGGATATCGACACTGCACTGGGTAGCTGGATTCATGCGTACCTGCATCGAAAGGAAGGTGACGAATTCAATGCGGGCTACTGGTACCGAAGGGCGCGAAGGGAATTTCCCAAAATATCCCTAGGGGAAGAGCATCGAGAGATTACAGAGTTCGTTCTGAGCCAGTAGCGGTAATAAGATTCAGATACTTCTAAGATGAAGTCAAATTTTTGCGAAAGCAAACGCTGTTTTCGATGCCTTTATATTGACCGTAATTGGCAATGCTTTCATATCCGTTCTTAGCGTAAAACGCAATGGCTTCGGGTTGGCGTTTTCCCGTTTCCAGAACGCAACTTGTATAACCGAGTTCGACTGTCCATTTTTCCAATTCAAGTAAAAGCTTGCCGGCCATTCCTTTTCCACGAAACTCCGGTTTGACGTACATGCGTTTCACTTCCATGGAATTTAAATCGAATTGCTTAACGGCACCGCAACCTAAGGGTTTGCCATTGGCATAGCCGACAACAACGTATTTCAAGGCATCGATACTGTTGAACTGCTGATAAAAGGCATGTTCATCGCCGTCACGTTCGGCCAAATCTTTGTCCAGGGCCGACACTAAGGCTACAAAATCAAGATTTTCCGAGGTAGTGCGCAAGATGTCCATCAGTGTACTTTTTAAACGGTCATCGAAACTCCCTCAGCGGTGGATTGGTTATTTGTGTCAAAATAAAAATCAATGCGCCCCAAGTTGATGCCAAAACACCCGACCTGGTTCACTAAAATTTCGCGGCCGGTTTTATTTTTTACAACGGTAGGTTTATCTAAAAAAGTATGGGTATGGCCTCCGATGATGAGGTCGGTATATTGAGTCTTTGCGGCAAGGGTGAGATCGCCGGGTTTGTCCGGATCCTTATAATGGTATCCCAAATGCGAAAGACATACAATTAGGTCACAATTTACCTCTTTCCTCAAACGACGCTCGATATCGAGCGCGATTTCGTAGGGGTCATTGTATTGGGTCTCTTTGTACATTCTCTGATCGACGAGTCCTTCTAAAGCGATGCCCAATCCATATACCCCAATTTTGAGGCCATCGACGTGGTAAATCTGATAGGGCTTTACGTGCCCTTCCATCACGGTATTGCTAAAATCGTAGTTGGCGGAAAGCAGTTCGAAGTCCGCATTGGGCATCTGCGCCAGCAGGCCATCGATGCCGTTATCAAAGTCGTGGTTTCCGATGGTGGCCGCATCATACTTCAGTTTGCTCATCAGCTTGAACTCCAGTTCGCCCCCATAAAAATTAAAGTAGGGCGTGCCCTGAAAGATGTCGCCCGCATCGAACAGTAAGGTATTCCTATTTTCTTTGCGAATGTTTTCCACCAAAGTCGCCCTTCGGGCTAATCCGCCAAGGTTCGGAAAATCTGCATGATTTTTTGGAAAAGGGTCGATATGGCTATGCACATCGTTGGTGTGCAGTATGGTGATATGTTTTTTAGAACTTGTTAGGCAGGCGTTCAGCGACAGGCCGCCCAAGCCCATGAGTGTTGTGGTCGCTGTACTTTTTTTAATGAAATTTCTTCTTTTCATCGACAGGTATATCGGGTTAGATGCCCAGATTGTAAGCCGTTATTTTCTTTTCCATAGAACGCAACACTGAGAATTACGGCAACCATACTATGTATGTTCCGGCAACGCGTGTTGAACATTCTTCACTTTATCCTGTAGAACCGATTGTCGACAGCGGCCGTAATCGTATCCACCTTCTTAAAATAATCGATCATGGCGTTGCGAATCTTATAATCGATGGGGGTGACGTGAAGGGCATCCGCAAAGAAAACCATATCGTCTCCGCCAGCAAGAAGGTAATCGGAGGTGGCCACGTTATACGTACGATTTTCATCGAGGGGACGCCCCTGTATCCGTATCGATTGAATTTGGTTCTCCTTATCGAGTATGACCTGCAGTCCCGAAATCGGATGCGGTCGGCCGTAATCCTTTACGTATAAAACCAGGTCTTTGACGGATTTTGCATTGAGTTCGGCCACCACGATGGCATTTTCGAAAGGCATGACCTCATAGGCGCTTCGGGCGGTGACCTTGCCTTTGGAAATGATCGAGCGGATACCGCCGTGATTCAACAGCACAAAGTCGATACGCGTGTTGGTGCGGGCATGGAAAATCGGGTCGGCCTCCGAAAGCACGATATCGGCCAATAGGTTTCCGGCAGAAGTGTTGTAGGCGCCATCGGTTTTTGAAAGGGTACCGGGAGCGTAGGCCAGGGCGCTGTCAAGCACCGCATCGATCCGTTTCCGGTATGGGGCAACAAAAGTTTCTATAACGTCTTCCGACTTTAATATTGCGTCAATTTCAAGCTGTTCGCCCTCAATACTAACGAGCGAGGGCGTATCCTGACAAGATAAAACAGCTACTAATGTTGTAATTATAACAAAATGTTCAATTTTTAAACTCATCGATCGTTTTATCTTTACGCCATAAAATTTATGCGTTGAGTTCCTTACATTTGTAGGGTTCAATATTCCTTTTTTGGCGTATTGCACGCTCAAAACGCAAAAGTACATGTTTAAAGGGATAAAAGATAAGTTCAAGTATAATTCGAGCGTTAAATTCCTCAAACAGGAATTGGCCAAGGCCCCCCCGAAAGTGGAACGGGAAGCGGGTATCAGTTCGATAGGCTGCATCGTGGATCTCGATAATTTTGAGGATGCCGATTGTTTTTACGATTTTGTGGAGGACTATAATCTCCGTCCCAACGCCGTTAAAATTATTGGTTATAAGAGTTTTTACGACAATAATTCTCCCTATTCCACGCCAGTTTTTTCGGATAAAGATCTGGGATGGAACGGCAACATAGAAAATAGCTACGCACTGGAATTTTTAAGTAGGGAATACGATCTTTTGGTCAACTACTATAACAAAGAGAACCTGTTGGTTCAATTGATGAGCATAAAGACACGCGCCCGTTTTCGGGTCGGGTTTAAAGATGTGGACCACGTCTACAACGATTTGATTCTAGACGCCCCGCTAAAGGATTTTACAACCTTTAGACAAGAACTAAAAAAATACCTCGGCGTTTTAAACGAGATACGATAATGGAACAATTATACGGTACTGGCGTGGCCTTGGTCACCCCTTTCAATTCAGATTTAACCATAGATACAGCGGCACTGACCCGTATCGTAAACTATTGTATCGATGGGGGGGTCGACTACTTGGTCGTTCTCGGTACCACTGGTGAATCGGTCACGCTCAACAAGGCTGAAAAGGTTACTGTAATGGAAACCGTGGTTGCGGCGAATGCCGGCCGATTGCCCTTGGTTTTGGGTATCGGCGGAAACAGTACCTATAGAATCGTAGATGAAATAAAATCTTTCGAATCCGAGCATTTTTCTGCGATTCTTTCCGTTTCGCCCTACTACAACAAGCCCACACAAGAAGGTATTTATCAGCATTTCAAGGCCATTTCCGAGGTCACCAAAAAACCGATACTCCTATACAATGTACCGGGAAGAACAGGTAGCAATATGCTGCCGGATACCATTTTAAGGCTGGCACGCGATTTTGACAACATCATTGGCGTCAAGGAAGCTTCGGGCGATATGGTGCAAGTACAAAAGATTTTAGAGCACAAGGCAGATGATTTTATGGTGATTTCAGGGGATGATGTTACGGCCCTGCCCACTGTTCTCGCAGGTGGCGCAGGCGTTATATCCGTTCTCGGCCAAGGGTTGCCCTCGGAGTTTTCCCTAATGATTCGGTCAGCATTAGATCGGGATGTCGACAAGGCCTATCGCCTACAATACGCCATGCAAGAGGGTATGGGCTTGATTTTTAAGGAAGGAAATCCTGCGGGCATCAAGGCTATCTTTGAAAATCTAGGGCTCTCAAATGCTGTAGTACGACTGCCTTTGGTGGAAGCGACCCAAGGTTTAAAGAAGGATATTGCTGCCTTTGTCAAACCCTTTTTGAGGGTTACTGCATAGCGGAATACCTTAAATTCCTGAACTTCATTAGCGCTATTCGCGGCATTTCCGAAAGTCCACTTACAAATTTTTGCGAAGCCGGGCGAAGGCTAGCTGTGTTAAATCTTCTACAAAAACCTTGCTACAAGTATTTGTAAGGCTAACTTAGCGTTGGAAATATTGTTTCATATATCCAACGGGATTACGTAATTTTGCAAAATGTTTTTGAAAATTCAAAGGATAGGTGTGGTGCTGCTATTGGCCGGTCTTTTCCAGTCGTGCAGTGAATACCAGAAAGTGCTTAAGAACGAAGACGTCAAGGCCAAATACGATATGGCCCAGAAGTTCTACGATAAGGGCGATATGAAGCGTGCTAATCGGCTTTTCGAGCAAATCGCGCCCAAGTATGTAGGCAAGCCTCAGGGCGAACGGGTGATGTTCTTTTTTGCGGACACCTATTTTCAGATTGAGGATTTCAATATGGCAGGCTATCAGTTCGAGCGATTTGTCAAATCGTACCCCAAAAGTGAAAAGGTTTCCGAAGCATCCTTTTACGGGGCGAAAAGCTATTTCGAACTCTCGCCGCGATATTCTCTGGACCAGACCGATACGGATAAAGCTTTGGTCAAATTGCAAAGTTTTATCAATACCTATCCCGATTCCGAACATTTTACCGAGGCGAACGATATGGCCAAGCAGTTGACGACCAAGAAAGAACACAAAGCCTATGAGATTGCAAAGCAGTATAATAAGTTGGGGGAGTTTGATTTTTCGTTCCTCAATCCCGCTATCAGCGCCTTCGATAATTTTATTTCCGATTTCCCGGGATCGATCTATCGGGAGGATGCCATGTTCTACCGTTTTGAATCGGCGACCCAGTTTGCGCTCAACAGTTTTGATCGCTTAAAACCCGAAAGAACAAAGGAGGCGCAAGAAGATTATAATGCGCTTATAAAGCAATTTCCAGAAACCAAGTACGCTGCTAAAGCGGATAAACTATTACAAGAATTGGCTACGGGTAAACCCGGTCAGACCGAGCAAACAGAAGAAGCCAAATAAATTGACATAAAGATGGATATGAACGATTTGAAGAATTCAAAGGCTGCCGTAAGCACCAAAACAATCAATAAAAACCAATTCGACCAAAAGACCGGTAATATTTACGAGGCCATTTCTATAGCCTCTAAACGCGCCGTACAGATAAATTCTGAAATCAAAAAGGAATTGCTCGAAAAATTGGAAGAATTTGCTACCTATAGTGATAGCCTTGAAGAGGTTTTTGAAAATAAAGAGCAGATCGAGGTCTCCAAATTCTACGAAAAACTTCCGAAACCGCACGCCCTCGCCGTTGAAGAATGGTTGAACGATAAGATTTATTTCCGTAATACGGACAAAGAGGCCTAGGCAGAATAGTTGATTTGATTGCCAACGTGGGTATCGACAACCTCTGGTCCAAGCTCGAGAGCCAGCTAGCGTGCTTCGTTTTCAGGCTAGAGGTAACATCTTTATGCTCTAATGGTGATTGATATAAGCAAAGAAAATGCTCACAGGTAAAAACATCCTTTTAGGCATTACCGGGGGAATCGCCGCTTATAAAACAACGTTTCTGGTCCGTTTATTGATAAAAGCCGGCGCAAACGTCAAGATTATCTTGACGCGGAACGCCGGCGATTTTGTTTCCGCCCTTACCTTGGCCACCCTCTCCAAGAATCCCGTTTTGACATCCTTCGTAAGTGAAGAAGACGGCACTACGGATTGGAACAACCATGTCGAACTTGGCCTCTGGGCCGATGTGATGCTGATTGCGCCCGCTACTGCGAATACCTTGTCCAAAATGGCGAACGGCACGTGCGACAACTTGCTGCTGGCCGCCTATCTGTCCGCCAAATGTCCCGTGTTCTTCGCCCCGGCCATGGATTTGGATATGTACAAACATCCTTCCTCAAAGGCATCCTTCGAAAAATTGGTTTCCTATGGCAATGCGATGATTCCCGCTACCACCGGTGAGCTGGCCAGCGGTCTCCATGGTGAAGGTCGAATGGCGGAACCTGAAGCGATTGTCGATTTTATGAAAGACCGCTTATCTGAAAATCTACCCTTATCCGGTAAAAGTGTCCTGATAACCGCTGGCCCGACCTACGAGGCCATCGACCCCGTCCGCTTTATCGGAAATCACGCCTCGGGCCTTATGGGCTTCGAATTGGCCAAGGCCGCTGCCGATCTAGGGGCCAAAGTAAATTTGATATCGGGACCATCCCATTTGACGGTGTCCCACACGTCCATTGACCTGCGAAGGGTAGTATCGGCAGATGAAATGTACCGGGCAGCTCACGAATACTATCCGGATGCCGACATCGTTATTTGTGCCGCGGCGGTCGCCGATTATCGACCGAAATCCATAGCGGCGCAGAAAATCAAAAAAAACGATGCCACGTTTTCCATAGATTTGGTAAAGACCAAAGACATCCTATTATCCCTAGGAGAACAGAAATCCCATCAATTCTTGGTCGGTTTTGCCCTGGAGACCGAAAACGAGCTTGAAAATGCAAAGGCAAAGCTTAAAAAGAAGCATTTGGATGCCATCGTGCTCAATTCCCTGAACGATACCGGAGCCGGTTTTGGTACGCCCACCAACAAAATTACCTTTGTGGATAAGAAATTCACGATAACGCCGTTTGAACTAAAGAGCAAGGCCGAGGTGGCCCGCGATATTTTTACCGAAATCTGCAAGCGATTTGATGCGTAAACTTCTTTTTTTAGTGCTACTCCCATGTTTTGCCCTGTCCGTGCAGGCGCAAGAATTGAACTGTACGGTTACGGTAAACTCCGATCAGGTATCACAGACCAACCAACAAATCTTCAGGACTTTGGAGCGTTCCCTGAACGATTTTGTCAATAAGAACAAATGGACAAACCGTACCTATCAAGAAAATGAACGCGTCAATTGTCAAATGTTCATTACCATCACCAAATTCGATTCGAACCGCTTCGAAGGCAATATTCAGATACAATCTTCACGGCCCGTCTACAATACTTCTTACGCCAGTCCGGTTTTTAATTATAAGGATAACGACCTTAATTTCGAATACATCGAATTTCAGCCGTTGGTCTTTAATCCCAACGTTTTCGATTCAAATCTTGTAAGCGTAGTATCTTATTATGCCTACATTATATTAGGCCTAGATGCCGATACATTTGCCCTTGAGGGCGGTACGGATTCTTTTCGCAAAGCACAACAGATCACGACCCAGGCGCAGGGCAGCAACTACTCCGGATGGGATCAGAACAGTGATCGCAGCCGTTTTGAACTGATCGATAACCTCATGTCGAATACGTATCGTGAGTACCGTATCGCCATGTATAACTACCATCGCAAAGGGCTCGACATTTTGTCCGACAACAACAGCACGGGAAAACAGGTCATTGCCGGCACCATGAAATTGTTCGAGACGATGATGAACCGACGGCCGAACGCCTTTTTGATACAGACCTTTTTCGATGCCAAGGCCGATGAAATCCAAAACATTTTCTCCGACGGCCCCAAGGTCGATATTGTCGAATTAAAGGAAATATTGAACGATATCGCCCCCACGTATTCCAGTACTTGGAAGAATATCAAGTATTAAGTATTAAGTTCCCGCTACGATTTACATCTTGCCTGATACTTCGATTGCGATTTTCTTGAATTATCGATTATCTTTGATACACAAAACACCTTTACTAGCCTGTGCTCGCAAATCTTTCTATAAAAAATTACGCCCTCATTGACGAACTGAACGTTTCGTTTACCGACGGTTTTACCTGTATTACGGGTGAAACCGGGGCGGGAAAATCCATACTTTTGGGCGGTCTGGCCTTGGTATTGGGCAAGCGTGCGGACCTATCTTCTCTTCGGGACGCCAGCAAAAAATGTATTATCGAAGCCGAATTTAAGGTGGATAAGTACGGATTGAAGTCCTTCTTTAAGGATAATGATTTGGACTATGATGCCTTGACGGTGGTCAGAAGGGAAATACAGCCTAGCGGAAAATCCCGCGCCTTTATCAACGATTCCCCGGTCACCTTGGATATTCTTACACAATTGGGGGATAGCCTGATAGACGTGCACTCACAGAACCAGACCCTGCGATTGACGGATAATGATTTTCAACTGAAAGTCATTGATGCCTTGGCGGATAATAGCACACTGCTTTCGGAATATGCGGATAAACGTATAGCCTATCGTAAGACCACCAAAGAACTGGAGGCCCTAATCGATTTTCAAAAGGAAGCGGTCAAGGAACACGACTACAATACGTTTCTGTTCGAAGAATTGGAGGCCGCCAACCTGAAGGAAGGTGTTCAAGAGGAACTGGAAGAGCGCTACGAACAGCTGAACAACGTCGAAAATATTTTGGAAATGCTTTCGAACGGCCACCAGCTTCTGAACGATGAGCAGGTAGGGGTGGTCAACTTGCTGACGGAACTCAAACAGGTCACCGGTCGACTGGCCAATTTCGGAAGTCAATATACCGACCTGAACCAGCGCATACAATCCGTCGCCATCGAAATCGATGACATCGCCGGCGAACTTCAGAATTTTCAGGACAGGGCAGAGGCGGACCCCCAACTGCTGGAAGAAACCAATACCCGCCTACAGCAACTCTACGATCTCCAGAAAAAGCATGGGGTTCAAGACGTCACCGAACTGCTGGCCATCAAGGACGCCCTGGACGAAAAAGTCGGTATCACCGAAAATTTGGAATCCGACATCCGCAAGAAACAGGAGTTGCAGAAAGTTCAGGAAGCAGCGCTGCAAATGGTGGCGGAGTCGATATCGGCAAAGCGGAAAAAAGTCATTCCCGACTTCCAGAAACAACTACGGCAAAACTTGTCGGCATTGGGGATGCCCAGTGCCACCTTCAAGATTGAAATTCAGCCATCAAAGGAATTTCGCAGCAACGGAAAAGACGAACTGACCTTTTTGTTTTCGGCCAACAAGGGTACGGAATTCGGGGAACTGAAAAAGGTGGCCTCCGGGGGTGAGCTTTCCCGTATCATGTTGACCATAAAGGCTATATTGGCCAAGTACGAACATTTGCCCACGATGATGTTCGACGAGATCGATACCGGTGTTTCGGGCGAAATCTCCAACAAGATGGGAGACATCATGAAGGCCATGAGCAAAACGATGCAGGTTTTCTCGATTACCCATCTGCCGCAGGTGGCGTCAAAAGGCGATCATCATTTCAAGGTCTTTAAGGTCGAGGTCGAAAAGACGACCCATACCAAAATGAAAAAATTGAATCCCGATGAGCGGGTGGTCGAACTTGCCGGAATGTTGGGCGGTAAGGCCTTGACGGATTCGGCAATGGCACATGCCCGGGAGCTGTTGAATTAAAATTGCGGCCGCTGCCAACTTTTTAAATATCTTTGAGGCACTAACAGTGCACAAACCTAGAACATATGTCATATAATTTATTGAAAGGAAAAAAAGGAATTATTTTCGGGGCTTTAGATGAGAACTCCATCGCTTGGAAAACCGCTGAAAGAATTCACGAAGAAGGTGGAACCTTTGTGTTGACCAACGCACCTATAGCCCTGCGCATGGGCCAAATCGATGAACTGGCCAAGAAGACCGGTTCAGAGGTGGTTGCCGCGGATGCTACCAGTGAGGAGGATTTGGAAAATCTGGTTTCAAAAGCCGTTGAAATTCTAGGGGGCAAAATCGATTTCGTGCTACACGCCATCGGTATGTCCGTCAATGTTCGTAAAGGACGGGCCTACACCGATGAGAAATATGACTTTACCACTAAGGGATGGGATATTTCCGCACTTTCCTTCCATAAAGTTCTGCAAACCTTGCACAAGGCCGATGCCATGAACGAATGGGGCAGCATTGTAGCGCTTACCTATATGGCGGCGCAACGGGTTTTTCCGGATTATAACGACATGGCGGATAATAAGGCCTATCTCGAATCCGTGGCCCGGAGCTTCGGCTATTTTTTCGGAAAGGAAAAGAAAGTTCGGGTCAATACCATCTCGCAATCACCAACGGCGACCACAGCGGGACAGGGCGTCAAAGGCTTTGACGGCTTTATCAATTATGCCGAAAAAATGAGTCCACTGGGCAATGCTACGGCGCTCGAGTGTGCAGACTATACCGTTACTTTATTCTCAGATTTGACGAAAAAGGTGACGATGCAAAATCTCTTCCACGACGGCGGCTTCTCCAATACCGGTGTCAGTCAAGAGGTTATCGAACAGTTTGCGAAGTAATTCTAAATGAGCCCAGATTTTTCCGTTATAATTCCCGTTTACGATCGGCCTGATGAAATCGGGGAATTATTGGAAAGTATGGCCCTACAGACCTACGCCGAACCTTTTGAAATTGTCATTGTCGAAGACGGGTCCGAGATTCCCTGTGAGCAGGTTATTGTGGATTTTTTGAGACGGCACACGAATAGTGATCATCGGTTTACGATAACCTACTTGACCAAGCGCAATTCAGGCCCCGGGAGTTCCCGCAATTATGGTATGGCACGGGCCAAAGGGGACTATTTTATTATTTTAGACTCTGATTGTATGCTGCCGCCGCAGTATCTCGAGAAAGTCGCCAAATCACTTCAAGAAGATTTCGTGCACTGTTATGGGGGGCCGGATGCGGCCCATGAATCCTTCAGTCTGGTTCAAAAGGCCATTAATTACGCGATGACGGCCGTATTGACCACGGGTGGTATACGCGGCAGTAAAAGAGTTGCGACAAAGAATAACGATAGAACGAAGAACTCCGTCACGTATAAAGGGTTTCAGCCCCGCAGTTTCAATATGGGGCTGTCGAAAACGGTCTTCGAGATTACCGGTGGGTTTGGCAACATACATCCGGGCGAGGATCCCGACCTAACGTTTCGCATCTGGGAAAAAGGCTATGTCACCAAACTGATTCCCGAGGCCTTCGTATATCACAAACGCCGTATCGATTGGCGTAAATTTTTCGTGCAGGTAAAAAAGTTCGGCATGGTACGTCCGATTCTGACCCGTCGGTTTCCCAAAACCGCGAAAATGACCTATTGGTTCCCGACATTTTTCTGTTTGGGTTTCCTTCTGGCCCTAATCCTTTATGCTGTGGGCATCGCGATGCCGCTATTGCTTTACGGCTTCTACTTTGCGCTGATATTCATCGATTCCCTCCTAAAAAATCGAAGTCTGGCCATTGGGCTCTTATCCTTAGCGGCCGTGGCCGTTCAATTTTTAGGCTACGGATACGGTTTTCTTACCTCGACCTTGTTTATTAACTTTAGCGAGAAGAAGCCCGAAACAATATTTCCACAGCTTTTCTTCAAGATAACCGATACCGATGCGCCGGCGTAAACCAAAATGATGATAAAGAGTATCAAAAGAGTTCTCAAGAAAAGAAAGGTAAAGGTGTTCTTTGTGTTTCTGGTCTGTTCGGCGGCCATATGGTTCCTTAAGGCCCTTTCACAGACTTATGTGAGTACCGCGGCCTTTGATCTGCAGTATGTAAATCTGCCCGATGGATACTTGTTCAAAGGAGCTTCGAAAGATGAGATGGAGGTTAAATTAAGGGCCGGTGGATTTCAGTTTTTAGGATTTAATTTTAAGAACAAGCTGGTTAGCATTGACGTTTCGGAGGCCGAAAAATCAGACGGTAATTTCTTTATCCCCGAAAACAGATATCGTGGCCAAATAGAAAAACAGTTGACCGGTACGATGTCGTTATTGGAAATCGAAAACGATACCCTGTTTTTGGATATGCTTCCGGTGTTCACCAAAAAAGTTCCGGTAAAACCACAAATACAAATTGATTTGGGTCAAAACTATCTGCTCGACGGAAAGGTCGAAATCGATCCCGATTCCATTTCGATTACCGGCCCCAAACCCGAAATCGATAGTATCTTACAGCTACGGACCGAAAGAGTTACCCTACCGGATCTTACCGATGATTTTTCCGAAGAACTGAATATTGTACTTCCTTCCCCATTAAAAAACACCACCTATTCCGAAACAGAAGTGGTATTGAGCGGTAAAATCGAACGCTTTTCAGAACGGGTGTTTCAAGTGCCGATTACCGTTATCAACCTTCCAAATACTTTAGAGATAAAGACGTTTCCAGAAAGTGTTTCCGTAGTCTGTAAAGCCAAGCTAAAACGTTTGAAAGCTTTAAAAGAATCCGATTTTCAGGTGATAGCGGACTATGCGCTGCAGAAAGATACCCAATCCGAAGAACTCCTTCTCAAACTGAGAACAAAACCGGAAGGTCTGCATAGTGTGCGCTTAAAGGAAAAAAGTGTAGAGTATATCGTCAAAAAAAGATAAGCTATATTGACAGGCATTTTCCTAATTTAAAACGAAACGGATATGGGCAAGCTTGTGGGTCTCACGGGAGGTATCGGTAGCGGTAAGACCACTGTGGCACTGATGTTCGCCGCATTAGGGGTTCCTGTATATAATTCCGATACGGAAGCGAAAAGACTTATGGAAACCTCGGGCGAGGTTAAAAAAGCGCTGATAGACTTACTGGGGAATCAGGCATATGAGGGGCAAAGGTTAAACAAAACGTATATATCCAAACGGGTATTTGCTACAAAATCACTTTTGGACAAAATCAATTCCATCGTGCATCCGGCAGTGCGCAAGCATTTTTTGGCCTGGGCGGAACGTCAAGAAACCGTGTACGTCATTCAAGAGGCCGCTATCATTTTTGAAATCGGATCACAAGATTTTTATGACAAGACTATATTGATTACGGCTCCGGAGAGCGCTCGTATTGAGCGAATTAAGAAAAGGGATGCAGGCCTATCCGAGGAAGATATCAAAGCGAGGATGCGAAATCAATGGAATGACTCCGAAAAGATGAAACGGGCAGATTACATTATTGAAAATCTTGACCTAGAGAAAACGGAAGCCTTGGTATTCGAGGTGCACCAAGAACTATCGACATTGCTGGCACAGGGTGAATTTTAACATTTTTGTTAAGGTTTGGTTAAACACCCCAATTGCTGTTGTTAAATCTTTAATTTTACGTGAATAGCGGTCTGAACCTATCTTGCTATGTTTCCGATATATTGAGGTTTTTGGCAGATTGTTTGATGTTGAATATGAAATGGAATGCTTTCCCCGGAATTTAACGTAGAAAGTAAAGAAGGCTTCGTTAGATGAACAAGAAGTTATTTGTGCTGCTGGTGGTGTTGATGAGCCTTTCCCTGATCGGAATCATTTTGG
>JBATUY010000117.1:0-4142 GCA_049671465.1 Pricia sp. | reverse complement strand
CATTGATAGTACGAACGACCCATACAAGGGGCTTTCGTTCGATGAACAGTACGCCATAAAAAAGACGGGCATCTACGCTGGCAAACCTGCACTGTCAATAGAAGATTGGAACCTATTGAAAAATTACATCATCGCGATGGCCCCAGATTCCCTACCATCGGATATGAATCCGCTAGACCGTCATGAATTATCCCAATTCATCCCTAAACCAATTCGCATTGATAGTATTTCGGGATCTTTCATTACATTTTTAGAATATGACAGACAAAAACATGATATCATAACCGCCGATCTGAACGGCGATGTAACAAGACACGACCTTTTCAGTGGTAAATCAGATAAAATCATACAAACCGGGGAGGCGGTTACGGCCTATTCCAAAAAAAACGGGAACCACTACATTACCCACACGGGCTATTTAAACCCCTCGGAAATTGCGAGCGGAAACATCCAAATAAAATCGAACGACACCCTAGAACAATTACCGATAACACTACATAGACCAGTTCACACGCTAATTCACGATTTTAACGATGACGGTCAAGATGAACTAGTTGTTAGCGAATTCGGAAACCTCACCGGAGCTCTTTCATTACTTACGAAAGAAAAGAACGGGGCGTACCGGAAGAAAACCCTATTAAACCGACCGGGCGCTACAAGAAGCATAGCAAAAGATATGAACGGTGATGGCAAAGATGATTTGGTCAGCCTCACCGCACAGGGAAAGGAAAGCATTGTCATATTATATCAACACAACGAGTTGGAGTTTCGCCCCGAATCGGTTATTGAATTTAGTCCGGTCTACGGTACTAGTTGGTTCGAGCTGATCGATTATGATGGTGATGGCGATGATGACCTCATTACCGTACATGGAGATAATGCCGATAAGAGCTACGTTCACAAGCCCTATCATGGTGTGCGAATCTTCATCAATGATGGAAGGAACCAATTTGAACAGAAATTTTTTTACGCCATGAACGGTGCGACAAGATTGGTCGCTCGCGATTTTGATCGTGATGGGGATATTGATTTAGGAGTGCTCTCTACCTTTCCGGATTACAAGAGCAAGCCTGAATTTTCATTTGTCTATCTAGAAAATAAGAATGCGGATAAATTTGAATTTAAACCGAATACCTTTCAAGATTCAAAACTGGGCAGATGGCTGTTGTTGGATGCCGGAGATATCGACCAAGACGGTGATGAAGATATTATATTGAGCTCTTTTACCTACGCATTTACGCCTGTTCCAAAAGAAATGTCCGATCTTTGGGAAGAATCGAATATCGATTTGATGATTTTGGAAAATACGCTGACTCCTTGAGACTCAGAATACGGCTTAGTCTAATGCTAAATTTTACTAGTAAACCATTAACCTATGGAAAACAAGATACTTTCACACGAACAAATACAGCATACCATACGCCGTATCGCCTATCAAATCTACGAAGCCAATGTCGAGGAGAAGGAGATTGTTATTGCCGGTATTGATGGCGGCGGACTACAGTTCGCCAAAAAGCTGCAGACCGTGCTACAAAAGATTACGGAAGCGGAGATAAGCCTCTGCAAGATGAGTATGGACAAGTCCGACCCCCTGAAAAGTGGCGTGCAGACCTCGATTCCCGAAAAAGCATACGAGAATAAGTCCGTTGTTCTGGTAGATGATGTTCTGAATTCCGGCACTACGCTCATTTATGGGGTGCATCACTTCTTAAAGACACCCTTAAAACAGTTGAAAACTGCGGTCTTGGTGAATAGGAACCATAAAAAGTATCCCGTGAAGGCCGATTATAAGGGTATTTCGTTATCCACCTCGTTGCAAGAGCATGTGCATGTGGAGTTCAAAGCCAAAAACGATAAGGTATATTTAGATTGAGATTGGGTAACCGGTGACAGCTCAAGACTGATGGGTGACAGCTCAAGACTGATGGGTGACAACGGGGAGGTGATTGTTACCCTAGGACAATAAAAGCGAAACGAAAATGACCTCCCGATAAAATCCTATCATTTTACTCTTTAAGAGATTTTATGCTATCCAAAATATCCATCACTTCGAGGGCAACGTTCTCGGGTCCTTTGTTTCCGCAGTATATCGTAAAATGAGCCCGGTTATAGAATGCGCTACGCTCAAAAAGATGCTTGCCGATGAATTCCGGTAAGTCCTCATCCGGAATATCACGGACCAATGGCCTTTGATCTTTGTGTTGAGACAATCGTTCCACCAATTGCGAAATGGGAACGTTCAAGTAGAAAACCGCATCAGTACTGCCTAAAATCGCGTCCATATTCGAACCGTAACAAGGCGTTCCCCCGCCTACGGAAAGCACTACATCGGCTTCCTGACCTAGCACCTCACACAGGTATTGATATTCCCTTTTTCTAAAATAGAGCTCTCCCCTACTCTGAAAAACTTCGGCAATCGTCGATTTTTCCTTTTTTTCGATATAGGTATCCAAATCCGTGAACGGTAGTTTCAGGTGCTCCGCGAGATGCCTGCCAATGGTAGACTTTCCGCTTCCCATATATCCTAAGAGTACTATTTTCACTTCTCAATATTTCGGTAAAAATGATGTATTTTGATAGCAATTCAAAGAAAACTGAAATTTCTCTTCAAATCGACTTGTAAAATTAATTAATGAACTTATATTTGCAGCCGCTAAAGGGAAACACTTTGACATATCTCACACGCATACTTTTAGCTTTTACAGTGATTTGACCTGGTAGCTCAGTTGGTAGAGCATCTCCCTTTTAAGGAGAGGGTCCTGGGTTCGAGCCCCAGCCAGGTCACCGAACGGAACATCATCCGAAATAAAAACCTTGCAAATCATATAATTTGCAAGGTTTTATATTTTAGGACGAGCCCAAGATTTATTGTTGAAATAGGGACACTACCAACCTTCCCAAATACCAACCAACCACTGTCTGGAAATAGGGTCGGCAGGCCCCGTTCAAGTAATGACAGATTTCAATTTTATTATTAATATTTCGTACACTGAAGACCTATTCGTCGCTGATGTTCTTTAAGAGGTTCGGAGTCTCGGACTAAATAAGTTCTATATAGTCGACAACTTTCCCTATTATGTTTTCCTAGAGAGCTATATCCATGGTTTGCCTTTTAAAAGTTTTAGTTTAAACCCCTCCGATTTTAGAGGGGCTTTTTAAGTCATGAGTAAACTTTACAAAAAGTTCACCACGCCGGTATCCATATCATATACCGCACCCTTGATATCGATTTCTCCGTTTTTCAGCATATTGTTCAGCAACGGGCTATCCTTTTTGATTTTATCAATGGCATACCTAACGTTGTTTTCACTTACCTCATGGACCAAAGCTGGGTTCTTCGAGGACTTGGGCCCCTGTGATTTGGCAGAAATGACGACCGCTGGCTTTATGTTCTTGAGCATTTTGGTGATATGACCGAGTTCGGCACCGTCGATTGCGGTGTGAATCGCTCCACAGTTTTCGTTGATGAAACCCAGTTTTGGGTGGTAGTATAAATAAGATTAAAATGTATGGTGCATACTAAACTGTAATTGTCCTTTTTGCCAGTTGACGGTGGTCTGTTGCATCCATCCTAGTTGAAAGCGAATATTGTCTTTCAGCGCGTAGCCGAATCCTAGATAGGTTCGGTTTCGGTCAAAGAACTGAACACTTCTGCCATTGCCAATGCTACGCTCGCCATTAATGAAAATCTCATTGTAGAAAGCAAAGTAAGGTGTTCCTTTGCCTAGAGTATCTCCCTTGAATGGCACGTTCACAAAAAGATTATACCGGTAACGTGTTCTGAAATCCTGATCTTCCACAAAACGCTGCTCATAACGAATACGATGGGTCAGCAGAAGTCGCTTCCAAACGGTCTGCCCGAACAGAGCTTCTTGATAAATGCGGTTTTCGGAAACGGGCGCATCAATTTCGGTACCGTATTGGCCCGTGGTTATATTGGCATAGCCCAAGGTGAGCTTTAAACCAGAATCAGACGGTGCATAGGTTACGCCCGTTCTCAATAATAGCTGTTCCCTGTCGCCCAGACCGCGCCAATCACGATATTGGTAATCGCCTTGAAGGCCCCAATTCGATTCGCCAAATGTGGTGTTCCAAAAATACATATACCAGGCACCTAACTGGTTTTCATCAGGACCCTGTGC
>JBATUY010000116.1:0-5802 GCA_049671465.1 Pricia sp. | reverse complement strand
GTTCAACACTACGATTTACGGACTTGACGATCGCTATCGCGGCGTCTACAACGAGCGAAGGGTACTGTTCATGAATCCCAAGGATATGGAGGCTCGGGGATTTAAAAAAATGGATGTGGTCAACATCCACAGCAACTACGATACCGTTTTGCGTACGGCGCCTAATTTCAAGGTGCTTCCTTATAAGATTCCCCAAGGCGATCTGGCGGCCTATTTTCCTGAAACTAATTTAGTGGTGCCCTATAATCACTACGCCGAAAAAAGTAAAACCCCCATAAGCAAGTCGGTCAAAGTCACTTTGGAGCGAGCCGTTGTTAAGGACACCGGTAATTGAAAAGGTGCCATCTTACCAAAAAACCCCCGCAGCGCATACATCCGCTACGGGGGCAAACAACTAACCAACCTAAAAACTGTTTTTAATATCTTCTAGAACTTCGTGACGATGATGATCGAGCCGTGTTATTCCTGCTGCCACCTGAAGACGATTTACTGGCGGTACTTCTTGTAGATGCACTACTTCTGCTTCTCGATGGAGCTTTACTTACACTTCTTGAAGAAGAACTTCGCGTCGCGACACTACTTCTACTTCTACTTCTTGACGGAGCCTTGCTCACACTTCTCGAGGAAGAACTTCGCGTCGCCGCGCTGCTTCTGCTTCTCGATGGAGCCTTAGTCACGTTTCTCGAGGAGGAACTTCGCGTCGCCGCGCTACTTCTACTTCTTGATGGCGCCTGACTGACACTTCTTGACGAAGTAGCCCTTGAACCGATACCGGCGTTATTTCTCGAAGTTGCCTGTCGTACAGACCGCTGTGAAGTCGTTCTCGCAGCGACCTTATTTCCATTTCGGGAGTTTGTCGAACGGCTCGCGCTACTTCTGGCAGTACCCCGGCTGCGGTCTGCATTCACGGCGGTACTTCGATTTGTACTTGCGCGATTGCTGCGACTTGCTGTTGAGCGGTCACCACGACTCGCTATAGAGCGATTCGTTCTATTGGCGCTGCTATTTCTATCTGCGACACTTCGGCTACTGCGGGCGGTGCTGTTCCGAACGGCCACCCTGCTGTCATTTCTGTATATTCTTGACCGCTCGCTTCGTACTTTATTGTAACGATGGGTGCGTCCTATTTTTGCGTAGGCCCTTCTCGTGTTATAGCGATATGGATTATAATAGGTATAACGTATCGGACTGTAATACCTACGGTAAGGTCGATTGTATACCAAACAGAATCCTAGCGAAGGTCTGGCGAAAAAGGCGTGAAAAGGTCGGTACACATAATGCCTGTTGTACACGTTAATGTATCCGGTATGGTAATCGTAGAATCCTCTATTGTTGTAGTAGACATACATACCGCCGACACTACGTACTCGGTTACGGCGATAATTGATATCCACATCGCCGATTTGCGACACACGACCGTAATAATCATAAAAGATAGGTACATTTTCGACTTGGATTACGGCACCATAATCGTCATATTGGGCATAGGGACTATAATCGTAACCAGAGTTGAAGGTCACTCCGTTTCTGCGGCCCGTAACACGGTCGTCGATGTAGAAATCAAATTCCCCATCAGGATATACCGAAAAGGTAATACCGTCCTCGACAAAAATAAAAGAGTCGTTGTACCGATAAGACCGGATTTTCGAAACCTTATCATCAAAGGTAGTTGTGGCCAAGGCACCGGAGGTACCTAAGATAAGCGCCGTTAAAAAAAGGACTACGTTTTTCATAGTATAAGGTTTTGGGCCTGCCATGCAGCGGGCGGTCGTGAATGCAACTATTTACATTCGCCTTATCTAAAACAAACAACGTGCCAGAAATATTTATTAATTTTAATATACTGAAAATCAATACATTAAAATCGTTTTTTTATAATGAAATATGGTATTCGTTACAGGCTTTACTGTGGTAGATTCGTTTTTAAGCGTAAGATGAAGTCCTAATTCAACACCTCAAACTTATTTTCACAACTTCTCTTTCAAATACCCCGCCGTAAAAGATTTTTTGCTCTTGACAATTTCTTCGGGCGTACCTTCAGCCAGTAGTTCCCCGCCATTATCCCCGCCCTCGGGGCCGAGGTCGATGATATAGTCCGCACATTTGATGAGTTCTATATTGTGCTCGATGACGATAACGGAATGGCCTTTGGCAATCAGGGCATCAAAAGATTTCAATAGTTTTTTTATATCGTGAAAATGGAGTCCGGTAGTGGGTTCGTCGAAGATAAAGAGGGCTTTGTCTTTCGTGGTCGCCTTTACCAAAAACGACGCAAGTTTGATGCGTTGCGCCTCGCCACCGGATAGGGTAGAGGACGACTGCCCCAAGGTAACATAACCAAGACCTACCGCTTGCAGGGGTTTTAGTTTATTGATAATCTTGTCTTGTTTGCCACTTTCAAAAAAGGCGATGGCATCGTCTATGGTCATATTGAGCACATCGTCGATGTTGGCGTCTTCGAATTTGACTTCTAGGACTTCCTTTTTAAAGCGTTTGCCACGACAGGTGTCGCACTCGAGATGTACGTCGGCCATAAATTGCATTTCCACCGTAATTTCTCCCTCACCCTTACATTTTTCGCAACGGCCGCCGTCGACGTTAAAGGAAAAGTGTTTGGCCTGATAGCTGCGTATCTTGCTCAATTTTTGGGATGCAAAAAGATTCCGGATGTCGTCGTAGGCCTTGATGTAGGTCACGGGATTGGAACGGGATGAGCGTCCGATGGGATTCTGGTCTACAAACTCCACATGTTTAATGGCCTTGAATTGACCTTCGAACGAGGTGTACTGCCCGGCTTTTTCGCCATAACCGCCGGTTTCCTTTAACATAATTGGATAGAGCAGTTTTTTGACCAAAGTACTTTTGCCACTTCCGGATACGCCGGTCACCACCGTAAGCATATTCAAGGGAAAGGTGATATCGATGTTCTTGAGGTTGTGTTCCCGAGCGCCTTTAATGGTGATATGTGCTTTTGAAGTGCGTCTTTTTTGAGGTACCGCAATTTCTTGGGTGCCGTTCAGATATTCCGCAGTCAAGGAATTGGATTTTAAGATTTCGTTCAAGGGACCGTAGGCTACCACTTCGCCCCCGTGCGTACCGGCCTCTGGACCGATATCGATGACCTCGTCCGCAGCTTTCATGATATCTTCGTCGTGCTCTACCACGATAACGGTATTACCCAGGTCGCGCAGGGATTTTAAGACCTCGATCAGGTTCTCGGTATCTTTGGGATGCAATCCGATACTGGGTTCGTCTAAAATATACATACTTCCTACCAGGCTACTGCCCAGAGAAGTGGCCAGATTGATACGCTGGCTTTCTCCACCGGATAGGCTATTTGATTTGCGGTTAAGGGTCAGATATCCCAAGCCGACCTTTTGCAAAAAGCCTAAACGGGTATTGATTTCTTTCAATAGGCGTGAAGCGATCTGTGCATCGTGCTCGCCCAGTGAAATTTTTTCAAAGAAACCGATCAATTTCTGGATGGGCAGTTCAACGAGCTGTGAAATATGGTGTCCGTCTACTTTCACATAATCCGTTTCCTTGCGCAGACGCTTTCCCTTACACATGCTACAGCGCGTCTTGCCTCGATAACGCGAGAGCATCACCCGGTTCTGAATTTTATAACTTTTCTCTTCAAGCGTCGTAAAAAACTTGTGTAGCCCGATAAAATGGTCGTTCCCGTCCCACACCAATTGTTTTTGATCTTCCGAAAGCTCGAACCAAGGTTTATGAATGGGGAAGTCGAATTTATAGGCGGAATTCACCAGTTGATCACGGTACCATCCCATACTCTCGCCGCGCCAGGCAAAAATAGCGTTGTCATAGACGGATAAAGCGGTATTGGGAATTACCAGATCTTCGTCGATACCGATGACATCGCCATAGCCTTCACATTTCGGGCAGGCACCGTAGGGGTTGTTGAAACTAAACAGATGTACGTTGGGCTCCAAAAAGGACATTCCATCCAACTCAAAATTACTACTGAAATGCTTCCTATTTTCTGTCGAGAGCTCTTCGATAGTCAATTCACCCTTCCCTTCGAAAAAAGCGGTATCGATGGCATTGGCCAAGCGGTTTAGAAAATCGGCATCGTCCTTGGTAATAATACGATCTACTACCAAATCGAATTCACGGCCGATGTTTTTTGGGGCGGCATCTATCCGAATAACTTCATCCTTATATTTAATACGGGCGTAGCCCTGTTTTGATAAGAGCTGCAATGACTTAAGCGTATCTCGCTTGGCATCGATTTTTATGGGCGCTAGCAGCAGTAGCTTTACGCCTTCGTCAAAGGTCTTGATATAATTGATAACATCGGTAACCGTATGTTTTTTCACCTCGTTTCCGGAAACGGGCGAAAACGTCTTTCCGATACGGGCATAGAGCAGCTTAAGATAATCGTAAATCTCGGTGGTCGTACCAACAGTAGAGCGTGGGTTGGTAGAGTTCACCTTCTGTTCGATGGCAATGGCCGGGGCGATTCCTTTTATATAGTCCACTTTCGGCTTATCGAGTTTCCCCAAGAATTGGCGGGCGTAAGACGAAAGGCTCTCTACATAACGACGTTGGCCTTCGGCGTAGAGGGTATCGAAAGCCAAGCTGGACTTCCCGGAGCCCGAAAGGCCGGTAATGACTACCAATTTGTTCCGCGGAATTACGACATCGATATTCTTAAGGTTATGCAGTTTCGCGCCTTTAATAATGATGTTTTCTTTGGGATTTACATCCTCTAACTTAGGTATGCCTATCTTCATTTTGCAAAGGTAATTCAAAAGTCACAGCATTATCCGCTTGCCAGAATATTATCTAGGTATTCTTGGGGAAATTGCACAAATGAACCATTAGGTAAACTTTAACGTATATACAAACAGTGATTCAGGTCACACACACATTTTTTTTTGCGGTCATTAATTTTTCTCTATATTTGACCTCTAACAAAACGTTAATTCAACGAGACGCCTATAGCATAAAATTACTTTTTTAAAGATATCGTTTTTCTTTAGCACGCGCTCTTTCCTTTGAAGAGTGGTCGTGTTTAACCAAAAAAAGTAATTGTTATGGAGCCACAACTCGAAGATTCCCTTCTTATTCAAAGATATGTGTCCGGCGACGAAAGAGCCCTTGAAGGCCTTATCGCCAAGCACAATCAACGCCTTAGTAGTTTTATTTATTCCAAAGTTGGAAACCGCAGTATTACCGAAGACATTTTCCAGGATACCTTTATCAAAGTAATCAAGACCTTACGTCGCGGTGCCTATAATGAAGAAGGTAAATTTTTGCCCTGGATCATGCGTATTGCCCACAACCTTATTATAGACCATTTTCGGAAATCTAGCCGCATGCCCATGTTTCAGGGGGCGGACAGTTACAATATTTTTGCGTTGATGGGCGACGATAAACTGGATGCCGAACGCCAATGTATTAAAGATCAGATCGATCAGGATCTTGGGGTCTTGATAGAAGAACTGCCTTCGGATCAAAAGGAAGTGCTGATTATGCGGATGTATAAGGATATGAGTTTTAAGGAAATTTCGGAAAATACGGGCGTCAGCATCAACACCGCGCTAGGTAGGATGCGTTACGCTTTGATCAACCTGAGAAAGATTATCGAGGAGAACGATATAGTTTTGACGAATTAACGCGTCATAGGTCGGAGGGATGCATCCCCTTTTGGTATAGTGGCGTTATAGTAACGAAACAATACCCAATGAATATGGATGATAGTTACGCTAACATACACAACAACTGTAAATTGGTAAAAACAAGTCGCGGTAGCCTCGATTTTTTACTGGCCTACTC
>JBATUY010000115.1:0-9710 GCA_049671465.1 Pricia sp. | reverse complement strand
TCCTCTAACAGTAGAAGGTCGTGCTGGTCACAGATGGCCTTCAACGCCTTAAGATCGGCCATAGATCCGCACATGTGTACCGGCATGACCACCTTGGTATTCGGGGTAATCGCTTTTTCTACGGCCTCGGGATTCAAGCATAAGGTATCGTCAACATCGACCAAAATCGGAATCGCGCCTATGGCCAAGATGGATTCAAAACTGGCGACAAAAGTAAAAGTAGGCATAATCACCTCATCTCCGGCACCTATACCCGCACTAACTAAAGCAACAGTTAAAGCTGAAGTACCGCTACTGACGAGCTGCGCATGTTTCACCCGCATGCGTTTGGCCAGCGCCTTTTCGAGCTCAATAGCCTTCCAGTGTCCGTTGCGCATACCGTCGAAACCGTAGCGCATCAGTACACCGGAATCCATTACATCTTGTACTTGTGCTCTTTCTTGATCTCCAAAAAGTTCGAATCCCGGCATTCAGTGTGGTGTTTTGTTCTATTAGTTATTATTAAACTATTTATTTATAATTTTATATCTATAACACTATCTTTTAAATCTTTACGTACTTTTTTAAACTCCGAAAACATATCGTCATCGGCACGGTAGCCTACGGGCAGTACCAACACGGGGGCCAGACCTCTGCTAGCGAGCTGTAGTACCTCTGCATAGCCCATTGGGTCGAAACCTTCCATGGGACAGGAATCGATTTTTTCCATGGCGCAAATGGTCAACAAATTGCCCAATGCGAGATACGCCTGGTTCTTGGCCCAATGCCGTATTTCCTGAATATCCTTCTTTGAAAAATCGGCGACCATAGCATCTTTAAAAGGTTCCAAGATGGAATCACTCGTTCCCCGAATTTTCTTGACCCGCTCAAAATAGCTCGTGATATAGTCTTTGTCAATGGCATCTTGAATGCAAATCACAAGTACATGAGAAGCTTGGGCGACCTGTAACTGGCCGTAGGAATGGGCGACCAGCTTATTTTGAAGCGCCTTGTCCCGGAGTACCAACATCGTAATTGGTTGCAGACCGTAGGATGTCGCGGTGAGGTTGAACGCCTGTTTCAGGCCTTCAACTTTTTCTTCGGAAAGTATGCTGTCGGTATTGAACTTTTTAACCGCGTAGCGCCACTCCAGATTTTTTATGGTGTCGATCATTACTGCTTCTGATTCTGTCTTGGAGCTGCAAAAATAGGATATTTCTTGCGGATGGCCTTATCCGTTGACGCTCAATAATGGGTTGTGAACGGTACAATTTTGGAAAATTTGGCCATTACAGTTTTTCGGTCGTCGGTATTTTCGCGTTCGCCTCATAAAATCTTAAGGGAAGAACCGCGGTGCTACGTATTTGATCGTAAACAAAAAAGAGGCCGCCCTTTCTGACGGCCCCTTGACTGCGGAGGAAAAATCATTACTATTAAAATTTAGGTCCAATCTCTCGACACACCCAAGAAAGGCCAAAATCGAGACCGAAACTTTGGGCAATCGAATCAAATTTTGGACTGTGCCTGACCGCCGAATCTACTAGCTAGAACGGCCAACATGTTACGCCGCCTTTCCGGCATAGTCCAACTCCTGCAACTTTACGAGCGCTTCCGATTTGGAATTGACATCCAGTTTCATGTAGATATTCTGCACGTGAAAGTTCACCGCACTTGCGGTTACGAATAGTTTTTCGGCGATGGACTTGTAGGTGGCACCCTGACAGAGCAGGTCGATAACCTGATTTTCGCGCTCCGAAAAGATTTCTCGGGATTTACGCTGGAAGGTTGCCACGAACAGACTGATAATATCATTGCTCATAGCGGCGCCTTCGTTCTTGATCGAATCTAAAGCATTGTAAAGCTTGCGTTCGGTCACAGGTTTTGAAAGATAGCCGTTGGCGTTGTTCTTGAACGCTTTTTTGACTAAATTAAAATCGTTGCGACCGCTCAACATGATAATCTTCACATTAGAATCTTTTTTTCTGAAACGCTGAATACATTCGATACCACATTCATCGTTGAGGGACTCCTCGATAAAAATAATATCGGGGGATTGGGTCTCAAAATGCAATAGCGCCTCTTCGGCGGAAACATAGGTACCGCATAGCGAATATTCTAAAAACATGTCAAAATACTGTCGATATGTACTGTGAAGTGAACGGTCGTTATCGATAACGATACTCTTTAAGGTGTTGATACTCATGGTAGTGGGATTTTGTTGATACCATCCATAACCTGTTGAGGTTAAAGATGCTATCGGTTAGACTTGGGGTAATCGGGTACTGATTATTCCATCGAAATACGCGAAATCATTGTCAGTAAAGGCATAGGAAATTACGGTCCTATTGATCAGGTTAATCAAGAGGCAGCTAGGTCGACCTTTTAAAATAGTGGTTCGATAACCTTGTATAGCGGTAGGTATACCACAAGGATCCTGTTCAATATTTTAACGGAAAACCATCCGTATGCGCTTTACATCAAAACGATTCTGAAAAGTGCAGGTTACACTTTCAAGCAATACAATTTCGATTGTAATGGTGGAATAGGGTGAAAATATTCTCTTTGAAGTGAAGAGAATTTGAGCTCGATTCGGAGCTCCTTTTTTTTCGGTAACGGGGTAGATGTAGGTAGGGTTTCATGGTGTGGGATTTGGGTTTCTACTAAGGCTAAATTTTAATATGAGTCGTTCTCATAGTTTTGAATTAGAAACCAAACTTAGTGAAATATCAAACCTACCTCTTAAATTGGACCTTTTTTTCGTTCAAATGCGGTCGTTTCCCAAAATTTTGTGTAGTACATCCGGTTTTTGGAGGAGGTGAATTCTGAAAATCTCGACCAATGGTAATGGGGCTTACGAGGATCTTTAGCGATTATAATACAATTTTAGGGTAAAAATCCGCCATATGCATTGCGTAATTATTGTAATATAAATCTTATAAAATAGATTTTCTTCAATTTGAGAATGGTGTCCGTATTTGCCCTTGAAATTTAGATCTGAATTTGAATCCAGATTTGCGTTTATGTTATGATTCGATTTTAGTATTGAATTTGGATATACCTTAGGATTTGAGTTTAAAGCAAAAAAAAACAGCGGGACCTCTCCCGCTGTAATTTTACCTGATTTTTCTTTTCGAAAAACAAGGTCCCACTAACCATATTGTAATACCATAATTTTATTGATCTTCGTAAAAGTTGTCCACTATAGAGGATGTATTGTCAACTTGCATAATCCATTTATCGGCACTGTACTGTCCGTTCATATTCGAGACATAAGCCGTCTTGGCATCCGATTTATAATTGTAATCGGCCAAATACACATAATGTAATCCGTTTTCCTTATTGTAGAAATAGCCCGCATCCAGTCCTTTTTTCTTGAGATCGCCCAAAAAGGCATCCAAATACTTTCTGCTTTTAAAGACATTGGCGATAACATAGTATCCAGAAGTAACGCCTACCAAATCGGATTTTTTCATCGTCTTGATCGGCAGCTTCACGCCGTCTTTCATATTTCCGGCATCTCCGCTCAGCGTCACGGCCGGCTTGGTGATAATTTCGCCCAGCACCTTACTGACCGGCTCGAACTGCACGGTTCGGGTGTAGGCTTTTTCGGATGCGATATCGCTGGTATTGGCGTTTTCGGCAACGGCCTCGGCCACATCTACCATAGGAGTCTTTTTCTCAACAATTATTATTTTTTCGACGGGTGCGCTCTTCGAGACCGCTGCAACCGGCGCCGAAACTTCAGCCACCAATGCATCTTTCTTTTTCGATATCGCTTCAGTAGCATAACCGGCGGCTGAAACATTCTTCTTGTTCATCGCCTCAAACCTGGCATTGTTCACGGCTACTGCGGTACGATACGCCTCGGAACGCTGCTGTGGGGTTTGCATGCTGCGCTGTAGCGAATCCTTCAAAACGGCGACCATAGCGGCCAATCGTTCATCAAAAGCTGCGGCACGTGCGGCGGCGATGGAATCTTGTCTGAGAATAAGCTCATCTAAAATCAAACGGTTCTCGTAAGCCAAATCATTAGCTTCGGTATCACTCTGGCCGAGCATGGCCTCCATCACATCACGGTCGTCGAATTCCGACGCTGCGTCACCTGTAAGTACGGTTTTCTTCAAGGTATCAGTCCCTTTAGAAGTATTCGCCACGGCAACATTGTCATTCTGAGTGGTTGCCGCTTGCGCAAGGGCATCCCTTTTATTGATGGCAGCTTTATTTTTCTCCACCTCGGCTTTAAGCGCCAATATCTGTTCCTCGTAGTTACGAACGATACGGTCTACCTTGGCATCCTCAGAACCCTCAGCAAAAAGACCTTTGGCATTATGTTCCCTATCTAAGGTATAGGCCAAAGTCACCTCGTGGTTCCAGCCCAAATCGGCTTCTTGGTTGACGATGTCCCGCTCCAACAGATATCCTAAGGACATCTTTTTGCTCAAATTGAACCCAAGACCTGCGGAAAGTCCGTATTCCATATCAAAATTCGTCTGAAACCATCCGTAATCCGGTAGATCAAGTAGTATAGAACCGATGTAGTTCATGCTACCATCCTGTTGTTGGCCGACCTGAACGAGAGGCATCAAACGGGCGTTGGCCAACATGCCCCGGTTCTGCATAAACTCATAGGTATATTGTACGGATGCCCTTACGGTCTTGGCGCCCAAATTCGTTGAAAACTCGTTGGTGGTCTGATTGTACTTGAAAAGATCTGTGGCATAGACCCCGAAGTCGAACTGGCCCATAGATAAAGTAATGCCCGGTTGAATTGCGATCTGGCTTTCCTTTTGGGAGTCTTCTATGGCATTGTCCGCATCGGCGGTGATAATCCGGTTTCTGTCGATACCTTCCGTAAAATAGGTAAGGTTGGTACCGAAAGTCAGGCTGTTTTTATCGCTCAAGCGTATTGCCTTCGCATAGTTGGCGTTGAAGCCGAATTCTTGAACAACACCGGACCACTGGCTGTAGACACTGGCACCGAGCGCTGTAGTTTCGTTTAATTTGTTGCTGAACCCTAAGAAATAGTTCTGATCGTTATCTTCAAAGGTCGCATACTGGTTTCTGTGCAATAAAGTAATATATGATTTGTCTTCACGGACCAATGAAAAGGTAGGGTTGATCAAAAAGCGGTTGAAGAACAATTGGTTGTGATAGGTGCTCTTGGTGCCCAAAGAAGGGGCCTGCTCCTGAGCTTGAACGCTTTGCAGACCTAGTACGGCGCAAAACAGGGCTATCATTCCGAAGGTTATCTGTAGGTTATGAGAAGTTTTCATGGCAATGTAATTATGGTTAATCTGTGGGGGTACGGGTAGTTACTGTTGGGATGTTGGATCGACTTGGGGAAACTTTACACAAGTTTTTCGTTCGGCCGACCCAATGCATCCGCTGCACAGTTTAATAAAGACCGGGCCTTAAGGTATCAGCGATCGGTCAATAGGGTCATGATCTTTTATTCGTCTTCAAAAAGAGAACTGGTATAATCGATTTGTGAATTGTTCATGGCTTCCATGATATCGTAGTCATCGCGGCCATTTCCGTTGTCATCATAGGAGAAAGCTACTTTTTGAACGTCGGTCTTGCTGTTTCCGCGGTTTGACATTACGTAGCCCGTTCCGCCTTGAGAAGCTAGGGACACCGCAAACTCATCGCCGTCGCTATTGATATCGCTGCCCAGGTTGATGGCCAAGCTGACTTTGGCGCGATCGACTTGAGACATATAGACGTCTAGGCCACCTTGACCTCTATGGCCTTCAGATGCAAAGGATAATGTGTTGCCTTCTATGACATTAGGATATAGGTCGTTTTTCTTCGTGTTGACCTTCTTACCCAAATTTTTGGCGACGCCCAAGCTTCCGTCAGCTTTCACTGTAGATACATAGATGTCATATTCGCCAAAGGTTCCGGGCATATTCGAGGCAAAGAACAAGCGCTTACCATCTTCGGACAAGGCCGGATGCATTACGGACGCATGTTTCGGAGCCACGGAGACTTGCTCCGCTTTTTTCCACTGTCCGTTTTTCTTTTCCGCGCGGTATATCTTATGCACCAGCTCTTTTTTGGAAAAAACACCGTACAGGGGCTTTATATATTCAGGTTTACTGAAAAAGGCGACCGTACCGTCAGCGGAAAGGGCGATCGGCGCTTTATATCGGTTTTGAATCTCTGATCGGTCTGCTTCCGTTATCTCTACATCGGCATCCGATAGTAACTGATCTTCGATAAATTGTAAATCGTACACGCGGTTAAAGTCCAGGTTTCTAAATTTACCGGTACTAACAGCGGTTTCTTCGTTACCCAAATCAAGGGTACGGTAGTCGTTCATTCTTTTTTCGGTTCGTGCGTTGGCATCTTCATCTGTATAACTACTCATATCCTGTGCGGATACCGAATAGCTCAAGCAGGTTACAACGGAGCCGAAAATCATTGAGGTCAGGGGGTGTTTCATGATTTCTTCGATTAAAGGGTTAATATCTTCGACAAAGTTCATAAAACATCTCCGTTGCGTTCTTAGCAATAATTCATAGGTTTTTGGTTTTTTAGGATGGATTTTGTTAAAAAAGGATGGTTTTTAAGGATGGGTCTTAGGAGAGAAACCTCTCTAAAGGCCTTATTTCATTGACTTTTTTCAGATTTTAGGCCGTTCTTAGGATGCACAAAGGGAAAAAATCGGATATTTCTAAGATATTCGATGAAATGCAGCATATAATTGGTGAATTAGAAAATAGGATGTGCTGTTGCGCCACTCTTGACGAATGGGCGAATACTGATCGACCTACGATATCGAGTCAAGAACAATATCAAATTGGTCAACCTATCCCCCGTCCTATTCAGATATTTGAATTTAACTATAAAATAAGCATATGGACATCAGTGGTAAAACAATAGTAATTACAGGAGCCTCAAGCGGGATAGGTCAAGCAACAGCCTTGAAATTGGCAAAAGCCGGAGCCAAAGTGGTACTCACGGCACGCCGCGAAGATCGACTCAAAGAATTAAAGGACAAAATCGTTGACATGGGAGGTCAGGCCTTCGTGGTCACCGGAGACGTCACCAACAAATCGGATTGGAAAAATTTGGTAGAGCACACCTTAACCGAGTTTGGATCCATTGATGCCTTGATTAACAATGCAGGGTTGATGCCGCTCTCCTACATTAAAAAATTCAAGACGGATGAATGGGAACAAATGATCGATGTGAACATTAAAGGTGTTCTGAACGGAGTCGCTGCGGTGCTGCCGAATATGATCGAGCATAAGCAAGGGCATATCATTAATGTGGCGTCAAGTGCGGCCCACAATTATTTTCCTGGCGGAGCTGTATACTGTGCCACCAAGTCCGCCGTAAAAATGTTTTCGGAAGGATTGCGTCAAGAACTCGCCCCAGCATACGGTATAAACGTAACCAGTATCGAACCGGGAGCCGTATCGACCGAGTTGATGGACACGATTACCGATGACGATATCAAAGAAGAAATGAAGCAGATGCAAAAAATGACGTTTTTGGAGGCAGAAGATATTGCCGAGGCCATTCATTACGCACTGACCCAACCTGCAAGGGCGAATATCAATGATGTCTTCATCATGCCTACGGAACAACAGCGATAATCAAAACAATGACCATGGAAAACAAGAAAACGGATTGGGAGGCCAGTGATAGCTCTCCGGTAGACACAAAACAGAAAGACGGTATCGGGGTCCGCAATCAAACGACGAACTCCTCGAAGTCTAGAGTTCCCATAGTAACCATAGTAGTGATAGTCATTTTATTGGCTATTGTCGGGTTTTTTCTATTCGTATAATTGTTATGAAACGTACCGTTTTTGAATCGTAAGGCGAAGTCCGCCCTGATGAGGGGGTGCAAATCGAAAATATATAGGACAAGATCGCCCCGAATAGTTGAGTCATCCGAAAAGTTAAAAATAAGGGACCATGGGAACTAAAGAAAAAATAGAGATTTCCGGAAATCAGGCCCTGAAGGCCCTTTTGTTGGTTTCAGGGCTTTGGGCACTCTGCTATTATGGCGCGAATCTTCTACTTCCCCTTTTGGTATCTGCAATCATTGCGACACTTTTGAATAGACCGACCGAAAAGTTCAAAAAATGGGGTTTTCCCAGTTGGTTGGCCATCAGTGTTTCTCTTTTATTGGCTACCATCATTCTTTTTTTACTTTTTTGGTTGATATCTTCGCAGGTAGGTGCCATGGCCGATGACTGGCCGACCATCAAGGAAAAAGCAACTGAAAAATATACTTCTTTCAATGATTGGACGACCCAAACTTTTCAAATTGATGTTGGAAATGTTATTGGCAAAAAACTGAATGTTACCGATAAATTAACAAGCCTATCGAAGGCATTTGTCTCTTCCCTCTCGAATTTAGTTTCCCAATCGTTTCTTATACTGGTGTATATTGTATTATTTCTGATGCAAAAACAAATGTTTGTGCGGTTCTTCCAAAAACTGGTACGCAACGATAGTGCCGCCGGGAGTATTCTGGAGGGCTCATCGCAAATTATCAACGATTATATGCTCGGAAAGGGAAAAATCATGATTTTCCTATTTGTCATCTATTATTTGGGTTTTTTGGCCGGGCAAGTGCCTTTTGCACTTTTTTTAGCGCTGTTCGCCGCCCTTTTTTCCATCATCCCCTATGTTGGAAACCTCATAGGAGGCGGGGTCGCCATCATCTTGGCCTACCTCTATTCGGGTGGAACCCCCGCGCTTATCGTAATTGCCGTAATCGCAGTGGCCCAATTGGTAGAAAATTATGTGCTTACCCCTTGGATAATCGGTGATGAAATCGATCTTAATCCGTTTATGACCGTTTTTGGGGTTATTCTGCTCTCCGTACTCTGGGGCGTGGTCGGTGCTATCATTGCCCTTCCTATATTAGGCATTCTAAAAGTACTCTTCGAACACACCAAAGGCATGGAGGCCTATGCTTTCTTGTTAAAGCAACATGAGAAGTAAAAGTCGCCTATTCCCTGACCACCACACTGTTTTGGGTAATCGAAAACGCGCCAAAATACCCGAGTGCCCCGCCCTCCATATTCGAGATGGGGTTCGATGGTGCGACCCCACCACCGTCGATAATATCGACCAAGGTTCGGTAGTAGTCAAAGGTGCTGCGGTCTAAGTGGGCCAAGGTTACTTGCATGGTATCGCCTACTTTGAGCGTATGTGGAAATTCATAATCCTGTAGGTTTCCATCGGTAAACTTATCGTTGGCCAGCCAAAAGTTGATGTCCTCTACAGGCTCGGCTTCCTCATCATCTTCATCGATAAAGAAATAGACCTCGCCATTGACCAAAACCTGCAAACGATAATAATTATCCACATCAGGTATGTCATTAAAGAAAGCGGTCGCGTAGTAGCCTTCATCGTTGAAAATGGATTCCTCTAAAAATTCTGTCGTTAGGGAATCCAAAGGTATCAGGGCTTCGGGCATGGTGCTGGTTGCTGTATAGGTTACGCCCTCCAGTGCCACTTCTAAGGTGTATGTAGTTCCACGTTCGCCCTGTAGGGTGGCCGTTTCATAGATACCCGGACTGGTTTCACTGAGGATGTCCTCGTTCCCTTGATCATCAAAAATCCGGACTAGGGCATCTTCCTGTGGCGGAAAACTGTTCGCATCGTAAAAATCGGCAGTTTTGCTTATCCGTACGGTGTAAGGCCCCTCTTGATCGGTCACGAAACCCTCGATGACCACTTGCGGCGGTACGCTGGTAAGGTCAA
>JBATUY010000114.1:0-2700 GCA_049671465.1 Pricia sp. | reverse complement strand
CCATTAGGGCTTCCCCAATTGCCCGACAGTCATTTTCTACCTCCTATGGAAATGAATTGTGTTGAAAAACACGTGAAAAGCCGTATCGAAAAAGAATTCAAGGGACGAAATATGACGATTGGCCGATGTGCCCACTTGACCGTACCCCATAACGGTCGGGGGCAGTGTCAATATCGAAATCGGTGCAACCGTGGCTGCCCTTTTGGCGCTTATTTTAGTAGTAACGCCGTAACCCTGCCGGCCGCGCATACCACTGGAAATCTGACCATTCGACCTTTCTCGATTGTACAATCGATAATTTACGACGATACGAAAGAAAAGGCTACCGGGGTACGTATCATAGATGCCGAGACCAATAAAGACATCGAATATGCTGCAAAAGTTATTTTTTGTAACGCCTCTACACTAAGTACCACCCAAATATTGTTGAACTCAAAGTCGAAACGTTTTGAGAATGGACTGGGGAATGACAGCGGCGAGCTTGGGCATAATCTTATGGATCACACCTATAGGGTAGGGGCTATGGGTACGATGGATGGCTTCGATGATAAATACTACGAGGGAAGAAGGCCAAACGGCATTTATATACCAAGATACCGCAACATTGACGAAGCCTCAAAAACGGACAAGTTTGTTAGGGGCTTTGGGTATCAGGGCGGTGCCGGCCGTGGCGGAATCCCTGCGAACAATGAATCGTTCGGCGCAGACTTCAAGGACGGCATTTTAAAACCGGGTCCATGGGAATTTTTCATTACGGGTTTTGCAGAGTGTTTGCCGTACCATGAAAATCAAGTAGGTTTAAATACCGAGGTGGTCGACAAGTGGGGGCAACCGACCTTATCGATAGATGCTGAATTCAAGCAAAACGAAAAGGCGCTCAACAGACAGATTCGAGAAGATGCCTTAGATATGTTACAAGTGGCAGGCTTGAAAAATATCATAGGTTTCGATAATGAGCATTCGCCTGGCTGGGGCGTTCATGAAATGGGAACGGCCAGAATGGGCCGCGACCCCAAAACTTCGGTCTTGAACAGTTTCAACCAAGTTCATGGCGCCGCCAACGTATTTGTTACCGATGGTGCGTGCATGACTTCTTCATCTTGCGTGAACCCGAGTTTGACCTATATGGCCTTGACGGCCCGGGCGGCGAATCATGCCGTATCTGAATT
Source organism: Pricia sp. (assembly GCA_049671465.1). GTDB lineage: Bacteria > Bacteroidota > Bacteroidia > Flavobacteriales > Flavobacteriaceae > Pricia. The sequence goes on along the minus strand of JBATUY010000114.1, from coordinate 1,531 downwards.
GAAAAAATATAATATTTAAGTAAATGGATAGAAGAAGCGCACTAATAAAAGCAGGTCTTTTAACCGCTACGGCCGTTGTTATGCCCACAATGGTGACCCTTTTGCAATCTTGTAAAAATGAAAAACAGCCGACATGGCAACCGGAATTCTTCATCGAAGAAGAAGCTAAAACTATGGCAGCGTTGGTAGATACCATCTTACCTAGAACAAATACCCCGGGAGCCTTAGATGTCAACGTAGACGTTTTTATCGACAAGGTCATCGCGCGTACGTACGACGGCCAAAGTCAAGAAAATGTTCGCTCAGAACTAGCCGATTTTATGTTGAACTGTAAAAAGAGGTACGGAAATTCTTTCTATAATCTAGACGCGTCTGAAAAGGGTGAAATACTTGAGACCGCAGAAAAAAACTCCGGAAAATTGAATCCGGGGGTCTGGGGAAAGACCATAGGGGAGCAAAAGCCCGTTACATTCTATCGTTCGATGAAGTCTATGGCCATCTGGGCCTATTTTACGTCGGAAGAAATCGGGAAGCACATTTTGACCTATAATCCAGTGCCCGGTGCCTATGATGGATGTGTGCCTATTTCAGAAATTGGGATGCGCTCCAGCTTATAGTCCTTTGTATTGTAACGGCCCTTGATTTCTCAAGACCCCCTTTTTGTATCTCGCGATGGCTCTTGCTTCGAAATTTTAGGGAAACCCAGTAGCTCGATGTACGGTGATAGTATTAGAATTACTTTCGGTTTTTCTGCGGCCTTCCCCTTTGCAAATGGGAAACCACGGGCTATCGCCCTTGTTCTTTATTTAATTCCAAGATTTTGAACAGGTTGAATCTTTCCATAAAACAAAGAACCACGCCAAAAAAGGCGTGGTTTCCCGAATGTAGTGATGGCACTAGGATTCGAACCTAGGACCGCCTGCTTAGAAGGCTAAAAAAACAGCTCCAAAAAACATCGCTAAATATTATAAAATACTGTTTTTCAATATTTTAATAGAATTTGACATCAAATGATTTCATCTGATATCAGAAAAAAGTGTGCGTAAAGTGTGCGTAAAATTGACTAACTTTAATAGCAAATTTTTCAATTATGGCACGCGCAAGACTCACTTTGGACACTCGAAATAAATCAAAAAAACCCGATGGATTTTACCCTATCGTTCTTCGCGTTTTTCATAGGAAGCCGAGAATGATTCGTATGAATAAATATACATCAATGGATGGATGGGATGATGCAAAAATGGAATTAAAAAAATCTGCTTTAGCGAATAGGGATTTAGATTGTGATAAAATCAATATCGAACTTTATGATAAGCTACATATTGCAAAATCAATTATCAACGGTCTTGGTGATACCCTCAGGAATATTACTGCTGATATTCTAATTGAGACTATAAAAAATGCATTGGATGATGCTTTGGACTCGGAGTTAAAGAAGAATTTATCCAATCCATTAACCATCAATGAATGGTGCGAAGTACTTGTTGAACGAAAGTTGAAGGAGCAGGAACCCGGAACAGCAAAATGGTAT
>JBATUY010000113.1:0-13033 GCA_049671465.1 Pricia sp. | reverse complement strand
GAATCATATCGTACAAATCGGATACCTTGCGATCCGTGTCCGCAATAATCGGAAAATTCACCGTGGTATCGTTCACTTCGTTAATGTCCTTTATCCATTCTTTATGCGATGCCGCGTCGTCTACGCTGAGCGCGATCATCTTAACGTCTCGCTTGTCGAACTCGCTCTTGAACTTCGCGGTAGTACCCAGTTCAGTGGTGCAGACCGGTGTAAAATCCGCAGGATGTGAAAAGAGAATGCCCCAGCTATCGCCAAGATATTCGTAAAGATTTATTTCGCCCATAGAACTATCGGCCGTGAAATCTGGAGCTTTATCGCCTAATCGTAGTGTTGCCATTTGATGTATTTTTTGTTTAAAATTTAATTCCTATAAAACTAGTAGATTAAAGAGGAACTTCCATGGGCTCAGGGTTAAAAATGTATTAAAGTTTATTACTTTTAATCTATGGAAAACAAAGAAATCGAAAGCCTAAAATATCCTCTCGGACACTTCGAAATAGCTGAGGATATCAGCGACGCTCAAATTGCAAAATGGATCGGCAGTTTGGAAAGTCTTCCCGTTCGACTACGTAAATTAGTAGAAAATTTATCCATAGAACAACTGGAAACCCCCTATCGCCCCGGCGGCTGGACCGTGCGCCAGACCGTACATCACATTGCCGACAGCCATCACAATAGCTACATACGTTTTAAATGGGCGTTGACGGAAGAAAAACCCGTCATCAAGGCTTATGACGAAAAGGCCTGGTCGGATCTTTTTGATGCCAAGTCCGCTCCCATCGTACTTTCGTTAAATCATTTGAGTGCGGTACACGCGAAGTTGGTCTACCTTTTAAAGGGTCTTTCACGTGAGCATCTGCAACGCGCCTTCATCCATCCCGATGGCAATGTTGAAAGTCCGCTCGACCGGAATATAGGTCGTTACGCCTGGCACGGCAACCATCATTACGCCCATATCGAAAATTTGGTACAAAGAAAGGGATGGCGCTGAGTTGTTATTAGAGGGATGGCGTTGAGGTAGCTTGAGCATTATCTTATTTCCATTTGATATTACAGCCAAGGCTGGGCTTTTGGTTCTCATCGATCGGCTGGCCCGAAAGCATCGCATCCAAGGCTTTGCGCAAATCTTTTCCTGTTAGCGGTATGCCGTTGCCGGGTCGTGAATCGTCCAATTGTCCGCGATAGACCAATTTCAGGTCGGCATCGAAAAGATAAAAGTCAGGGGTGCAGGCCGCGTCGTAGGCCTTGGCCGTTTCTTGGGTCCCGTCGTACAAGTAGGGGAAGGTGTAGCCCTCTTGTTTGGCATTCTTTTTCATAAGATCGGGAGCGTCTTGCGGATAGTTTTCCACATCATTGCTGGAAATGGCGATGAATTCAACGCCTTCTTTCTGGTAGGATGTAGCCAGTTTGACGATTTCGGAATTCACGTGCTTCACAAAGGGGCAGTGGTTGCAAATGAACATGATAACCGTGCCCTTCTCGCCTTTTAACGCCTGAAGGTTCATCGTTTTGTCCGTTACGGTATCCATAAGGCTGAATTCAGGGGCCGTGGTTCCGAGGGGTAGCATGTTGCTGGGTGTTCTTGACATTTTGTAAGCGTATTCGTTCGTATTAGAGCATTGTTACTTGCAAGTTACAGGATATAAAATTAACACTCTAACTTTATAGTATACGATCAAATCAGTACCTTGTCATCAGCAACTGTATGTAAACAGTGCGCGTAACTAGAAATAAGTGCGGGTAATCAGAAAAATAAATACATGTCCGATACCATAACCTGGCCCGATTTTGCAAAAATAGATATGCGGGTCGGAACCATCATCAAGATAGATGATTTTCCGGAAGCCCGAAACCCCGCTTACCAGATCCATGTTGATTTTGGGGATGTCATTGGGGTGAAAAAATCATCGGCCCAGATTACAGGGCGCTATAAAAAGGATGACCTTCTACAAAAACAGGTGGTCGCCGTGGTTAACTTCCCCAAAAAGCAAATCGCCAATTTCATGAGTGAATGCCTCATTTTGGGCGCGGTCGATGGTAAGGATGTCATCTTGCTGCGACCGGAAGCATCCGTTGCCAACGGACTTAAAATAGGTTGACCCGGTGCCACGAAACATTCTTTTGAAAAATCTTGGGTATGGGCTGTTGAAGCGTTATATCACAGTAGGACTATACCTTTACTACGGAAAAATCAATATCGTCGGACTAGAAAACGTACCCACGAACGGGCCGCTACTTTTTTTGCCCAATCATCAAGGTGCCCTTATGGATGTATTGCTTATCGTGACGGACTGCCGCCGGAAACCTTTTTTCTTGACACGTTCCGATGTATTTCAGCGTCCCGCCCTAAAAAGCTTCTTTGCTTTTCTACAAATGTTACCCATATATCGAATTCGCGACGGTAGGGAATCCCTAAAAAAGAACCAAGCCGTTTTTAACCGCTGTACACAGTTATTTCTGGAAAATCATGCGCTCGTGATGTTCCCGGAGGCCAATCATAACCTCAAGCGTAGGGTTCGGCCCTTGAGTAAAGGGTTCACAAGGATCATTTATAATACTATGGAAAAGATGCCGGATTCTGAAATCCACATCGTTCCGATAGGTATGAACTATCGAAGCAACATCGGCTTTCCCGATAAGGTGGCAGTATATTATGGTACGCCTGTTTCGGCCAAAGGAATTTACCATGAAGCGTATGGGAATGCGGGAATTCAGAAATTAAGGGATACCGTATCCCAGCGCTTAAAAACCTTGACCACCCATATCGAAAATGAGACCGACTATGACACGACCGTTCAAAAACTGGATGCCTTGCAAGTCGATTATCTAAATCCAACAAAAACGAACGCGGTAATCGCAGATGTGGCGACGGCAACTGCTGAAAAAACGGAAACCCCAATGGCTAATGTCGGGAAGCTAATTTTCAAGGGAATCTTCACGGTACTTAACTTTCCCATACTTGCCCTATGGCGCATTTGGATAAAGCCTAAGGTCTGGGAACCCGAATTTACGTCTACCCTACGGTTCGGGTTTGCGCTTTTGGTGTATCCTCTATATTATCTGATATTATTTATAGCTATTGCTGCCGTTTTGAACGTTGGAGTTGGCTTTGCCTTTATTTTGTTGTTGTTCTTGATCAATTGGACTTATGTGAGGTGGTGTTGAGCTGTAGATATCAGGCGATTTTCCATAAGTACGAACCAATTTACCCGATTCTCCTACATGCTATTCCCAAAGAAAATAGCGTTCATCAACAGCTTGTTAGTTCCGTACCAAAAGGCCCTGAAATTGGTGTTATCAGTGAATACGACGACACGACCCTTACCCGTTCGCTGTACTTGAAACGGAACGCTATTTTTGAGCATCTCTAGGTTTTCTTCCGAGATATAACCGCTCATCAGTGGATTGTTGGTGTATTGAATCGGGTTGTTATAACTGTCTTTATCGGGTTCAATATAAATGTTCGTATTTCTAAAAAGGGGCAAGGTTTTGTTTTTGTATCCGAAGTTGATGGGGTGCGAAAGGTCTATGTTGGCTTCGAAGATGGCGCCGCCGGTTACTTGTGCACCCTTATAATTGTTTTTTTGTGCGAAGCTGATATTTTTGGCGATTAGAGTGTCTTTTTTGAATTTGAGTTCCATCAATCCGTTTTTGGAGAACGATTCCGCCATATCGCGGTAGCCGATCAGAGTACCACCTTGCTTCACCCAAGCCTCGAGTTTTTTGGACTGCTTTTTTGAAAGTCCATCGCTGCCCATACTCGGTATGATCAAGTCGGTATACGCGTTCAGATCGACGGCATCGAAATATTCCGTATCGATTTTGGTAATGTTCATATCGTATCGAGTATCGAAAAGATGCCAGATTTCCCCGGCATCATATGAGCGTACGCCCTCACCGACTAGTAGCGCGACCTTCTGCTCTTTGAGGGCGTCAAAATCGTTGCTTCCCAAATCGATGCCTTCGGTGAGTCCCGTGCCGACTCCAATAATTTCAAGGTGGCTCTCTTTCGCAACTTCTTTCAAAAATTCGTAAAGCTCGACGGCATCCAAGGTCTGCTGTTGTACAGGTATCATGATAGTGCCGTAATCATACGCCTTACCTTCAACCGTAAACGGTAATTTGGCAACCTTCGCGCGTAGCCCTTTTTTGGTGATTTTATTGAGGGCTTTCGGACTATAATATCCGTTCCACTCAAAAAGATAGGCATAGTCGCTTCGGGCATCCAGTTTGCCGGACAACGGAGGTAGTTCGGTCACCTCATCTGCGGCCAGGTTCATGGAACGCACGTCGGTATAATCGAGATTGAAGGCCAAGGGCAGCGTCCAAGCGGAGACGTCGTAAAAAATACTGTCGGTAAAACTGGTCCTTTTTTCGAACATGGCTTTTACCAAACGGTAGTTTTTCTGGTTTTTAGGGATGACGTAGCTGTGTCCTTTCTTATAGTCTTTACCGTTAAGCCGCACATCGTTAGAAAGTTGGTGGAACTTGATGTTCTGGCGCTCTAAGATTTCAGCGAAATGCCAGGCTTTTGCGGCATCTTTGCTGTCCCCGAATACCATGGCCTTATTGCGACCGATAGCGGATTCTATACCCATTTCCTTAAAAAAATCGCGTTGGTATCCCAATATTTTGCCCCGCATGGCATAACCCGCTTTAATGGTTGACAGAGCGGTCACGAACTGATTGCGGATGGTAAAAGGAAAGCTCAAGACGCCATTCTCGCTTTCTTGCAGATGACCCCTCGAACTGCCCTGTTCAAAGAGGATTCCGATGCCGCCGTTGATGTCGGGAAAAGTCGACCCTTTGCCATAGTAAAAATCATCGTAATCTTCTTCGGAATAGTACAGCGAACCTATACTATCCAAGGCTTTGGCGTGATACGTGCCGATTTCGGCGGTCAATTCTTGGTTCATTTTAGGGGTCAAGGGATGCACTCGGGTAGGCTCCCCAGGTTGAAAAAAGAAGGTGGAATTCGTTCCCATTTCGTGATGGTCGGTGAGAATATTGGGCATCCATTTATGAAAGGATGCGATACGGGCCCGGCTTTCGGGCAATTGCACCGGTAGCCAATCGCGGTTCATATCGAACCAATAGTGGTTGGTACGCCCTCCTGGCCAACCTTCGTTGAATTCCCTATCGTTGCCATCGGAGTTCAGGTTATCGCTTTTATTGGTGTTCGCCCAATGGGCAAAGCGCTGTAGGCCATCGGGATTGAACGATGGATCCATCAAAATGACCATATTTTTCAGCATCTCTTCGATTTCGGGACCTTGGGCCGCCGCCAGATAATAGGCGTAGGCGAGTCCGGCATTGGATCCACTGGGTTCGTTCCCATGTATCGAAAAACCTTGGTAGACAACGATGGGCATCGTATCTAAATTGGGGTTCCCACCACCGTTTTCGGTAAGGGCGACATGGTCTTCCCTTATTTTATCGATATTCTGATGATTTTCGGCCGAGGTAATGGTCAGCAGCAGCAGCGGTCTGCCCTCGAAAGTCTCGCCCCGGTTCTCGATACTGATGCGATCGCTTGCCTTGGCCAAGGTCTGCATATAGAACGCGAGTTTGTCGTGGGTAACGTGCCATTCGCCGACCTGGTGGCCTACGATTTCTTTTGGAGTCGGAATCGCCGAATCGTAAGAGACATTTTGAGGAAGGTAATAGTCGAGATTGAGGCTGTCTTGGGCAAAACCGATGTGAAGGAGTGAAAAGGCGGTCAAAAGTAGTATGTTTTTCATAGAGTATCGCTTTGGTCGGCTTATGTAAGCCATAAAAGTATGGAATTGATTTTCGGATGTCAAGACGATTCTGACTATAAAAATAAAAAAGGCCCAAATCGGGCCTATACATTTGAATCGAATAGTAATGAAAAGTTTTAGTTGTCAACAGTAACCTAACTAAAGACTGATATAAGTATACATATACTTAGTCGTTAGGCCTTGCTCCCGGAGACAAATTTGGCATTTGGCGCTTTAAATATCGTCAAAGCTCAGGTCCGTAAAGCTGTCTGTAGATTTGGCTTCCCCGTTTTCACTGGGTTCGACTTCTTCTTTTTTAAAATCTTTTTGGTGGCGTTCGGAGATGACCTCGGTGCCTTTTTCGTCGATGATGAAGTCCATCATCTCTTCCATATTTTCTCGGAAGTCCGCAAAATCTTCCTTGTAGAGGTATATTTTATGTTTTTTGTAGTGAAAACTTCCATCGTCGTGGGTGAACTTTTTACTTTCCGTAATAGTCAGGTAATAATCGCTTGCTTTGGTACTGCGAACGTCAAAAAAGTACGTTCTTCTGCCCGCGCGCATAACTTTGGAGTGTATTTCCTCCTGGTCGTTTGAATTTTTCGCTTCCATCTGTCTTCTAGCTTCTTAGTGGTTGTTATTTAGCCAAAAGTGAAAAAAAAAACTCAATACGACAACAATTTTTCGATTTTCTTTAATAGTAATACTCTCGTTTTCAGGATTCGTTTTCCGAAAGTTGTGTTATATACAGCTCTTTGTAGTATCCTTCTTGCGAGTTTAGCTGTTCATGGGTGCCTTCTTGCAACAGCTGGCCATCTTGAAGCACCAGTACTTTATCTGCATTCTTGGCCGAAGAAACCCGGTGGCTTACGATAAGCGTGGTCTTGCTATCGGAGGCTTTTTTGAGGTTACTTAGAATTTCTTCTTCCGTTTCGGTGTCAACGGCCGATAGGCAATCATCGAAAAGGTAGACTTGCGGTGATTTTAACAAGGCACGTGCAATGGATACTCTTTGCTTTTGGCCGCCGCTCAGCGTGATGCCCCTTTCGCCGAGTACGGTGTCGTATCCTTTTGAAAATCCTTCTATATTTTGGTGTACTACGGCTTCCTTGGCGGCTTGAACGACCTCTTGGTCGGTAGCATCTTCTTTACCGAACTTAATATTGTTCTTGATCGAATCGGAAAAGAGAAAAGCATCTTGCGGAACCGCACCTACGGCCTGTCGCAGACTGTCGATATTTAAGCGTTTGATGGGCACGTCGTCAATCAAAATCTCGCCCGAACTGACATCATAGAGTCGAGCCACCAGGTCTAATATGGTCGACTTGCCAGAACCCGTTTTGCCAAGTATGGCGACCGTGTCACCGGCATCGATAGTGAACGAAAGGTTTTTAAGCGCCGTAATTTCGGTATCCTCGTACGTAAAAGTCACATTTTTAAACTCGATTTTACCATTAATGGGCGTATGCTCATGCACGGTATTCTGAATATCGGGCGTTTCCTGTAAAAACTCGTTGATCCGTTTTTGCGAAGCTTCCGCCCGCTGCACTATAGAGGTCAACCATCCGATTATGGCCACCGGCCACGTAAGCATATTAACGTATAGAATAAATTCTGCGATGACCCCGACCCCTTCTATTTTGCCGCTGATATATTGTTTTCCTCCTATATATATGACAAAAATATTACTGATACCAATGAGCAGCACCATTAACGGAAAGAACCAGGCGTTCACCTTGGCCAGATCCATACTTTTGTTTTTACCCTCCAAGGCAAGTGCGCCCAAATCGTTGTTGATCTGGGGCTCTAGCGCATAGGCCTTGATGACGGATACCCCAGAAAATACTTCTTGGGTAAAGGTGGACAAAGTCGAAAGAAATTGCTGCACGACCGTACTGCGTTTATGGATTATTCTACTGATCTGATAAATAAGTACGGACAAGACCGGTAGGGGAATCAGCGCATAGGCGGCCAAGGTTGGTGCGGTATAGAACATGATGGGAATGATACAAGCGAAAAGTGTAATCGTATTGATACCGTACATCAGGGCCGGGCCGGCGTAAAGGCGTACTTGGTTGACATCTTCACTTATGCGGTTCATCAGGTCGCCGGTACGGTTTTTCTTGTAAAAGTTTAGGCTTAACAATTGATAATGATCGAAAATCTCGTTTTTCAGGTCGTACTCCACATAACGGGATACGTTGATGATGGTCTGCCGCATCAAAAAAGTGAAGAAACCCGATAGCAAGGCGGCCCCGACGATAACAAGGATAAATTGTAGAAGTAGATTTTTAGCCTCCGATTCTGCAATTTCGGCATCCATAAACTGCTCTACCACATCGATGGATTTTTTAACGTACGAGGGCATGACCAGCTGTAACATTCTGGCGACGATAGTGATAACAATGCCCACCAGTAGCTTCTTCCAGTATTTTCTAAAGTATTTGTTGAGGTGTTTAAGTTCTTTCATGCAGCTGATCCATACTTGGGCTAGGTATACGATTTGAACTCGGCAAAGATAACCAAGATACCAGAATTTGAAGCGGGGAAACCAACTTCTTTTCCTATTTTTGCCGCTTGAAAAAGAAGCAAACGTTTTCCAAAAAGTTCTTTAGCATATGTTGACACGAAGGCACATCAGAATCAAGGTCATGCAATGTATCTATGCCCTGACCCAATCTAAGGACGATTCTTTGGAAAAGCAGGAGAAATTTCTTCGTTATAGCATAGAGAGCATGTACAACCTGTACCTGTTGCTCTTGAGCCTGATGATCGAAATCCACCAGCGGGCGGGCGGGCAGCTGAAACTATCCTCAAAAAAGTATCTGGCCACCGCATCCGACACCTATCCCGATCAAGAAAAATTCATCAATAACCGATTGTTGTTGCAGTTGGTAAACAATGAGGCGCTTAAAGGCGCGCTCAAAAAGCGAAAGCTGAAGAATTGGTATTTGAACGATGAATACGCCAAAATTCTATACAAGGAAATTGTAGCGCATCCAAAGTATTCCGAATATATGTCTTCCGGAAAAAGTTCTTATGAAGAGGATAGGGATTTTCTCATGACTGTTTTCAAGGAAGTCATCGCTCCCAACGAGAAGATCTATGATTATTTCGAGGATGATAAATTGACCTGGGTGGATGACATTCCCATAGTAAACACCTTTATATTAAAATTGTTCAAGAAAGCGAACGAAAACCGTCCGGAATCCTTCTTTTTACCGCGATTGTTAAAGGATGAATCGGATATGGAATTCGCCCAAAAGCTACTGACCAAAACGCTGCTAAAGGATGCCGAGTGGACGCAGGAAATCGAGGGGAAGACCCCGAACTGGGATAAAGACCGTATCGCCGATATGGACTCCATCCTATTAAAAATGGCGATTTGCGAACTTCTGAACTTTCCGACAATTCCCGAAAAAGTGACCATTAACGAATATTTAGAAATCGCCAAGGAATATTCCACGCCAAAAAGCAGTATTTTTATTAATGGTATTTTAGATAATTTGGTACGGGAATACAAGGCCGAAAACAAGCTCAATAAAATCGGAAGGGGACTAATTTGAGGGGTCGTACAAAAGCCACTCAATAAAATCGAAATAATTACGTTAAGGAGTTGTGTTAACGTTTTGATCGACGAAATGCAAGTTAAAAATTATTCATTAATTTTGTTATTCTAATTAAATAGTACAAACCATGAAAAAAGTAATTTTAGCCCTAAGTACAATTGCGCTCGTGGCCTTCACATCTTGTAAGGATAATGCCAAAGCATCAAGCAAAATAAATGCCGACAATGTAGCCGAAGCCGCACAACGTGACGAGGCAGGTAAACAAGTTCCCGTAATGGAATTCGAGAACGAAGAGTACGATTTTGGTACTATCGAACAAGGTACCCCCCAAGAAACAGCATTTAAATTTACAAATACGGGCAACGCACCGTTGATTATCACCAACGCGACCAGCTCTTGTGGCTGTACCGTACCGAACCCCCCGAAAGATCCCATTGCACCGGGAGAAAGTGGAGAATTGGTAGTGAAATTCAATGGCTCCGGACAGAACCAAGTGAGTAAGACGATAACCGTGACCGCAAACACGGAAAAAGGTTCCGAGTTATTGCGTATCAAAGCATTTGTGAATCCGAAGAATGCCGGGCCCGTTGGTCCGACTTCGTAAACGACGAATCTGATGCCGCGTCCGATATTTTAGCGGAGCGCGCTCGAACAACGGCATATTTAAAAAAAGTGAATCTAAGGCCTACCGTTCGGTAGGTCTTTATTACTTTTGGGGCATTGTGAAAGGCAGCATCCAGCGCCTTTCATTTGACCAGAACAGAACACTAATCCACAAAATTGAATTGAAAAATGGGTGATATAGGACAGTTTCTTCCGATGATCTTAATCTTTGTTGTAGCATATTTTTTTATGATACGCCCGCAAATGAAACGATCAAAAGACGAAAAGAAATTCGCGAGCGAACTGAAAAAGGGCGATCGCGTCATTACCAAAAGCGGATTGCACGGTAAGGTGATGGATTTGAACGACAAGGACTTTTCCTGTATTTTGGAAACCATGGCCGGAAAATTGAAATTCGACCGTTCGGCCATTTCCATGGAAATGAGCAAGAAATTGAATGCGCCCGAGAAGAAGTAGGGGGTAAGGTTCAGATGAAGTTAAAGCACTGGTTTTCTAAATCAGTGCTTTTTTTGTGGTTGAAATTACTACCTTGTTCATCTATTCTAAAAACAAGAGCATGTACCGGAACAGACGTAATTTCATCAAAAAAGGCACATTGGCCTTGGCAGGCTCCAGTGCCGCATTTATGTTTCCTATGGAGCTTCTGGCCACGATGCGCAAACCGGTCGGCGCCAACGATCAGATCAATATAGGACTTATCGGCTGCAAGGGCATGGGATTCAGTGATCTCAGTTCCATGTTGAAAATGAGTCAGACCAATGTCATTGCCCTTTGCGATGTTGATGAAAGCGTGTTGAAGGCCCGAACGGCGGACCTCGAAAAAGCCGGCATCAAAAAACCGATGTGGTACCGCGACTATCGAAAGCTGTTGGAGAATAAAGATATCGACGTCGTCATCATCGGCACCCCGGACCATTGGCATTGCTTAATGCTTACGGACGCTTTGCAAGCAGGTAAAGACGTGTATTGTGAAAAACCGATCGCCAATTCGATTCAGGAATCCGACATTATGTTGAACTATGTCGGGGCCAGTGACCGTATGGTACAAGTCGGACAATGGCAGCGTAGCCAACCCCATTTTGTCGATGCCATCGATTTTGTACACTCCGGAAAATTGGGCAATATTCGATTGGCCAAGGCGTGGGCCTATCAGGGTTGGATGGAACCCTTACCCGTTGTACCCGACTCGGAAGTGCCGAAAGGGGTGAACTACAAGATGTGGTTGGGACCCGCACCGGAACGGCCGTTCAATGCCAACCGGTTCCACTTTAATTTTCGCTGGTTCTGGGACTATGCAGGTGGATTGATGACCGATTGGGGCGTACATATGTTAGATTATGCGCTTTACGGCATGAAGGCCGGTACGCCAAAATCGGTGATGGCTTTGGGCGGGAAGTTCGCCTATCCAGAGGACGCCTCGGAAACGCCCGATACCTTACAGACTGTTTTTGAGTATGACAAATTTTCGATTTTGTGGGAACATGCCACAGGTATCGACGGAGGGAATTATGGCAGAAACCATGGTGTAGCTTTTATTGGAAACAACGGCACCTTGGTGGTCGACCGCAACGGTTGGGAAATTATCCCCGAAGAAGAGTTTCAGGGCTGGGGCAAAGAGGGCATCCCCAAAATGGAGGCCGTATCCTACGGTAAAGGCGGTGAAAGTGGCCTCGATTTGCACACGGCCAACTTTATTCAAGCTGTAAATAGTAGAGACGCGGCGACGCTGAACGCTCCGATCAAAGTGGGGTATGATGCGGCCGTGGTATCCCATATGGGCAACGCAGCTTTCAAAACCGGAAACCGTATTTATTGGGATGAAACCGCTTGGGAGTTTAAGGAGAAAGAAGCCAATCAATATATAAAGGCGAACTACCGGAACGGGTGGAAATTACCTATGATCTAGGTGGCTATACCACTATTTGTATTTAAATTCCAATCCCTTTTGCTGATTCTCCAGAGCCTCTTCCATATAGGCCAGCACTGCCTTTTCATCAATTTCGGAGACAGATTTGAATTTTACGTGGCGCATGGCCTTGGTTTTTCCTTCTTGGGCATTGATCAGGATGCCTTCGGGGTCTTTAAGAAACACACCGTTAAAAAATCCCACCGAAAAATGATTTTTGAATCTTGAAATCCAAAAAACGTTTTTGCCGTTGAGCGTATATACTGGGGAGCTCCATTTATAGGTTTCTGTGGCACGGGTTTTCTTGGTCAAGTTGCGGAGTACCGCAATGCCTTCTTTGAAATGATGGTCTTTGTCGTAGTAACTGGTTATTTTTTCAGAGATTTCCATGGTAAGCCGTATTTTAAGGTATCAATAGGTATCAATCGAGAGCAAGTATACATCGGTTAAGGCCAATTTATTCATTGGTACGTTCGGCGACCATCTCACAAATCTTTACAATAACTTCCACCGCCTTCTGCATACTTTCAATGGGTACATATTCGTACTTTCCATGAAAATTATGGCCACCCGCAAAAATGTTGGGGCAGGGGAGTCCCATATAACTGAGTTGTGAGCCGTCGGTGCCACCGCGTATCGGTTTGATAATTGGCGTGACCCCGACAGCTTCCATGGCGGTTTTGGCGATATCGACGATATGCATGACCGGTTCGACCTTCTGACGCATATTAAAGTATTGGTCTTTAATTTCTAACGCGATACAATCACCGTGAACGCTGTTCAGCTTTGAAGCAATATCTCGAAGTAATTGTTTTCGCTTTTCGAAGAGCGTCTCATCATGATCGCGAACGATCATCTCGAATTCCGCATGTTCAATTTCGCCTTTGAGGTGGTGCACATGAAAAAAACCTTCTCGACCACTAGTATTCTGAGGTGTTTCTTCTGGGGGCAAGATTTCAAGAAATTCCGTGGTAATGCTAATGGCGTTTACCATTTTGTTTTTGGCATAGCCGGGGTGAACGCTCTTTCCGGAGATGGTCACTTTAGCGCTGGCCGCATTGAAATTTTCGTATTCAAGTTCTCCGATCTGGCTGCCGTCTAGGGTATAGGCCCACTCCGCCCCGAACTTGTCGACGTCAAAAAGGTGTGCGCCGCGTCCTATTTCTTCGTCGGGGGTGAAGCCTATCCGAATT
>JBATUY010000112.1:0-14480 GCA_049671465.1 Pricia sp. | reverse complement strand
GCTAGTTTGATGGATGCATGCTGGTCAGAAGGATGGATATTCAATGGATGAATGGATTTTGTATGCATAGGCGACCGCCGACCGAATGGTTGCGTGCTAAACGGATGGATTCATGCTGACATAAACGCCTTCGACTCGGTATGATTTTTACCGGGTTGAAAATAGCCTAAAAAGTTGTTCAGCGGAACCGGCCGGTTCTTCAATCACCCCTTACTTCCCTTTAACCCCAGGCTGCAAAATTTGATAGTCCGTCTTGGCCTTGGCCGCGTCGACTTGTTTTTTTACATCCTCCAGCAGCGCTTTCGCATCATAGATAATCCCATCCTTAATGGTGTATTTGACCCCGCCGGCGCGAATGACCTCATTGTCGTCGGTCAATTTAATGGCGCCGGTGCCGTAAAGCACTTTTAGGTTTTCAAGGGGATTTTCGGCGACCACGACAAAATCCGCCAGTTTTCCAACGGCCACGCTTCCTATTTTATCGGCCGCGCCCAAGGCTTCCGCCCCGTTCAGGGTCGCCGCCCGAATGACTTCCAACGGATGAAAGCCGGCTTCGCGCAACAGTTCCAGTTCCCGGATGTAAGCAAAACCATACAGCTGAAAAATAAATCCGGAATCGGAGCCTGCGGTGACGCGGCCCCCGCGGTTTTTGTATTCGTTGATAAAGGTCATCCATAAATTATAATTGCGTTTCCAGGCCACTTCCTGCTCTGTGCCCCAGTCGTGCCAATAGCTGCCGTGGGATATTTTGCTGGGCTGGTAAAATTCCCATAGCGAGGGCAGGGTATAGTCTTCGTGCCATTCGGCCCTTCTGGCGCGCTGTAGGTCGCGGCTGGCCTCGTAGATGTTAAAGGTGGGGTCAATGGTAAAATCGAGTTCTAACAGTTCGGTCATGACAGCTTCCCAGTGTTCGGAATACGGCTTGGCGGCCTGTTCCCACAGTTTACCTGCGTTCTCGAAACGGTGCTGCTCGTTCTGGTAATTGTAATCCAACGGATAATCTTGTACCGTGCGGTCGTCGAAAAGGGCCTCTGGAAGTCCGTACCAATGTTCCATCGAGGTGAGTCCCGCTCGCGCGGAGTGGAGCACGTTCCAACGGGCCACGCTTAGTTGCGCATGGTGGCAGGCGGAGCCAAGTCCTAATTTTTTATTTTCATCTAGGGCGGCGGTCATGATTTCCGGTTCCGCCCCGAAAAATTTGATACCGTCCGCCCCTTTTTCGGCATTGGCGCGCACCCATTTCCGCGCCTGCTCGGGCGTGGAGATGGGTATATCGTTGAGCGGGTCAAAAGATTCGCTGGTCTGCCCGAAGCCGGTATACGCGTAAATCCTTGGCGCCACGATTTTATTAGCGGCGCTATTTTTCTTGAGGTCCATCGTAAAGTCGACGCCCCGACCACTGGGTTCACGTACCGTGGTTATACCGTGGCCCATCCAAAGTTTGAACACGTAATCGGGTTCGGCCCCTTGGGCGACACCGCCGATGTGGCCGTGCATATCGATGAATCCGGGTAACAGGTACATGCCGTTGCAATCCAGTTCCTTACCTCCCGGTTTCAGTTTTGGGCGCTTGGTCTCGTCGATGGCCACCCCAGGGTAGCCGACTACTTCGATTTGCTTGATGATATTGTTCTCGACAACAATATCGATGGGTCCCTGCGGCGGCGCACCGGTACCATTGATCAGCATCACCCCGCGGATGATGAGCTGGTCGTGCGGGCCGTCGCCTTGCGCGGATTGCGATGTGGCCTGGAACATGGCCGAGAGCAAGAGGAAGGCGGTTATAAGAATGGAATTTGATTTCATAACATAATTTTTTTGGTAGATGGAACTTGACTTCGTCGGTCGGATTGGTTTAATTTTAATTAGAATTTATAGTCTATGATCAATAGGGAAACATTTGAACGCAACCTTCTCGAATTGTTGGTATCTAAAAAGTAAACAAATTATTATGAAAAAGACTTTGCTTCTATTAACCCTATTTCTAGTAGTATGCAGCTGCTCAAAGGATGAAGATAATCAAACTAAACTTCCAAAAGAATTAAACTTTACTGGCACAATAGTTAGCTGCAGCGATTTTACCGTTCATCAAATTTTGGATGCTAAGAATTTGAATATTTCTCTGGATATAGACGGAACCGGTAGAGAAGATTTAAATCTGACCTCGGAATTCAAGTCATTTTCCCTACCGAACGATAATCTGAAATGTAACATTTCGGCCTGGGACGCTCCCATAGCCGGAAATTTCTGTAACGATGTAATTATCCGAGAGGTTAACTTAACGGGTACGTGGAATGCAGTTTCCGGAAATTTAAAGTTATCGGTATCCGACATTGAGGAAACAGAATTTGACACCTATTATAGACTGACCATTTTACTTGAAAATGTAATTTTTGAAAACAGTAACGGTGATGAACAAAGAGAAATTCCAAGTTTAATAATCGAAGAGACCGGAGTTGGATTTATCCCTGGATAAAAAATAATTGATTATCAGAGTGTTTATTCAAAAAAAAATAAGAGTGCCTTGGTGAAGGGTTCTTCGATTTTATAAAAAATCAAAATCAAGGTAGACCAACCGGTGCATCATCTTATTGGTTTTTGTCCACAAAATACTCGCCCGTTGAACAATCATTATATATCCAGAGCGGGCAATAACTATCTTACGGAATTATTCTCGCGAGGGAATCTCAATCTCATCCCCCAAAAACAAGGCATTCAAAAACAGCCTATTGGTACCGTACCAACTCCCCCTAAAATTCGGATTGTCGGCGAACAAGATTACCCTGCCGCTACCCAATTTGCTGACCACCAGTGAGGCCGAGGGCTTCAGGTTTTCTTCTAGGTTTTTATCGGTGATAAAGCCGTCGATGTGGGGGTCGCTGCTGTATTTGGCAACCGTCGCATACGCATTTTGGCTCGGTGTTAGCCAAACGGTATTGTTTTTATAAACAGGAATCGAAGTGTCGTTATAGCCAAAGGCTAGGGGATGCGTCGTATCGAGATCGACCTTGACGATGATACCGCCTACGCCTTCTTTACCCAAATTCTCCTCGGCATCGACGTAGGGTTTGCGCTCTACGACTTCCGAGGAATTCATACCCCAAGAATCTTCCATCTTTGGTGATTTATTGTTCGTCAAACCATTTTTTACCAAGGAATCTTTCTTCTGACCTAACGAGTCACCTATCTTATCCGTCAGCCTTTCCTCGACCAGTTCTTTTTCAATGGCCCATTTAGTTGCTGTACCGATGGTTATCAGTGTATTTCCTTCGCCTACCCATGATTTCAATTTGTCGAACTGCTTTTCCGTGAGGTCGTAATCCCCCGATACCATCACCAAGGTATTGTACTTGCTGAAGTCCGCCTTGCTGAAGGTTCGCATCGGCAGCTTGGTTATCGGCATGTGCACCCGGGTATCCAGCAAGTGCCACACCTCTCCGGCTTCGTACGAACGGGTACCGGTACCAATGAGCATCGCTGCTTTCGGTTTTTTCAACGGCTTTACAAATCGGCTTCCCAAATCTACTCCCTGAGCGCTGTATCCGGTCGACAAGCCGTACATCGGCACCTGAAAACGCTTTTGTGCTTCCTTTAAAAATTGATAGACTTCGTCAGCACTTTTCTTTTGGAGGCTGACGGGAACGACCAGGCTGCCATAGTCCATTTGTTTCGTATCACCATCCACCTTAATAGTAAACGGCTTGAACGCCGAGCTGACGACCACCTCGTTTTCCTGAAGGTAGTTCAATACGGCAGGCGCGTTGTAATCGTCCCAAGAAACGACATAGGCATATTCCGAACGGGTCACCGGGTCTATCTTGATCAGACTATCGATAGTAGTTACCTCAGTGCCCAGATCGAGCGCGTTGACCGAGCGGTACGGCATATTGTAAAAATTGGCGAGGGACCAGGCCGAGGCGTCGTAGAAAACACTATCCCTGTATTTGTCATAGGTTTCGAACATAGTCTGCACCATCCGGTATTGCGGCTGCTCGGTCGGAACCACATAGCCATCCCCAGATTTGAAGACTTTTATTCGGTGTAACAACAGTTTGTCGATAAAGGCCTTGGTGCGGTTGGCATCCTTGGTGTCCCCAAAAGTATATCCTTTTAGTTTCGGCTTTGCGGCCCGAGTCAATGCGCTTTTGAAAAAATCCTGTTGGTATTTCCGAAGATAGGCCTTGTTTTTCACGGCCGCTTTTACCGTGGCCATACTGGAGACATATTGGTTGCGTATGGTAAAGGGAAACGTAATCTTCCCGAAAGCCGTTTTCTGCTCATGTCCGCGCGAACTGGCCTGTTCAAATAGCAGTCCCAGTCCCCCTTGAAGGTCGGGATATGAAGAGCCGTAGCCGGGATAAGTTCCGTCAAAAACTTCCTTGGTAAAGTAGAACGAGCCGATACTGTCGAGCGCGGTGGCAAATTCTTGGCCGAACATCGTATTCAGATCTTCGTAGTTCTCCTTCGGCATTATGGGGTTCAGACTACCGTTGGCCTTCATCGGTTCGAAAAAATAGCTGCTTTGCGTGCCCATCTCATGAAAATCGGTCACCACGTTCGGATACCATTCATGGTACCAATTCAGTTTCCCCCTGCTTTCGGGATGGACACCTAGCAGCCAGTCGCGGTTCAGGTCGAACCAATAGTGGTTGGTTCGCCCGCCCGGCCAATATTCATTATGTTCCGCATCTTGCGGGTCACTTACATTGGGATTGCCCTGATAGCTGTTCGCCCATTGGGTGTGCCGATCTCGCCCATCGGGATTTATGGTCGGATCGATCATAATGACCGCATTTTTAACATACCCCATAATCTCGGGATTTTCGGAAGCTACTAAGGTATATGCGCTCAGCAAGGCCGCCTCTGAACTAGAGGGTTCGTTGCCATGCACGTTGTAGGCCAGATTGATAAAAACGGGTACATCGTCATAATTCGAAACATTTTGCGCGGGGTCGGTAAACGCCAGATGTTGTTTTTTAAGGGATGGAAGATTGGATAAGTTCTCCGGAAGGGACACCGTCAATATGATCAATTTACGTCCCTCGTGTGTTTCTCCATAGATGCTAAGGGATGCCCGGTCGGAGGCGTCGGCCAATGCCTGAAAATAGGATACGATTCGGTCGTGCCGGGTGTGATGCTCGCCAATGCCGTAGCCGAGAAATTCTTCTGGGGAAGGGATGTCTTTTTTGTAGGGCGCGTATTTCTCAAGAAAATAGTCCTGGGCGGAGATAGTTGAACTGCAAAGAAGGATTAGAAGGAGTATTTTTTTGAACATAGGCCGCATTTTGGGTTAGCGGTTTAAATATAGATAAAAAATGTTGACGATGTTCGGGTCATCGGGATGCCGCTTAATGTGGAGCCGGAGGCTTTCCTTTCTTATACTTTCCATTATTCAGTTTTAATAAGTATGTTTCTATAAAACAGTTGTTTAAGGATAGACATTTATTCGCCCAGAAATCCTCTAATTGTAAACTGTGCGGTTTAGCGAGGGGGGGGAAGGTCATCGGTAGTAGAAGAATAGCTGACTTGTGTCTCAATATTTGGTTTTATCGTAGAACTTTGCCTATTTCTACTATGTGGATTATTTGTTTCATCTACGGTTAACCCAGAATCAATTGATTCCGCTGGTGTCATTTTTTGAAACACGGTAAAGTTGTTTTTTGATTTAAAGCTTCCTGGTGTTGTATAAGAAGTTTGTCTTGATTTCTTGTTTAATACCAGCAGTGATTTAACAATAATAAGACTGAATAACAAGATTACCAAATGGACTTAATCAACCCATTGGCCTGAAAATAATTATAAAAGTGGTGCCTTCAGGATTTGAAGAAAACTTGAAGTTGGCATTAATTTGTCTACATAGCTTATTTACTATTTCAAATCCTAGCCCACTACTGTTCGTTATATCAAAGTCGCAAGGAAGACCCTTTCCGTTATCGGAAATCAATAACTTGATGAAACCATTAGCCTGCTCCCGAACCTTAAATCTGATGAACTTCTTATATTCGTCATCTGGAAAGGCGTGTTTGAGGGAGTTGACTAAAAGCTCAGAGGTGATAAGGGCAACGGGAACCGCAGTATCCAAATCCAGAGTGATTTCTGGACAATCGATTTCGTAGCTTACAGAGGGGGATATCTTACGATGATATTTGATTAAATCGTTCAGATAATTCTCGAAATCAACCGCTTTTGTATCTCGATGCTGGTAAATTTCTTCATGAATTAATGCTATGGCCGATATTCTTCCCTGGCTGCTCGTAAAGGCCTCTATCATATAGGGGTCTGTTAACTTGCGTTTTTGAAGGTTCATCAAGCTTGATGCAATTTGTAGATTGTTTTTAACCCTGTGATGGATTTCTCTCAAAAGTGTTTCTTTCAAGGTGTTGGAATCTTCCAGCTCTTTTGTCCTATCTTTTACCTCTTTAGAAAGGCGTATAGAGTATCCATCTCGTTGCTTCACAACAAAAACAATCAGCACTGAGGAGAATAGTCCTAACAGGAGCACAAAATAGGATTCGGCCGAATGGGGATAATTTTTTATTGTCGCTTTCGGATTTACAATAACATCCCATCCGATTATAGTAGCCCCCAGATTTAAGGTACCCTCAGATGGATGGCTGTTCATATTTTGATTTAGAGTAACTGTCGAAACCTCATGGTTTTTCTTATCTCGTATAGCAACATCCAAAATAGGCAACTCATAAATCAGAGTTGCATTGATGAACTGATTTAAATCGAAAAGGCCAAAGGAAATCCCCTTTATGGATGCGTTTTCAGCATCATAAACCGGTATTGCGGATATAAAACCCCTACTGTTTTCATCCTTGTCTAAGAGCGGGAACAACTTGGATATAACTGGTTTCCGAGAGCTTACCGCATCTGCGATAGTATTGCTGAGGTACTCTTTATAGTTTTCATCGATCTCCGTGTTAGACGTGGTGGCCAAACTCTGTTGGTCAAATTTTGGAACGCAAATGCCGCCGGTTGTCATCATTGCTAATATCTTCTGGCACGGTGTGCGGATACTGTCCCTTTCACCCTTGCAATTAAACATTGCATTCTCTGTGTCGCATTCATGAAGTCTTGGTCCCCACCCCAACAATAGTATTCCATTGAGTTCCTCTAAAAATGGATTAGTTAGTTCGGAAAAAATTGTTTGGGGGACCGAATCGGTATTCTTTATTAAAGTCTCTATGGACTCCATCGCAAGATTTAACTTATCGAGCTCGTTAATGAGCTTTACCTGTACTTTTGCCTCGGACGTTTCAATGAGTGCATTGTTTCTAGTGAGGTACTTGTCGTTGACTGAATAGAAGAAATAGGCCGAGAAAACCGACCCAAAAAAAAGTATTAAACCGTATTTTATGAACCGATTGCCTGTTGTAGACATTGAATCAAATTAATGTAAAGATAAAGGTATATCTTCTTGTTCACAGTTCTTTAAAAAGTGACGAATTGTTTAGTAAAACGATAACAAAGTAAAGCTTTCTGAAACCATATATGTACATATGTATTACACCAATAAAGGTGAAGAGGTAAAAGGCCCTTGGTGTTGGTAAAGGCTTCCCTGTTTTATTTTTTGAGCTTCGGTTCAAGGTTATACCTTTTACAAAATAAGTACCGCGTATCGAAACATGTTGATGCTACTACTTGTTGATGCTACTACTTTTGTTTAAAAATACGGCGTTCAAGAAATAAAAACCTGTAAGTCTGGTCAAATGCGTCCGATTTTGATAAAATATTGGTTCGAGTAATAGACGTCCATTTCCACTAGAGAAGTATGGCTATAACTTAGGAAAATTGTCTCTCGCACCTCAAGTTTAACAATTGATGTCGTAGTGGGTAGCCGTCACTGCCCGTTTAGGAGTAATTTTATGGAATATAATTAATTATCACCTAACCTTTCAAATGGGAATCAACGTATATAGTTCATGAAAAAAATCCCGACATTTGGTAGCAGACTCAGAAAAAACATCGTAGAAGTTCCTGAAATCATTAACGAATGTTCGGGCATACGTGTATTCGGGCAATTGATAAAATCATTTCTTTTCAGTACCGATGTGGCCATAATCCGCAATACGAACGCCAATGCAATTATCGCGGTCTACCCCTTTACCCCACAGCCGACCGTATCCCAAGCACTGATACTGGCCGCCGATAAACCTATCTTTTGTGGGGTCGGTGGAGGGCTCACGACCGGTGAGCGATCTGTAGAATTGGCGGTTCATGCCGATTTTCAAGGAGCTCTGGGCGTGGTGCTGAACAAGCCTGCCCCGAATGAGCTGATACAAAGATTAAAAGAAAAAATCGATATCCCCGTTACTATTACGATAGTATCGGAAAAAGATGACATCAAGGGACGGATCGATGCCGGCATCGATATTTTTAATGTCTCGGGCGCATCTAAGACCGCCGACATTGTCAAGCGGATTCGTGACATAGACAGCGAAGTGGCCATTATTGCTACTGGTGGAAAGACCAACGAAACTATCCGTATGGCCGTCGAAGCAGGCGCCAATGCCATTTCCTATACACCGCCCGGCACGGGAGAACTCTTCAGGGAAATCATGGAAAGATATCGGAACGAATGATATGTTTGCATTATAAATTTGGAAAATTTTTCGTTTCGCTTGCTGCAATTCGTCAAATACTTGGATGTATCCCAATCATATTCACTTTCTCCCGAACAACCTTGAAATTCTACCGCTGATGTCCTCGAATGTCACCAATGAAATATACGCACTATTTTTGAAATCTATCTGTGAAACATCAGTAAGACCTGATTGCATTGGATAGACAACCATAAAGCTATATTCCTCAAAATACGTATTGAGATAAACAGGTATTTTGGCCATATGACCATTGTAGGAGAGATTATGCTTTCTACTCAATACTATAATGAGGTTATCATCCTTTCTAAAATTTCTGGATAGCACCAAGAAATCCTCCCAATCGTCAAAATTTTCAAATTCACATTCGATTGGATAGTCAGACTGAACCTTTTTGATATGCCGGAGCGTTTCCACAGTTCCATAGAATACCATTTTTGCCCCGGAGTTCCGGCCAATGTTCCATATTTTGAGTAACCAAAACGGAAAACCTACTTCCTTTTCCGCATTAGGGGGGGCGATGATCAAATGACGCTTGACGGTGCCCAAAGGTTGCAGCGGTCTGTATAGTAGGGTTGTTGTATTACATTTCGTCAAAATACCTTCCGTTAGATTTCCCAAAAAGGAGTCCGAAATTCCTTGCTTCACGTGCAGGCCTAGAATTAGGTCGGTAATCTCGTGCTCTTTGACCACGTTCGAGATGCCGTTTACGGTATTTATATCATATCTGAGAATTTGATGCAAATGATTATCGGTTCCCGATGCGATCTTGGCCGCATTTTCCAAGTTTTTCTTTGCGTTTTTGTATGAAGAGGTATTCGGCTCTTCCTCGGATACGACCGTAAGGGCATATAATCCGTTTTTATGCTTGCGCGATACAATGGTTGCCCCAAGATTTATTAGTTCTTCGGTAGTTTCCGCATAATGTATCGGGATAAGTATCTTCTCCAGGTAACCGGTATTTTCTGGGTCAATGGTATCCACAGTTTCGGACAAAGCGATGTTCCTAGCTCCCCGTTGGGCGATAAGGGTGGCTATCGTACAAGTGACCAAAATCATTAATATCGTTCCGTTCAATATGCTTTCGTTTAACAACCGTACAGGTACTCCGGATGGCGTGGTATCTATGATAATATTGTATCCTACCAAGACAGCTGCCAGCGTTGCGGCGGCCTGCGCATTGCTGAGTCCAAATATCAGTCTCCGCTCGTCCGCGGAGAACCTAAAGGTCTTTTGGGTCAACCAGGCGGCAACGAACTTGGCAGTGGTGGCCACAGCGACCATTACGAAGGCGACTTTGATGGTATCCGAGTCCTTAAAAAAAGCGCGGTAGTCGATGAGCATACCCACACCTATCAAAAAGAAGGGAATGAAAATGGCATTACCGACAAATTCGATTCGGTTCATCAATGGCGAAGTATGGGGAATAAGCCTATTTAGGGCGAGACCGGACAGAAATGCCCCGATAATGGGTTCGATTCCCGCCAATTCGGCGAGAAACGCACCGAGAAACACCATGGCCAAAACAAAAATATATTGCGAAATATAATCATCGAAGCGTTTAAAAAACCATCTTCCGACAAGGGGGAAAACCAGAAGGACGACACAGCCGAACAAAATAATGGAAACGGATAACTTTAACCAGAATCCGGTGCCGACATCCCCGGTCGTCATCCCGACGACTACGGCCAAAACAAGAAGGGCCAACGTATCGGTAATCAATGTTCCCCCAACGGCAATATTGACCGCCCTGTTTTTAGCAACACCCAGTTTGCTGATCAATGGATAGGCAATAAGGGTATGCGATGCGAACATACTGGCCAGCAGTACCGATGTAGGTACGGATAGGTTCAATACATAAATTCCTGCGGAAATCCCCATGATCATGGGAATGAGAAAGGTGTAAAGACCGAAAACCAGACTTTTTTTACTGTTCTTTTTAAAATCGGCCAAATCGATTTCGAGCCCCGCCAAAAACATGATGTACAAAAGCCCGGCCGTACCGGACAGAATGATGCCACTATCGCGTTCCATCAAATTGAATCCTTTCGGCCCTATAATGGCACCCGCTATGATCAATCCAAGAAGATGGGGAATTTTCAGTTTGTTAAGTAATATAGGGGCAAAAAGGATGATAAGTAGAATTATCAAAAATTTAAGTACCGGGTCGGTAAATGGCAAGACGATATCTATGTTTAATAGCATCATATATTCTCACTGTTTTTATGTGAAATCCGGAGTCCTACCCAAAGCTTATTCCCCATGACATATAGATACTACTAAAATGTGGTTTATGGACTGCGATTGAGCAGGGAAATGCGTTAAATTCATTCTATTGTATAATTACCACCTGGATGGCCGATTGGTTTTAGCTCCTTTATTTTACCAAATACGCCACAGCGGGTCTGTCGTCTCACGTTTGAAAAATCAATGTTGTCATATTAAACTGAGTTTTAAAGCTTCATTACTGTCTAAATATTTCCCGTTAAACCGATTTTCAAGTACTTTTTCGACAGCTTTCGTAAGCAGAAGGGATTTTTCTATTTATAGCAGACCAAACCGAAATTGCCTTGCCTATTTTAATCGGAAATATTCAAGGGACTACCAATATGGATGCGACGTCGGTATCAGGCTATGCAGGCCCGTTATGTAGCGGCCTTTCCGATTCCTTCGACAATTCCAAATTCGTTGCCGGGCTATTTGATTATTTTCAGTCTCGGAACATAATTTCGGTATTTTCAAGATTGAATCCTTTTATCGACAACCAAGATGTAGTGTTGAGCGGATTGGGCCACCAGAATGTCGGGGGCCCGATTATTACCATAGACACTGGGTTGAGACCCGAGGCCCAGAGAAGTAATTGTTCGAGAAGCTTAAAAACAGTTTCCTTTAAACCGAATTATTTGAATTCATATGGTACGATTTGCCAACATTTTGAAATATTCCGATATCGCAAACTAAAAAGATACTGACTGCAATTCCCTCCCCAATTCATGAATAACTTTTTCAATAAGCTTCACCCTTTCCTCGGAAGCAGCTGCCTTACCGGAAACGTACTGGCGCATCAAAGATTCATTGATTCTTGCCTTTTTTCCAATGGCTGAAATCTTGACCTCCGGAATAAGATAGAAAAAGGCCTGTAAATCCATTCGGTAATCCCAATCGGTCATTTTTTTTACGTCTTTAACCCAATCTTCTTTTTCTTCCTCGGCCACTTCAATATAGTCATCGAAAGCAACTTTTAAATTATCTTTCAATTCCTCTAATGAATTTCCATAGGCAGTTACCACTCCAGGGATATTTTGCGTAGTACCCCAGTAAGTACCATCATCTGCTTTTTCTACGAATACTTTTATCACTTTTCCCTTGCTCATTCTTTTGTGTTATGATTTTCCCTTAATCTTATCACTTATAAGGAAGCGTTTTGAACCATAGAAGCCCTGCTTGTCTTAAAATTGATTTTACCGTTCCCATTGGAATATCTTTCTTGGGATGCGGTATAGTTACGAGACCTTTTTTCCTCGGATGTTTAAAATGGTGATGGCTTCCTTTGGTTCTAACGATGTACCAGCCATCTTTTTCAACCATCCGTATGAGAGCTCTCGATTTCTCAAAGCGAATATATAGCAAAAACGTTATATAACAAAATTGTTATTAAGATAGTGCAGTGTACAGCATTTGGTTATTAAATCTAGGCTATGGAGGTAAAAATAGCATTTTCATAATTAACATATTTTCAGTTAATTACAAGGAAATTGGTGAGTTTTTTTTGTGGAAAAAAGTACTCACCGAATAGATCACTTTTTATTTGAATATAAATGGATTCAAATAAAATTAAAAACCCTGTAAATCATATGATTACAGGGTCTATGGTTTCAAATGGTACCATTCTAGTGGAGCCGGAGGGATTCGAACCCTCGTCCAAACAAGCAATTACAATGCCTTCTACATGCTTAGTTTCCGATTGGTTTTCGATGCACGCCTGACCGGAAACCGCCTAACGTACACTTAGCTTCTTTAAGTTTTGGTGATGCCGCCAAAGCGAACGACATCCTTGTGTTGACTTTTATGGTGCCCCGAAATGAACCGCCGTCAACAAGGGCTGTTCAGGGACATCTCGCTTCTCCACCTTGTGGAGACGAGGCATAACCTTACTATAATTCAGGTTACGCGGCAAGAGCGTAATTAGATTCGCCAATTAAAAGTGTGAAGTATGATATTTACGAGCTGTACCCCAGCGCTCGGCATGCTTACATTGCCATTGGTCTCGCTGTCAAAACCAGTCGGCCCCGTAAAAGGATTGCAAAGTTAATCAAATTACCCGTTCTATAAATATATTGGCGCGGTAACTTGTGCGTACCTGCATTTCACGCTATTTTTAAGGCAAATAATGTGCCATTCTATCTACCGGATAGCGCAGTAAAAAATAACTATGAAATTCGGAATCATCCGTGAACGTAAAAATCCGCCCGACAGACGGGTCGTACTCCCGCCAAAGGCCTGTCAAGAAATATTGGCCAAATACGAAACGGCTGAAATCATTGTCGAGCCCTCGCCCATTCGCACCTATACCGGAGCCGAATATAAGGCGGCGGGCATACCGGTAGCCTCAAAAATGGAGGAATGTGACGTCCTGCTAGGCGTAAAAGAGGTCCCTATCGACGCGCTTATCCCTAATAAAAAGTATTTTTTCTTTTCGCATACCTTTAAAAAACAATCGTACAATCGCGATTTGCTAAGGGCGATATTGGAAAAGAACATTGAACTCTACGACCATGAGGTCATTACGAACATTAAAGAGCAGCGCCTTGTCGCCTTTGGAAGATATGCAGGCATCGTTGGCGCGTATAACGGTTTTCGCGCATACGGACTCAAATACGACTTGTTCACGTTGCCCAAAGCGGAAAAGCTTCCGAACCAATTGGCGCTGATCGATGCCCTAAAAAGAATTACCCTGCCCAACATAAAAGTGCTACTGACCGGAAGGGGCCGGGTAGGCAACGGATCGCGTGAAATGCTCGACGGTATGGGCATGCGACGCGTTACTGTTTCGGAATATCTTTCTGAGGAATTCAACGAACCTGTCTATTGCCAAATCGATGCCGGCGAATACAATAAGCGCAAGGATGGCGTACGTGGCAACAAAGTCGATTTTTTCGAAAACCCCGGCGACTATAAATCCAACTTTTTCCGTTTTGCCGAGGTGACCGATTACTATATTGCCGGCCACTTTTACGGGCAAGGGGCGCCGTACCTTTTCACCCGGGAAGATGCCAAGCATCCCGATTTCAAGATAAAGGTCGTCGCCGATGTCAGTTGTGATATCGACGGACCCGTCGCTAGTACCATCCGTCCCTCTACGATTGCGAAACCGATATACGGATACCATCCGAAAACGGAGCAGGAAGTCGATTACAAAAACAAATCAGCTATCGCAGTAATGGCGGTAGACAATCTGCCCTGCGAACTACCCAGGGATGCCAGTGAAGGTTTTGGAGAGGCTTTTGTGAAAAATGTGATTCCCGCTTTTTTTAACGGGGATAGAGACGGCGTACTTGAACGCGCCCGCATGACACAAAACGGGAAGCTTACGGAACGCTTTTCGTATTTGCAGGATTATGTGGATGGGAAGGAGTAACCGTTGGCGGATGCTTTGCCCAATGAAAAATTAAGATTCGATATGATTCAACAGGATTAAAATTCAAGGCTTAAGATTGTTCCCAATACAAAACCGCAGTCCAGAAGCGTTACGAGGTGGCCATCGGACTTTAAACCAATGAAAACTTTAAATTAATTCACGGAAACCTCCCACTCAACAACAGGCTGCATCTTCGGCGCGGTAAAACACCCCAAGGCCTTCAATTTCATTATGAT
>JBATUY010000111.1:0-5047 GCA_049671465.1 Pricia sp. | reverse complement strand
ATTCTCCGGCACCGTATATCAAAACATTTTTGTTGTTTTTAAAACCTTGGGCCATAAGATTGCTGTATAGGGCCTTAAAAACATAGCGTGATGCCGTCATCGCAATGAACGATAAGAGGCTATGGATAATAATGATGCCTAAAGGGACGGTAAAATTTTCTAAAATACCAAGTTCCCGATTGAAGAGGACAATGGTTATCAACAATATGCTAGAAAGGCAGATAGCGTTGAATATATTGTATACATCTCTTACACCGGTATGCCTGACCACTCCTTTATTAGACCCTGTAAACAAAAAAGCGGCCGCTGCGATCAATGCTACAATCGGCAACTGAATGAACAGTTTGTCCATTTCAAAATCTAAGGTCAGGTTGAAACGAATGAGATATGATAGCACAAAAGAAATGGACACCATGCAAATATCTATAACCAGTACGAGCCACTTAGACGCGTACCTATGAGCGTTGCTTACTAAATACTCTTTGATCATTTTATCGGTTTTTTAGGATAAGTGTTATGACTCTCTTTAAATCATCTTCGTTCAGGTTTGAACCACTGGGCAAACAAAGGCCCCTATCGAAGAGATTTTCGGACGTTCCGTCGCTGAAATTGGGGAAATTTGTAAAAATTGGTTGCAGGTGCATGGGTTTCCATAAGGGTCTGGATTCGATATCTTCTTCTAAAAGAGCCAGTCGAATTTTTTCCCGATGTTCAAAAGAGGGAGTCAATAAGCAAGTCAACCAACGGTTACAAAAGAAGCCTTCTTGCTCCTCTAAAAACTCAATTTCCGGAAGATGACACAAATGTTTCTTATAAAATTCAAAGTTCTTACGGCGGGCGGCCACTCTTTGGTCAAGCACTTCCATCTGGCCGCGACCGATACCTGCGAGCACGTTGCTCATTCTATAGTTATATCCTACCGAAGAATGTTGATAGTGCGGGGCATCGTCTCTCGCCTGAGTGGCCAGAAAGACCGCTCTATTTTTTATTTCTTGATTCTTTGCTATCAACGCGCCGCCGCCGGAGGTGGTTATAATCTTATTACCGTTGAACGAGAATATACCGACGTCGCCAAAACTGCCGCACTTTCTATTTTTATAGGAGCTTCCCAAAGCCTCTGCACTATCTTCTACGATAGGAATACCATAACTTTGGGCAATTTTAGAAATTTCTTGAACCTTGTATGGCATGCCATATAAGTGGACCGCCACAATTGCCTTTGGTTTTTTACCAATGGCGATTCGGTCAAGAATAGCTTTTTCCAATAAATCGGGAGACATGTTCCAAGTATCCTTTTCACTATCCACAAAAACAGGAGTAGCGCCTAAATACATAATCGGGTTGGCGGAAGCGGAAAAGGTAAAGCTTTGACAAATTACTTCATCGCCCCTAGTGACTCCAAGCAATTCTAGGGCCAAATGAATAGCGGCCGTACCTGAGCTCAATGCGGCGACATGAACCTCTTCGTTTACATAATTGACAATCGCCCGTTCGAACTGGTTGACATTGGGGCCAAGTGGCGCTACCCAGTTTGTATCAAAGGCTTCTTTCACGTAGGTTTCTTCAGAACCGCCCATGTGGGGGGAAGACAACCATATTTTATCGTATACCGTAGTTTTCAAAAGCTATAAGTTTTAGACCGGAGTCCTTTTAATTTCATAGTGAACCAATAACTGGCTCTTGATTTGGGACGGTAAAATTACTTTGTATTGTGGTGGGAAACTATTTAATCGGGCGAATGTGTCAAAAAAATCGGTCAACCCATCACAATTTTGCCCACATGATCATAAATACGTTTAAATGCGAGCAAAAGACTTTTTCATAGCCTTATATGGAGGGAGTAAGATAGTAAATTTATGCTAAAAATATCACAATTTTTATACGTTATCTTTTCAAGGTCAAAGACTTGAATTTACGCTATGGGCAATCCACTAGAGACTATATATCCTAAAATTCACTTTCTGTTGTATTTCTCAAAATCTTTGTGCTCTTTTTTATACAATTCTTCTTCAGGTAGCGATTTAAAGTAGTCGTAGGTCATTTTCATACCATCGGCTCTCGAAACTTTCGGCTCCCATCCCAGTAAATTCTTTGCCTTTGTGATATCGGGCTGTCGCTGCATGGGATCATCTTTTGGTAAAGGTTTGTAAATGATTTTTTGATCGGTACCCGTCAACTGTACGATTTCCTCCGCAAAATCCTTAATCGTAATTTCATGGGGGTTTCCAATATTGACCGGAAGGGCATAATCGCTTAGCAATAATCGATATATGCCTTCGATCTCATCATCCACAAAACAAAAAGAACGGGTCTGGCTACCATCGCCGAATACAGTCAAATCTTCACCCCGCAGTGCCTGCCCAATAAAAGCCGGTATTACACGGCCATCGTTCAGGCGCATTCGAGGACCGTAGGTATTGAATATCCTTACGATTCGTGTCTCTAGGCCGTGAAAGCGATGATAGGCCATGGTAATAGATTCCATAAAACGCTTGGCCTCATCATAAACGCCCCTAGGTCCGATAGTATTGACGTTTCCATAATAGGATTCGGTCTGCGGATGTACCAGTGGATCACCGTATATTTCCGAGGTTGAAGCAATTAAAATTCTAGCGCCCTTTTCTTTTGCCAAGCCTAAGAGATTATGTGTGCCCAAGGCACCCACTTTTAAGGTTTGGATGGGTATTTTCAAGTAGTCGATCGGACTGGCCGGGGATGCAAAATGCATAATATAGTCAAGCTTACCGGGCACGGTTACGAAAGTGGTAACGTCGTGATGATAGAATTCAAAGTTGGGCAATTTAAAAAGATGGTCTAAATTCCGTAAATCGCCAGTGATAAGATTATCCATGGCGATAACATGGTAATCTTCTTTAATGAAACGGTCGCACAGGTGAGATCCCAAAAATCCCGCAGCTCCAGTAATCAGTATTCTTTTCAATTGTGGTCAGGTTTAAAATTTTAACGAATATAAAAACAAACATCGGAACTTTAAGGCGGCTACTCCCTAAATACTATACAATGTGTAAGAAAGCTGTTGAAATACCGTAAGTATACATCAAGATGTAATCACCCATGAATTCAACTTTTTAACGACAAATCGCTCTTTTTATTCAGTAATTTAGTAATCTTTGCACTTCGAAAAATGACGAGGATAGGGAAATAGAAGGGTGAAAAAGAATAAAAACGTATTGTGTACGTTATCTAAACTGTAATTAAGAAATACCTTTCTATTGTAGCACGCTCCGTCGGAAGCACCACCTATCCTTCAAAACTTTAAAAAATATCCTCTTGAAAAAAGTAAGTAAAATCTGTTGTATCGGTGCCGGTTACGTCGGTGGCCCAACCATGTCGGTAATTGCCAGTCAATGTCCAGAAATACAAGTGACCGTGGTCGACATCAACCAAGAACGTATCGACCTCTGGAACGATGAAGACCTAGACAAACTGCCCATCTACGAGCCGGGTCTCAAAGAAATCGTTGGTGCCAATCGCGGTAAAAATTTGTTTTTTTCAACAGAAGTGGACAAAGCAATCGACGAGGCAGAAATCATTTTCATATCGGTGAATACGCCGACCAAGACCTACGGTAAAGGAAAAGGCCAAGCGGCGGATCTGAAATTTGTGGAACTTTGCGCTCGAAATATTGCGAAGGTCGCCAAAACGGATAAGATCGTTGTTGAAAAATCGACACTTCCGGTTAGAACGGCCAGTGCCATAAAAAGTATTCTCGAAAACACCGGAAACGATGTCAATTTCGAAATTCTGTCCAACCCCGAATTCTTGGCAGAAGGTACGGCCGTCGATGATCTTTTGAACGCTGACCGCGTGCTCATAGGTGGCGATGACACCCCCTCGGGAAAAGCGGCCAAGGACACCTTGAGCTCCATTTATGCCCACTGGCTGCCCGAAGACCGAATTTTGCAGACCAATGTTTGGTCTTCCGAACTTTCTAAGCTGGTCGCCAACGCTTTTTTGGCCCAACGGGTATCATCCATCAACGCCATATCAGCTCTTTGTGAACGTACCGATGCGAATATTGCGGAAGTTTCTCGGGCTATTGGCACCGATAGCCGGATCGGCTCGAAATTCTTGAACGCATCTGTCGGCTTTGGCGGAAGTTGTTTCCAAAAGGATATTTTGAATTTGGTCTATATTTCCCGAAGTTTCGGACTGCAGGAAGTAGCCGATTATTGGGAACAGGTCATCATCATGAACGACCATCAGAAAAAACGATTTGCCGACCACATCATCTCCACCTTATATAACACCGTTTCCGGCAAAAAAATAGCTTTCTACGGATGGGCCTTCAAGAAAGACACCAATGATACCCGTGAATCCGCAGCGATTTATGTAGCTGACGCGCTGTTGGAAGAACGCGCCGAGATAACGGTCTACGACCCAAAGGTATCCGCAGAGCGTATTTATGCCGATCTTGATTATCTAGAAACCAGGTCTCCCGAAGAAAACCGACGCCTTCTAAAAGTGGTCACCGATCCTATGAAGGCGGCCCAGGAAGCGCACGCTATAGCTATTTTGACCGAATGGGACGAGTTCAAAACCTATAATTGGGATAGTATTTATACCAACATGCTCAAGCCTGCCTTTTTATTCGATGGAAGACGGCTTCTATCTAAGGAAACCATGGAAGAAAAAGGATTTCATTATTATAAAATCGGGCAGTCATGAAAATATTGGTCACCGGTGCGGCCGGTTTTATAGGATATCATCTATGCGAAGCGCTTTTAAAAAGAGGATTTGAAGTTCTAGGGCTTGATAATATAAATGATTACTACAGTGTCGACTTGAAATTTGACCGTTTAAAGCAACTTGGCATAGCCCGAAAAGATGCCGAAATATTTAACGAGACCTGCTCGAGCTCAAAACATGGCGATAGCCTATCGTTTGTGCGCATGAAACTTGAAGACCGTGAGGCGCTGCCTTTATTGTTCAAGGAAGAGAATATACAAATCGTCTGTAATTTGGCAGCTCAAGCCGGGGTCCGTTATAGTATCGAGAACCCCGAAACCTACATCGACAGTAACAT
>JBATUY010000110.1:0-9597 GCA_049671465.1 Pricia sp. | reverse complement strand
TGGTAGTAGTTATAGAAGAATGTCTGTACAACTTTTGAAGCATTTGAATGGGTATTTTATCCCCAGAAATATTACCGAAGCTATGGCGAGCTATATGCATACTGAGTTTTTTTTCAATTCCCAGTTTTTTGGAAACAATTTCCAAGCGTCGATTTAGGTTTCTCGTTATGGTTTTAATTCGTGTAGCGATCAGTTTCTCATCTTGAAGGTCAATATCTTTTAGATATGGGAAAATAAAGTCGTTAGCAAGTTTCTTCGACGAATTATAGCATTTTAAAATATTTTTTGCTTTATCAGGGACATTAAGGGAAACAAGTTTCTTGTTCTTGCCCATTCGATAATAGAGCCTATCATCTTTGAAATCGGACCATCTAAGCTTTACAACGTCCCCAACTCTAATTCCCGCAAAATAGAAGCTCGTTAACCAAGTGTTTACGGCCAGTTGTTGTGCTGGCGTAATTTCCCTTGCAGTCTCCAATAGTTGCACTTCCTCTTTATTCAATCCTATTTTTTCTGTTTCGGGAAATTTAATTTGAATCTTACCCTTTCCAAATGGATAGCTTCGGTCATCCACCGAATACTCCTTTCGGGCAAAATTGTATATTGTGCGGATTAGCATTAAATAATTAACTGCCGTTCTTGGTGCAACTTTTCTTTCGTACAGGAGATGTGTTTCAAAACTTTTTAGAAGCGAAACGTCTAAATCCGCAAAGAAAAGTTCGCTTCTTCCCAAAAATTCTTTGAAAATGTTCAATCTTTTTTCTTGATTGTAGTGCTGATTAAACTTTTTCCTTCGGAGAAGATTTCCAAGGAAAATTTCGCTGATCTTAAAGAAATCATAACTATCCTCGCCAATAATTCTCTTTACGATAGTTGAGACAGTTTGCTGCTTTTCATTTGCTTCGCTATCTAAAGCCATATCGTTTGCTTCTGTCACTTTTTTCAATAACATGTGGTTCAATCTAGCAGAATTGGGATGGCTTTTTTTAGCCAATCCTTTCTTTTCATCCCAATCCTTTAATAGAATATATTCTCCGGTAAATAAGAATTTTGATTTCCTGTCTTTTGTCAATCTTAAAGTAATAGGGAAAGAACCGTCTTTTTTTTGATAATTTTTACGCAATACAATTTTTACGGTCGCCATAACTATTTATCTTACAACCATAAATATACAAAATCTATGTACAACATATGTACAACATTTGGTGGTTTTATATGTATTTATATGGTTTTATAAACAGCTAATGAATTTACAATTATCTCGTAAACAGTTGATTACCAATGATTTTAAGACCATATCAGTCCAAATGACCCAGAATTCATAACCCGGAGGCCGGGGGTTCAAGTCCCCCTCACGCTACTGGTCTTAAAAGGCTTCCAAACCATTGGAGGCCTTTTTTTGGTGTACTGCACGTCTGTGCTCTCACGAAATATCCTCAACCTCTTCATTGGGTCTGCTAAAGGCATATCTGCCGAGTTTCTTGGCCGAATAGTAGGTATCTAGCCCTCCGATTGCGATAGTGTTTAGCTGCTCTAGAAGTACGTCGCCATCATCCGAAATTGCGGATTCCGGCAGCAAAAGCGTCTCAATTTTACCTACGATAAAAATGGTACCGTTACAGGCTATCGGATTTTCCTCAACGAAAGACAATCCTATTTTTATGGCACTCTCGCCGACGAACGGCACCGGAAAACCTTCAGAATAACACTCCTGTAAATCGCAAGCCGCGAATTCAGAAACCTCTCGGGGGTAACTGGCGGAGGTACGATGTGCCTTCTTATGGATTTCGGAAGTAATCTGGTTCACGGTAAAAAAACCGGTAGATAAAATATTTTCATAGGTATGCCGCTCTACCGTATGCGGCCGAAGCAAAAACCCAAGATAGGGCGGTTTGGCGCCGACGTGAATTACGGAATTGAATACGGCCAGGTTCGTGTTCCCTTCTTTCGACTTTGTAGCAATCAAATTGGCGCTCTTATAGCCCGATATTTTATTGATAAGACTCACACCGTAGAACCGTTCCAGTTCTAGTAATTCCTTGGTATTCCAGCTTTTTATCATTCCCTTGAATTTTGTATCCCAATAATAATGTATCCGAAAAATTTCCGTACCGTGGTTCGACCATCTCCAGATATAGTTATCGATTGAAATAGCATGTCGATAAAAATACTCAATTTCAAACCCGCTGCAGTTGCAGCTCACGAATATTTCAAAGCGTTCAATATCTACTTTAGCAGTTTCCGCTCAGCGCATCGTTTTCTCGTTCGGCAAGCCCCCTACTGTAATTGGCAATTAAAATGAACGTATTGAGGGAACCAAAAATTTAATATTGCCCACTAAGATTACACCGCTTTTTATATAAGTTATTTCTTGCATTTGAATATTGTATTCTTTTACTTTGAGGTTCGGTCAGAATTTGAAAATACGCTTCGCAATAAGAAAAAATTTTCAGTATGAGTGATATGCTTGCGCCTTACATATGGATTATCGATGACGATCTTGTTGCGCAGTTCAACGCCAAGATCAAAATTCGCCAGGCTGGTATTCATTGCAATGTGCGCTGCTTTGATAACACCCATACCGCCCTGGTAGAATTGATGGATCCGGAGACACCGAACAACGGGCAGCCAGATATCATAATCCTTGACCTTAGCATGCCGGACATCAAGGGCTGGGAGTTTTTGAATCAATTGGGGTTCATACTGAATGAAAAGGCATATCCTGACATATTTTTGACCTCATCCTCCAGGGTTTCCTCAGATATCAACAGGGCGAAAGAACACGCTATGGTCAAAGAATATTTCGTAAAGCCGCTGACTCCTCAAAATATGGAACTTATTATCGAAGGTGCCGCAAACTTGAAGGAAATTTAAGAAGCTATATCACCACCGTCCGATAATTTCTTCTTTTGGTAAATTGCCGTTATCCGATAGATTGAAAGAAATTTTAGAAAAAAACGAAAAGTTAATTTTATATTTGCATCCCTATCGAAAAATGCGCACGTGGCGGAATTGGTAGACGCGCCAGCTTGAGGGGCTGGTGGCCATTAGGTCGTGGAAGTTCGAGTCTTCTCGTGCGCACTGAAACCCATCTTCTATCGGAGGATGGGTTTTTTATTTGGACAATACGTGGAAAATGCGGAAACTTATACAGAAATTTAGCCCTGACTTGTACCTAGGATGATTTAATCGTAAATTTGTTTAACGTTCGAACAAAATACATGAACAATATAAAAAAGTTTTTTAGTATTCGAGATTTGGAGAACCTTTCAGGGATTAAGGCGCACACCATACGAATTTGGGAAAAGCGCTACAACCTTTTGTCCCCTGAAAGAACGCGCACCAACATTCGCACCTACAGTCTGGCAAGTCTTCAGAAACTGCTTAATATTACCCTCCTGTACAACGGCGGTTTCAAAATATCGAAAATTGCGAAGATTCCGGAAAAGGAAATTCCTTTGATGGTACGCGAGATGATAGCCGAAAACAGCACTAAAAGTCATTCGATCAATGCATTTAAGTTAGCTATGATCAATTTTGACCAGACCCTTTTCATGAGTACATACAATACATTGCTGATGGAAAAGTCTTTCCGTGAAATTTTCAGGGACATCTTTATTCCATTACTCAAAGAATTGGGCGTGCTATGGCAGACCGATACGATCAGTGCGGCACACGAGCATTTCATCACCAATTTGATCAAGCAGAAAATTTTGACCAATACCGAGAAGCTACAACATATAGAACCGGTCAATACCGATAAGATATTTGTACCCTTTCTTCCAGAGAACGAAATTCACGATATCGGACTGCTTTATCTTAACTACGAAATCGTGCTCAGCGGGTACAAGTCCATCTACCTCGGCCAGACGGTACCCTTAGGCAATTTGGCCGATGTGATGAAATATTTCGACAACCTTCACTTTATTTCTTACCTCAGCGCAAAACCCGAAAAGGACAAAGTCGATGGCTACATCGCCGATTTCGCATCGATAGCGGAGTCCTATCCCAATCCCAATCTCTGGTTATTGGGCCGTCAAATCCAATACATTGAAGAAAAGAAGCTACCTGAATATGTAAAGATTTTTTCGTCTATGGACCAGGTTATCGAACGGCTATAGGCCGTTTCCAATATTGATATGAAAAATTCATCAAATCCCATGCAGAAAAAAATTGCCGTTATCGGTTCAGGGTTTTCGTCTATGGCGGCCGCTTGCCATCTTGCAAAAGCAGGACATCAGGTGTCCATTTATGAAAAGAACGCTACGGTCGGTGGTAGGGCTAGACAATTAAAAAGAGACGGATTTACCTTTGATATGGGCCCCAGCTGGTATTGGATGCCCGATATTTTCGATAAATTTTTTGCGCATTTCGGAAAGAAGACCTCGGATTATTATCGGTTGGATAAGCTTGATCCTGCCTACAAAATATTCTTTTCCGACGAAACGATCACCATAGGCGATTCTATGGACAAGATATGTGCCGAATTCGAACGGATCGAACCCGGGAGCGCCGTACATCTCAGAAAATTTATCGCAAAGGCAAAAAAAAACTACGATATCGCCATTAATAAAGTGGTACTCCGCCCTGGTCTCTCGCCTTTTGAACTCATCACCCCGGAAACTGCCATGCGTGTCGATCAATTTTTTAAGACCATCAGCGGTCAGGTGCGAAAAAAATTCAAAAACCCGAAATTGATTTCAGCGTTGGAGTTTCCAGTGTTGTTTTTAGGAGCTAAACCTAGTCAGACCCCTTCATTTTACAGTTTTATGAATTTTGCCGATTTTGGTTTGGGCACTTGGCATCCTAAAGGCGGTATGTATGAAATCATCACCGCGATGCGGCAACTGGCCATCAGTTTGGGCGTTGAGATACACACCGATAGTCCGGTCGAGAAAATCCTGATACAAGAACAGAAAGCCACGGGTATTCAAGTGAACGGAAATGAAATATCCTCCGATATCGTGTTGAGCGGCGCCGATTACCATCACTCCGAAACCCTGATGGACCCAAAATATCGGCAGTACTCCGAAGCCTACTGGGCCAGTCGCACCTTTGCACCTTCATCGCTGCTCTTTTATGTGGGCTTCGATAAAAAGCTGAAAAATATAGAGCACCACAATCTGTTTTTCGATACCGACTTCGAGCGGCACGCCCAAGAAATTTATGACACCCCACAGTGGCCCAAAAACCCCTTGTTCTACGCTAATTTCCCTTCCGTCACCGATGATGAAATGGCACCAAAAAATTGCGAAGCCGGATTTTTTCTGATTCCCATCGCCCCCGGACTCTCCGACACGCCTGAATTGCGAACGCAATATTTTGACCTCATCATGGATAGATTTGAAACCCGCACGGCGCAAGATGTAAGAAATAACATTATATTTAAGGAATCGTTCTGTGTTAACGATTTTGTCGAGCAGTACAACTCGTACAATGGTAATGCTTACGGGCTTGCAAACACGTTGAAGCAAACGGCTTTCTTGAGACCGAAATTAAAAAGTAATAAGGTAGAACAGCTATACTTTACGGGGCAATTGACCGTGCCGGGTCCCGGGGTACCGCCAGCCCTAATTTCAGGAAAATTAGTGGCCGACTTGATATTAAAAAAAATATAAACGATCCCTAGCTATGAAAGCCACATTTGATCAAGTTTCATATCAGTGTAGTAAAATCGTTACCGAGTCGTACAGCACTTCGTTCGCATTGGCGACCAGAATGCTCTCTACTTCGATTCGATCGGACATTTACAATATTTACGGATTCGTCCGTTTCGCCGACGAAATCGTCGATACGTTTCACGATTATGAGAAAGAGATACTTTTTGACAGATTTGTTCAAAGTTTCGAAAACGCCATTGCCGACAAAATCAGTTTGAACCCCATTCTGAACTCTTTTCAGAAGACCTATCACAGATATAATATTCCCTACGAACTGGTAGCGGCCTTTCTCAAAAGTATGCGAATGGATCTTCACAAAAGCGTTTACCGCACCGAAGAGGAATATCGGGAATACATCTACGGATCTGCAGACGTGGTCGGCCTCATGTGTTTAAAAGTGTTTGTTAAAGGGGATGAAAAAAAATATAACGCCTTGAAGGAAAGCGCCATGGCCCTTGGATCCGCGTTCCAAAAGGTAAATTTTCTAAGGGATTTGAAGGCCGATTTTGAAGGATTGAACCGAAGCTATTTCCCCAACACCAATTTGATGGAATTGGACGAACAATCAAAAAATCGAATCGTCAACGATATCAAGGCTGACTTCGAACTCGGGTATTCAGGTATAATCAGATTGCCCAATGACGCAAAATTCGGAGTATATACGGCCTACAAATACTATCACAAACTATTGAACAAACTACAGAACACGCCACCTTTGGAAATCAAAAGTGCCCGTATACGTGTACCCGATTATCAAAAATTCGGTGTTTTGGCTAGATCATATGTCAAATACAAGTTAAACATGGTGTGATAGTTTGTGCCCTACAGCGTTTTTTTTAATATAATGTATTAAATAGTCAATAATCAAGCGGAACAATGAAGACAGTATTCTGGATTTTGATTTTTTTAGCAACCTTTGGTATCATGGAGTTTATGGCGTGGTTTACCCATAAATATATCATGCACGGTTTTTTATGGGTTTTACACAAAGACCACCATCACAAAGATCACGATTCGTGGTTCGAGCGTAACGATGCCTTTTTTATTTTCTATGCCATCGTTAGCATGACCTGTTTTTACTTCGGGGCAAATGGGGTTTGGTGGGCCTACGCCATTGGCTTTGGCATTTTGGCCTACGGAATTGCCTATTTCATTGTTCACGACATATTTATCCATCAAAGGTTCAAACTTTTCCGAAATGCGAATCACTGGTATGCCAAAGGCGTTAGAAGAGGACATAAAATGCACCATAAACATTTGGGCAAAGAAGACAGTGAATGTTTCGGGATGCTTATCGTACCCTTTAAATATTTCAAAAAATAAAACTTTATGGGAAAGGCGATTGTGATAGGTGCTGGTATAGGCGGTATTGCAACAGCGCTACGTCTTCGGGCATCGGGGTACCAAGTAGAAGTTATAGAGGCCAACACCTACCCTGGAGGTAAACTTCATGCCATACATCTCGAAGGATACCGTTTTGACCTTGGGCCATCGCTTTTTACGATGCCCCATCTTGTAACGGAACTCTTCGCACTTTTTGATCTCGACGCTAAACCGGCTTTCCAATATATCCAAAAAACCAATATCTGCAACTATTTTTGGGAAGACGGCATCCGTTTCACGGCTCCATCCGATAAACAAGCTTTTGTGAAAGATGCCGCGCAGGTTTTCGGTGAACCTGAAAAGCAAATCGCTAGGTATTTGAAAGACAACCATAAAAAATATGACCTCACCGCTTCCCTTTTTTTAGAGAAATCCCTTCATAAACTCGACACTTACTTATCGATAGATACGCTCAAGGCCGTCTTACAAATTGGCAAGCTCGATGTCAACACCACCTTGAATGCGCTTAATAAAAAGACCTTTAAGAGCCCTAAGTTATGTCAGCTATTCAATCGATTTGCCACTTATAACGGATCTTCGCCCTACAAAACACCCGGCATAATGTCTATGGTTCCCCATCTCGAAATGCATTATGGTACTTTTTTTCCCAAAGGGGGAATGCATGAGATTACCAACAGCCTTTATGCGCTGGCCAAAGATCAAGGTGTCCGTTTTCGTTTAGACGAACGGGTAGAAAGCATCGAGGTGAACAATGGGCAAGCTATTGGCGTAACCTCGGAACTGGAAAGATATACAGCCGACATTGTCATCAGTAATATGGATATTTTTCCCACCTATGAGCGTCTCTTACCCAACGAAAAAAAACCTAAAAAAACATTGTCACAAGAACGCTCAAGTTCGGCCCTGATTTTTTATTGGGGCATTTCGAAGCGGTTTCCAGAACTTGATCTGCACAATATTCTATTCAGTGAGGATTACCATGGTGAATTTAAAGCCCTTTTCGATTCTAAAAGCTTGAGCGGCGACCCCACCGTTTATATCAATATTACGGCAAAACATGAAGCATCGGATGCCCCCGATGGCCACGAAAACTGGTTTGTGATGATCAATGCCCCAAGTGATTACGGTCAAGATTGGGAGGCGCTTCGCACCAAGGCCCGCAAGGTAATCATTGCCAAAATCAACCGGATATTGAAAACCGATATCGAAGCTTTGATTACTGTGGAACATA
The DNA here is from genome assembly GCA_049671465.1 of Pricia sp. GTDB lineage: Bacteria > Bacteroidota > Bacteroidia > Flavobacteriales > Flavobacteriaceae > Pricia. Next base: position 1,362 of record JBATUY010000110.1, on the reverse strand, counting down.
TACTAGACCCGGTAGGCATTCAAGCGGATACCGGTTCGTATCGCGGTGCGCTCTACGGCGCGGCAAGCAATACCAAATTCGCAGCTTTCCTCAGGCACCCCAATTTTTCGCGGCGCATTGAGAACCTTTATTTTTGCGGGGGTTCGGTACATCCGGGAGGGGGAATTCCCCTTTGTTTGCTTTCGGCTAAAATTGTTGGCGATCTTGTTCCAAAACCTAGCGTCGCATGACTAAAGACATTACTGTGAAGCAGATATATATTGCAGCGGGCATCATATGGCTATTTCACATTTCGGCACTTATCGGAATTACCTTAGGCTATGTCGATTGGTTCATTGAAAAGACGCCCTTGAACCTCTGTATCTGTTTAATTCTGTTTATTTGGGTCTATCCGATCCGTACTACCAAACACCTATTGGCTTTTCTAATTTTCTTCTCGGGCGGAATGCTCGCGGAATGGATAGGCGTCAAGTACGGCTTGCTATTCGGCACCTATGAATACGGTGGCAACTTCGGCCCGAAAGTCGATGGCGTTCCCTACCTCATCGGTGCGTATTGGGCCTTATTAACCTTTATCACCGCAAGCATATCGGAATTCATCGCAAAATCGGTAGCTGTAAAAATCGTTATCGCTGCGACACTTATGACGTTTTTGGACTATTTTATGGAACACAGCGCTACTCGTTTTGACTTTTGGGAATTCAAGGGCGGTCTGGCTCCAATCGAAAATTACATCACTTGGTTCGTTCTGGCTTTACTGTTTCAGGGGATACTCCGCTATCTGAAAACTTCGGGAAACCGATTTTTCGCATTGCATCTCTACGCGGCGCAACTTATTTTCTTTGTTTACCTCTACTTCCTAAAAGTCTAGGCCAAAGTTTCCTTCTTCCAAAGCGCCTTCCGAGCGGTACGGCTGAAATCTGGAAAAAAGCTCTTCTTTGTACCAATTCAATTGACGTGTTTTCAAGATGGCCTTCTTATGGCCTTCACTGCCATAGGCATATTTCATGAGTGACGCCTTATCTTTCCAAAGACTGAAGGTAGCCATTTGCGCAAATGGTACCTCGCCGACACCTTTGGTATAGAGCAGCCCTTCGTTTCCTTCAAGAGACTGCTGCGATTCGGGTACATGGCTCCAAAACTTCAGCAGCATACGCCTTCTGATAGTCGCTCTGGTAATAACGGCTATATACGGATTGTCGGTACGCAACGTGTCGCTTACGGAAAATGGATTTTTGTTCGACCATTGTCCTTTTGCGGTGATATTTTTCATGTAAAGCCTCCAATGGCGACTACACTGGGTTCTATATTTCAATGCTAAAGGATGGATTTCAAAAAAGGTATCAGCCATTGTTTCATTCT
>JBATUY010000109.1:0-8140 GCA_049671465.1 Pricia sp. | reverse complement strand
CCATGGGCCTCTATAAAATTTCCCCGTCCCTCATTGAGCATTATAGAGACATCATTGCTTTTGATGTTAGCTATGATAATGTCAGGGTGTCGGTCATTATTGACATCTGCGATCTTGATGCCTTCGGGGCCGTCCCCTGCTTGGTATTTTGCTTTTGAAAAGCAGCGCGTGGATTCCTCTTGGGAATGACAACTGAAAAGTAGAAATAATCCCAATATTGTTAGACCGAACCCGTTTACTCCCGCCCTTGAAAAATTCATTGGACTGATGTTTTTTGGATTTTTAATGCAACAATCGAAGTTAGGAAGAAAATCTCATTCCCATAAAACGAAGGTTTTTTGAGACTAAATGAGTTGCGTGATATGTCATCAAACTGACCTAATTTGGATTTATTTCGAAAGTCCCCTACCCTTATATTTAGTAAAATCCGTGAACTCGTCCTTGAACCCGTTGAACGGTTCTTCCTCTTTATAACCTTTGCCTCCCAATATATTTCCAAGGGCATAGAAACCATTACGTAGAAGACGTGCTTGTTTGTTGGCCACCTGTTTTTGGGAAACCGAAACCAATGCTTGCTTCAACCCGTTCTGCATATGGTATTCTAATTGCTGCAACGGGAGATTTGGCCTTACCCCGTCCAACACGAAGAGATAGGCCGCCCTTTTGTACTGCCCCCGCTCTATTAAATGTGTAGCCCAGAGGCTTCTTAAATTGTCGCGCCCAGAGGTTTTAATGTCTTCCAAGATTTCCGATTGTCCTTTCAGCACTATGTTAAAGTCTTTTGACGATTCCAGATAGGCCTGAATTTTAGGGGAGATTGCAACGCTTACCGGATAATTCGAATATATCGAACCGACGCAAAGCCTCTCTTCCCTTCTTTCAAAATAAAAGCCTTTGGCATTAAAGAATTCTATATAATCCCTCGGGGATTTCTCGATGGACATTTGTTTGCGCGCGGCATATTGGCAATAGGATTTAAGACTTAATCGTTCAAACCTCTCCCTATATTTACTCGCCATGGCCGCATAAAGGTTCGGGAACATCAAGGGCAGGAATATCGCAGTCGGGCTTGGGCGGATTTCTTTTTCGTTTTTGTCGTTTAGAAGCCCGTCCAATACTTTTTCGTTTTCCGTGATAAAGCTTGGGGAAACGTAAAAGTCGATTTGCTTCGGCAATGGTATTTGACCCATATTCAGTTTGACTTGATGTCGATGGGAATTCGAAAATCGGAGCATGCCCCCACCGTAATCGGTGCCAAGGCTTCGAACAAGTTCGAAGAGGATTCCCCGTTGTCTCGGTGCATCGAACAAACGTTTTTCGCTTGCCTGTCGTATAAGTTCGGCCTTTCCTTTTAAACGTTGTTCTTCCTTGACGGATTCCGCAACGTACAGCTTGTCCTTTACGTTTTGGAACTGTTCCTGTACCCTTTTGCTCAAGCTCCTATCGTAGGTAGGCAGGTATTTCTCTAGGAACAGGAAACGTTCCGATTTTACCATTTCCTTGACCAGCGGTTTTATGCCTATCTTATCGATATGGTCCGAGAAAAGGAACTTCTTCCCAGAATTGCGATGGGTACTATCATAGGCTTCCTTGATGCACTTTTGAAGTTCCAGTTTTAGCTGTTCGCTTTCCCCATTAATTTGGGTGTGTTCACTTCTAAATACTTCAGGGTTTTGGCTGATTGTGATATTTGGTGCTATTTCTTCAGCTTTCAGAACATATCCAGATTTGTCATAAATGGTAAAATCGGTGGCTTCTCCTTCTTCATTATAATCGACCTCGCAATTGATTTTTTGATAGGACTCCAGAATGTCTGGCAAATCTTCTGGGTTTATTGTCTTGAAAAGACCGTAGGTAGTTTCCAATTGTTTTTCCAACCGCTTTTTGACCATCGGTAACAATTTTGAACTTTGATTCTGCTCGATGACCTTTTTCAGTTTTGGGCCGCTCAATTGAGGATGCACGGTATAGCCGTTGATGAACCTTGACTTGTAGCCGTCTTTTACCGCAACTCCATAGGATACTCCCATCCTGCCATTTCGCTCGACCGTCTTTATCTCGATTTGATGTTTTTTGAGGTGTTCTGCCAGTTCTGTAAAACTTCGCACCTTGTACTTTTGAAGGGTGTTGTTAACGATGTCCTGTATATAAAACCGGACCCCGTTGATGTCCCGGTTTCGGAATTCGGGCATTTCGTATTTGGGGAGTTCCTTGGTCTGTTTTGTATCGGGAGATGGGGAAAGTCCGAACTCTTTTTCTAGGTATTTCTGCGTGGCGATACTCCTTCTAATATCGTTGGAAAGGTTGACCTGCAAACAGTCTTCCTTGATGGTGGACGATACGATGTGCACATGCTCGTGCTTGGTGTCGTGATGACGGATAACGACATAGGGCTGTTCGCCATAGCCCATGTGTTCCATATACTTCTTGGAGAGTTCGAAAAAGTCCCTGTCGTTCAAATCTTCGCCACGGGGAAGGTTCAATGAAGCGTGCAGATATCTTTTTTCCGAATCGTGCCGATTGCCAAGATGGTGCAATACCCTGCCGAAAAACTTCATGTCGGTATCGGTATCGGAATACGTGTTTTGGAACCCGAGAACTGTGCTTTGGGATTTTCCAGTTACATAGTTCAGTACGCCCTGAACATTTTCCCGATATAGAATCCGTGCTATCATTCTTGGCTTTTGGCGTTCATAGTTTCGATCAGTTCTAGCATCAGTTCGCCGGCCTTTTGCACTTCCCTTTCGAGGTTCGAGTTCGGGCTTCGCATGTTCTTGTAATTCGCAACCTTGACGAGTTGGTTGATGTTGTTGCCTATCTTGTTGATCTGGTAACTGAGGTTGGAGATACCGTCGGGAATCCGTTTTTCCTTTGTAGTTTTTCTGTTTAAAATAAGCTTTCTTAGGAACGGCCCGACCGTTCCCCTTTTTCCGAAATCAAGATTATAGGATTGCAGGATTATCTTTATTTTTTCCAGTTCCGTACCGTTGAAATGGAGCGTTATGGCGTGCATCCGTTTCTTGTCCCCCAATCGTTTTCTTCCACCTTTGTTGCTAGCCATTTTTTATCTCGATTTTAATCGGATTTCACTTCGTAGAAGTAGGCAGTTTTGCGCTGTGCAAAACATCACTTGCTATCCACCTTCGTGGATAAATATAGCACATCAAATCTGATTTTAATAATCTTATTATCAGTATTTTAAGTCGTAATATCATATAGAACCATATAAGATTATTTGAGACCAATCGAGAAATTTAACTGGTCTAATATGGTCTTTAAAAAAGAGAAGAAATATGGAAATATTGAGGTTTTTTGTGGGTAGGGGGAGAAAAGTTCAAGCGGTTTTTTTACCGCTTGTGCTTTTGCGCGGCCGCGAGGGTGTCGTGCAAAACTGGAACGGAAAGACGACCGAAAGCGGGCGGGCTAAGGTCGCCCGCTCGGGAGGATTGGAGTGAAAGGATCGCATGACTTCCGGAGGGGCTTGGGCAAAGTATGTCCCAAAAACTAATGGTTAAAAAACAGAGTCCTAATGACATTTCATTTAGCGATAAACCTCAATTTTTAGGGTTTATCGCTAAATGATATATAATGGGAAAGAGTACAATCTAAGGAGTTAGTAATTCCGATTTGAAATGAATAAATTGGTTATCATCAAAAAGGCTCCTTGGCGTGTGCCTCAAGATACTCGATGATGGAATCCCTATCGTAAACGATGTGTTTCTTTTCAGGTTGCGAAAATCTGATTTTCCCTTCATCCCTTAATTTCTGTAAGGTGGTAGGCGATTTTATTCTCAGCAGTCCCATCGCTTCTTTTTTGCCGATCCACTTATCTGCAATGGCAGGTTTTATTTCGGATTTGACATACTTTATTACTTCCCCAATTAGGGTCAAAAATGCTTTTTCTTCGATACAGATAACGTTCATAGATGCCCAATATAGCAAATGATTTCCGGTCTTTCCAAATATGAAAACAGATGCTAATACATGAAAAGAGATTATACGGTAGCCACATTAAATGGTAAGAATTGCCAATAAAAAGGGGTGATATCTTTAAGAGGTATCACAAATTGTGACACCTTAAATCAAGCAATATATTTTACTGTACATACACGCCTTTAGCTTCGCTGTTTTATCGGACTGGAAACAACAAGATTGAATTTATTTTTGAATTTTTTTAGTAAAAATTCGAGTTTAAACCCAAAATTTGGTAATTTACTCGAAAATTTACTAAATCTGGATGTATCTGAATACATAAAAGTCTGTCTATCAAGAGAAGAATACTCCTTTACATGGGATGAGCTAAGAGGTGCCATTGATAAACCCGCCTCTGCCATCAAAAAAGAAGTAACTTATTTAACCTCTAAAAAGGAGCTTATTGCCTTACGGCAAAATTTCTATTTGATAATACCCCCAAGGTATGCAACCCAGGGTAAACTACCCATAGAACTTTACATACACAAATTATTCAAATATCTCGACAGGGAGTATTATTTGGGTGGATTCTCCGCAGCAAAATTTCATGGTGCATCACATCAACAAATTCAAAAAGAATATGTCTTCACCACAAAACCAGCTTTATTATCCATCTCAAAAGAAGGTATGGATATCCGATTTTTTACGCTTTCCAATTGGCCTGAATCGAACATTGTTCATAAAAAATCGGATGCAGGATACTTCAATATCTCAGACCCGATTTTGACCATAGTTGATCTTATCCATCATCAAACAAAATTTGGCGGTCTAAATAGAATGTTGGCCAATGTTGAAGAGCTTCTAGAAGAAGTGAAACTTCCACACCTACTAGAACTTCTAACATGGTATTCGAATAAGAGTGTTTTACAGCGTTTGGGGTTTCTGATTGAATATTTGCAACCCGAAAGCGAATTGCTGAATCCAATAATGGCTCATTTGGAAAGAAACCGATTTTATCCTGTATTACTGAACACTTTCGACAAAAGCAAACCGGGGGCAGTTGACAATGGATGGAAAGTAGCTATAAACCTTGAATTAGAAAGCGATCTATGATACCTAGACCGGACATCGCACAATGGCAAGAGCATGCACCCTGGAAATCTTTCTCCCAAGTGGAGCAGGATTTGCTAATAAGTCGCACCCTAATTGCACTCTTCTCCGATGATTTTCTAAAGGAAAATATAGCCTTTAGGGGCGGTACCGCATTGCATAAATTATACTTGAATCCCGCTCCTAGGTATTCCGAAGATATTGATCTTGTTCAAATTAAGCCCGGACCTATAAAGCCGATATTAAAGCGAATCGGTGAGGTCATCGATTTCTTTGAAGAGGACAGAAGAACCGATATCCGTGGTCATGGAGCAAAGGCATTGTATAGATTCAACTCGGAATATGAAAATATTCGGTTACGGCTCAAACTAGAAATCAACTGCAAAGAACATTTTAATGTACTGCCTTGGGTGGAATTCCCTTTTGAAGTAAAGAGCGATTGGTTTACGGGAGGTGCGTTAATTAGAACCTATAATATCAATGAACTTTTGGGCACCAAGCTCAGGGCGTTGTACCAAAGAAGTAAAGGCCGGGATTTATTTGATTTGGATTATTCTAGATTACATCTTGAATTAGACCATGAATTGATGCTCAGATGTTTTAATGAATACATGGCTTTCTCTGTGGGTAAACCACCAAGCCAAAAAGAATTTTTGCAAAATATTGAAGCCAAGGAAAATGACCCAAATTTTACAGGTGATATGGAAGGATTGCTAAGACCGGGGATTGAATATGATCAAGAAGGGGCTTTTGAATGGCTTAAGTCCGATATACTTAATATTGAAGAATGAAGTTCAACGAAGATTCCAGAGTAAAACTACCAGCTATTTTGCATCTAACGCAATTGGGTTACACTTATTTATCTTTAAGGGATTCTAAGTGGGATGAGGAAACGAACATCTTCACTACTATTTTCAATACCGCTATTCATAGAATTAATCCAGAACTCTCAAAAAAAGATATTGAGCGTCTGTACCAGGAGATAAGTCTTGATTTAGAAAACGAAGACCTGGGCAAAGCCTTTTTTGACCGACTTACAGACCGCTCAGGAGTACGATTGATTGATTTTGAAGACTTTGACAACAACGACTTCCATGTAGTCACAGAGCTTACCTATAAAAATGGTGAAGATGAATTTAGGCCTGATATAATTTGTTTGGTTAATGGAATGCCACTTGTTTTTGTAGAGGTAAAAAAACCGAATAACAAAAATGGTGTTATCGCAGAGCGTGACCGAATCAACCGACGTTTCCAAAACAAAAAATTCAGAAAGTTTGTCAATCTTACCCAGTTCATGATTTTTTCCAACAATATGGATTATGACGACGACGAGATTGAACCATGGCAAGGGGCCTATTATGCCTCCCCGTCCTATCACAAACCGCAATTCAATTATTTTCGGGAGGACATTGGGTTTAACTTAAAACAGCTTCTTCAACCTTTGGATAATGATTTAGAAGACTTTCTGCTTAAAGACACGAACTATATCAGTGTCAAAAACAATCCGGAATACCAGACCAATAAAAACCCCAGTACCCCTACCAATAAGATTTTGACCTCAATGCTTTCCAGAGACAGGTTGAAATTTATATTACAATATGCCTTTGCCTATGTAAAAGAACATACTGGATTACAAAAACATATAATGCGCTATCCGCAGTTGTTTGCGACCAAGGCTATTGAAGAAAAATTGGATGAAGGTGTTCAAAAAGGTATTATTTGGCACACCCAAGGTTCAGGTAAAACGGCATTGGCTTATTACAACGTCCATTTTTTGACAGATTACTACCAGAAGCAACACATTATACCAAAATTCTACTTTATAGTAGATCGTTTGGATTTACTCACACAAGCCCGTGACGAGTTTACAGCACGTGGCCTAAAAGTACATACGGTAAGTTCACGAGATGAATTTGTGGCCGACCTTAAAAAGATTACAGCTGTTTATAATGATAAAGGGCAACGCGAAATTACCGTGGTGAACATTCATAAATTTAAAGAAGACTCGCATGTAAGTACTACCAAGGATTACAACATCAATATGCAGCGTGTTTACTTCTTAGACGAGGTGCATCGTAGTTATAATCCTGAAGGTAGTTTTTTGGCCAATTTGCAAGAATCCGATAGAAATGCCATAAAAATAGGTCTTACGGGAACCCCGCTAATTGGTGGCGATGTGCGTTCGAAAGACTTATTTGGTGGCTATATCCATAAGTACTACTACAACAAATCCATTGCTGACGGGTACACCCTAAAATTGATTCGTGAGGAAATCGAAACCGAATACAAAATCAAGTTCAAGCAAATCCTAGATGATCTGGAAATCAAAAAAGGGGATGCCGAAAAGAAACTCATTTATGCGCATCCCTCCTTTGCTGCCCCAATGTTGGATTATATCATCAACGATTTTCAGAGCTTCAGACAACTCAAAGGAGATGCCTCTTTAGGCGCAATGGTTATTTGCGATAGTAGCGGCCAGGCCGAGGCCTTATTTCAAATTTTCAATGAGACTTACAGCTCAGATGCGGAAAGTTCTGGAATATTACCCCAAGCGGCAGAACCTCAAGCGGAATACCTTACAAAGCGACAAAAGGATTTTAAAGTTAAAAAAGCAGCACTCATTTTGTACGATGCTGGTAGCAAGCAAGAATTAGAGCAATGGCGAGACGATTTTAAGGCAGGTAAAATAGATATCCTTTTTGTTTATAATATGTTACTGACAGGTTTTGATGCGAAACACCTTAAAAAGATTTATTTGGGCCGCGTCATAAAAGCACATAACCTTTTACAAGCGCTGACACGTGTTAATCGTCGCTACAAAGATCACCGTTTTGGGCATGTGGTTGATTTTGCGGACATATCCAAAGAGTTTGACAAAACAAACCGTGCTTATTTTGAAGAATTACAAGGAATCTTAGGCGATGAGATGGAAAGCTATTCCAACCTATTTTTATCCAAAGAAGAAATTGAAACATCCATAGGTCATATCAAGGAAATCTTGGCCGATTATGATTTATTGAATGCCGAGAATTTCGCATCACAAATTTCACAAATCAACGACCAAGCTGTAATGCGTGAAATCAAAAAGGCCTTGGATGAAGCACGTTCACTCTACAAC
>JBATUY010000108.1:0-8709 GCA_049671465.1 Pricia sp. | reverse complement strand
CATCTAGAATTTTATCGCTTTGGAAATGGAGGAAGTCAAAAACCACCAAATCAAAATTCTAGGGCTTGAGGAAAAACTTCAAGTGACCCTAGATATCCCAGAAATCAAATTTCCGATACGGCTCAAGGGAAAACTGGACCGTATCGATGAAAAAGACGGCACCTTGCGCATCATCGATTACAAAACGGGAAGCGTCTCCCCTACTCAAACAGAAATTATAGATTGGCCTATTATTACCGCGGAATACGACCATAGCAAAGCCTTTCAACTGCTTTGCTACGCATTGATGTACCATACTGAAAAGCCTATTGCTAGCCTCGAGGCCGGTATCATCAGTTTTAAAAAGTTGGGTGCGGGTCTAATACGATTCGCGACTAAGCCCAAAAAAGGAAGCCGTACGAAAGAATATGCGATAACTCAAGAGACCCTTGAACAGTTCACCCGTCAACTGGAGCGTCTGGTCATAGAAATTTGCGATATAAACATCCCGTTTACGGAAAAAGAGATTTAGAAGATGAATGCGCTTTACAGTTTACGCATTTTTCTTGTCAGGTCTACTAGGCCGTACTTCTATTTTACTGGGCAAGGTCCGTGGGTGCATTTTCAACAGATCGACTACGAGTTCCCCAATATCTTCGGGTTGAATCTTCCAATCATCGGAAGCGTCAGGTTCGTTTCCGGCAAAATGGGTGGCTACGGATCCGGGCATGATGGTAGAAACCTTGATATCATACTTTCGAAGGTCTAACATGGCCGCTTGGGTAAACCCGACCACGCCGAATTTGGTGGCATTGTAGCCGGCGCCCGTTGCAAAGAAATTACAGCCGGCCAAACTTGCCAAGGTCATATAGTATCCTTTAGATTTTTTCAAGGCTTCCACCGATGCCTTTAAGGTGTGAAAAACACCGTTCAGGTTGGTATCGATCATCGCATGCCAATCTTTATCCGACATTTCATCGATAGGGGCGAAGTTACCGATTCCGGCATTGGCCAAAACGGCGTCTAACTGTCCCCATTTATCTATTATCTTTTGTACCGCCTTGGTTTCGTCTCCATGCTCGGTTACGTCAGATTCGATAGCCAAAACCTGACTGTCGTTTCCAAGATACGCTGCCGCTTTTTGAACGGATTTTAGGGTCCGCCCACTAATAGCGACTTTCATCCCCGCTGCGATAAGCTTTTCGGCTACGCCATATCCTATTCCTTTCGAACCTCCGGTGATATATGCTACTTTATCCTTTAAATCTTTCATCTGTTATTTTTAGTTCGAAAACGAAGATATCACATAATGGCAAACATCCTTGTTCGTATCCGAAATTGGTTTGGCTCATATCATATCTTTGGTGCTTTTTCTTGCTAATACGGGAATAGAAAACTATTTTTAGAATTTAATACAATCGTTTGTACTGAGACGATTACCTTATAACCTAAGTTCGGTATTTCAATCCATTGCGCATAGATGAAGAACGAAAATCCATTTTTAAAGAACAATTTTTTACTGGAAAGCAAGTATGCGGAAACCCTTTATCATGACTTTGCGGCCCAAATGCCCATAATCGATTACCACAATCACCTGCCTCCGAAAGCCTTGGCGGACGACCATAATTTTGACAATATTACACAGGCCTGGATAAACGGCGACCACTACAAATGGCGTGCCATGCGAAATTTAGGCATCCAAGAACAATTCGTCACCGGAAACGCATCCGACGAAGAGAAATTCGAGAAATGGGCCTATACCGTACCCTATACCATGCGGAACCCCCTGTACCATTGGACGCATTTGGAACTTTCGCGTTACTTTGACTGCGGCGAACTACTATCCGATCAGAATGCCGCATCTATCTACACTTCGGTTTCGGAAATGCTAAACACCCCCGAATTTAGCTGTCGCAAGTTGATGTCGAAGATGAACGTAGAGGTGCTGTGTACGACCGAAGATCCTACCGATACCTTGGTCTATCATCAAAAACTGGCCAAAAGCGATTTTGGCACCAAGGTGAGTACCGCCTTCAGACCTGACAAAGCGATTCTTATTGAGAGTGACGCCTACAACACCTATATCGATACGCTATCGGATGTTTGCGGAGTCTCGATAGATGCTTTCGACGCGCTCTGCGATGCGCTGAAAAAACGGATATCCTTTTTCCACGAAAACGGCTGTCGGCTCTGTGACCATGGCCTTAGCCATCTCTATGCCGAAGATTTTACCGAAACCGATGTTAAATCCATCTTCAAAAAACGCCGTGAAGGCCATCCTATTTCAGAAGAGGATGCGAACAAATTCAAAAGTGCCCTGCTTCTATTTCTATCGGAGACCTACCACGAATTCGGTTGGGTACAGCAGTTTCACTTGGGCGCCCTGCGGAACAATAATGGGCGTATGCTCGAAAAACTAGGCCCGGATACTGGTTGGGATTCCATCGGGGACTATCCCCAGGCCGAAAGTCTATCAAAGTTTCTGGATAGGTTGGATGGAAAGGACAAGTTGACCAAGACCATTATTTATAATCTTAACCCCAGCGATAATGCAGTGATGGCCACGATGATCGGTAATTTCAACGATGGCAGCCTGAAAGGCAAAGTACAATGGGGCTCGGGATGGTGGTTTTTAGATCAAAAGGATGGGATGACCGAGCAAATGAACACCCTTTCCAATATGGGACTTATCAGTTGCTTCATCGGGATGCTGACCGATTCGAGAAGCTTTTTATCCTTCCCGAGACATGAATATTTTCGCCGGATTCTATGCAATCTCTTCGGTGAGGATATCAAAAACGGGGAACTGCCCAATGACATGGACTGGATCGGTAAATTGGTACAAGACATCAGCTATAACAACGCGAAAGCATACTTCGACTTTTAATGAAAAAGTATTTACAATATATCATTGGTCTTATTTTCGTTATGGGGGCATCCTCCTGTGATCAATTAGGGGGTACGCGAACCATACGCTTGGGTCATGGCCTCGACACCAATCACTCGGTACACAAGGCCATGGTTAAAATGGGAGAAGATCTTGAGGACATCTCGGGCGGTAAAATGACGCTGAAAATTTATCCCAGTCAACAATTGGGTACAGAACGACAATGTTTAGAGTTGTTGCAAATCGGCAGTTTAGACATGACCAAGGTTTCCGTAGGCACGTTGGAGAACTTTGCACCTAAAATGAAGGTATTGGGACTTCCTTTCCTTTTTCGTGACCGACAGCACTCCTTTGATGTTCTCGATGGCCCCATCGGACAAAGCTTACTCAACGAAGGCGAGCAATATTGGTTGAAAGGTCTGGGATATTACGACGCCGGTAGCCGTAGCTTTTACACCAAAGACCGACCGGTAAACAATCCTGACGACCTAAAAGGACTCAAAATCAGGGTAATGGAAAGCGTTACTGCCGTCAACATGGTCAAAGCGCTTGGCGGATCCCCGACCCCGATATCATGGGGAGAACTGTATACCGCCCTGCAACAAGGCGTGGTAGACGGCGCGGAGAACAATCCCCCTAGTTTCTATCTCTCCAGACATTATGAAGTCTGCAAATTTTATACGCTGGATGAACATACTGTACTACCCGACGTACTGCTAGCGGGTACCCATCTGTGGGACAGACTATCGGAAGAAGAGCAAGATTGGCTGAAACAGGCCGTCGATAATTCCATCGGATATCAGCGAAAATTATGGGGCGAATCGGAAGAGGAGGCGCTTGCCGAAGTACAAAAAGCGGGGGTAGAAATCATTAGACCCGATAAAGATTTATTTTCCAAAGAAGTAGAGGATATTTATGAAAAGTACAAAGACGATGCGGCAATGTATCAACTGATACAAGAGATACGGGCAACCCAATAATCAATACCTCCTAAAAGATGCAATTACGAAAGACAATCGATAAGGTACTGGCGAACGCTCTTGTCGTCATCATGGCCATCATGGTAATGAATGTACTATGGCAGGTTTTTAGCCGGTTTCTCTTAGGTGCACCCAGTTCCTTTACCGACGAGCTAGCCCGATATCTTTTGATTTGGATCGGTATTCTGGGCGCCGCCTATGTTTCAGGGCAGAACCTTCATGTGGCGATAGATGTACTGCCGAAGCGATTCAGTGAAAAAACGCAGAAAACCATAAAGCTTTTTGTGAGTTGGCTGATCATAGCGTTTAGCCTCTGCGCCCTGGTCATTGGCGGTGCGAGACTTGTATACATTACGTACGTACTCGATCAGCATTCCCCAGCGCTTCAAGTTCCCCTGGCCTTGGTCTATTTGGTCATCCCGATAAGTGGGGTGTTAATCATCTATTATAAACTTTCCGATATCCTAAAAAAATAAGCGACATGGAATATGCACCCGTATTGGTATTGGTCATTAGTTTTGTGATTTTATTGGCCATCGGAACGCCCGTAGCGTGGAGTATCGCTATATCTTCGGTGTTGACCATGTTGGTCAGCATTCCTTTTTTGCCTGCTTTCACCACAGTATCGCAACGCATCGGAACAGGCTTAGACAGTTTTGCCCTGTTGGCCATACCTCTCTTCATACTTTCGGGGGAACTGATGAACAAAGGGGGCATCGCCCACCGCCTGATCGCTTTTGCTAAAACGTTGGTCGGGGCCTTGCCTGGAGGGTTGGCATTGATCAACATTATATCGGCCATGTTGATGGGCGCCATTGCAGGCTCGGCTATGGCAGCGGCATCGGCCATGGGAAGTATCATCGGCCCGGAGATGGAGAAAGAAGGCTATTCAAAAGAATTCGGCGCGGCTGTGAATATTACGGCCGCAACAACTGGACTTGTAATTCCCCCGAGTAACGTGCTGATTGTATACTCTTTGGCCAGTGGTGGCGCTTCGATAGCCGCCTTGTTCTTGGCCGGTTATATTCCCGGTCTGTTGACGGGGCTGTTTCTCATGATTGTGGCCTCTTTTTGGGCCAAGAAAAAGGGATTCAAACTAGGAAAACGAAGTTCGTTTCGGGAAATTTTTAAAACTTTCATCGATGCCTTACCTAGCCTATTTATGTTGATCGTAGTCATCGGTGGTATCGTAGCGGGAATCTTTACCGCTACCGAGGCGTCTGCCATCGCGGTACTTTATAGTCTTTTACTAGGCTTCTTCTACAAAGAGATTTCCTTCCCCAAACTGCCCAAAATATTATTGGACTCCTCGGCCACTACTGCCATCGTAATGCTACTTATCGGTACATCCATCAGTATGTCTTGGGCTTTGTCTTATGAGAACATTCCCCAGGATATCAGCTCGGGACTACTCAATATTAGCGACAATAAAATTGTCATACTGCTGATTATAAATCTCTTGTTACTTTTCGTGGGGATATTTATGGACATGACCCCCGCCGTACTCATTTTTACTCCTATTTTTCTTCCCGTTGTCACGAAGTTGGGTCTAGATCCGGTTCATTTCGGAATTATAATGGTGTTGAACTTGTGTATCGGACTTTGTACCCCGCCCGTTGGCTCGGTGTTGTTCGTAGGGGTCGGTATAGCCAAAACTACAATCGAAAAGGTCGTAAAGCCGCTGCTGCCGCTTTTCGTAGCCATGATCATTGCGTTGATGCTCGTCACCTATATTCCGGCGTTGAGTCTGTGGTTGCCCAGCTTGTTTGACCTATAAATGTATACCAGTGTTTTCGGGAACTTAGGTTGCAGAAAAAAACGTCTCCGACAGAATGTAGATAAAACAAAAAATTCCCGAGAAAATAGCGCATCGAACTTGACTGTTGTGGGGCAAACGACAGTGAAGAAAAAGATGGCTTATTTAATTCGGGAATACTTTCGAAATTCCGATACCCTTACGGCACGAAATTGGTTGCCATAGCACTGGTGGTCCTGAAATTCGGCGCTAATTTTATTATGCGGCCTCTTGTGCGGCCCTATGTCTTTTCTGGAAAATATTTTCCAAGGTTTTATTGATATCTTGAAGTTCCGGGGTCAGGGTAGAGAGATTGCCACTAACATCTGTAGTCACCTCTTTACCACAATGAATGCACTCGTACTCCTTAATATGAAGGGTTACCTTTTTTGAAACCGTATAGTGATGGCCGAACAGATTACAAAATATTTTTTTCATGGTCGTAGGTTTAAAATGCAAGGCTGGCTTTGGGGAACCACCGATGCTTAGTTCGATATTTGGATGAAAGGTGTATCACGTTACACTTTAAATTAGTAACGCCACCATAGCTTTATTTATTGGATGGCGTTCCATAATCAGGGCATTTTTTCGACGAACCGCAGTTTTTTCGATGAACAACAACTTTTTTAAGACAAAGCAGCGATTTGGAATACACCGATTTTCTACTATCTTTCGCGACATATCGTGCTACTTGCCAACTTAGTCGGAACAACTGTATCAATGCATAAGACCAAGGAGACCCTAGTGACGGCGTTCGCCCTCTTTTCATTGTTCTTCGGAGCGGGAAATTTGATATTACCGCCCTTATTGGGGTTCCGCTCAGGTGGACTTTGGTGGTTGGTCGCCTTGGGGTTTTGTGTGTCCGCCGTACTAATTCCGATTCTAGGTATCTTGGCCCACGCTAAATTACAGGGCACGATATACGATTTCGGCAAGAAGGTGTCCCCGAGGTTCAGTTTGGTCTATTCTTTTCTCGTTTACGCCGTATCGATAAGTCTACCGTCTCCACGAACGGCCTCGGTGACCCACGAAATGGCCGTACAGCCCTTTTTCGGTTCCTCCCCGATTATTACAAGCACGGTCTATTTCATATTGGTTTTCATTTTTGTCATCAACCGCTCGAAAATCTTGAATATTCTGGGAAAGCTACTGACGCCTGCCATCATACTGATTCTCATAATGATTATCGGTACCGCGCTATTTTCTCAGGAGTTTGTATTTGGCGATACCGTTTTCGCAAGTCCTTTTTCGGATGGTATTTTGGAAGGATACCAGACCTTCGATGCCATCGGGGCGGTGGTGGTCGGCGGAGTCATTATCATTTCCATCAATCTAAAGAAGAAGGACGCACCCTATTCTGAGAAAAGAACCTTAATTCGCAATGCCGGATGGTTGGCCGGTCTGGGTCTTTTGCTCATCTATGCCGGTCTTATTGTAACTGGAGCCATACTAAATAACAGTTTCGAGGCGGATATATCACGAACAGCTCTTTTAAACGGGATAAGTACCAAAACCCTAGGTACTACCGGAAATCTATTTTTGAGCATCTTGGTCAGCTTGGCCTGTTTTACTACCGCGGTCGGCATTGTAACAGGTACCGCCGACTTTATAAAAGAGCGGTTCAACGGTTCGAAACCAGCCTATTTGATCACGGCAATATTTGGATGTATGCTTGGCATCGCCATGGGCCAGTTCGATGTCGGCTATATTATTGCCGTTGCCCTGCCCGCCCTTATGTTCATCTACCCGATTACCATTGTGTTGATTTTGTTGAACGTCGTACCGAAAAGATATGCGTCGACTATCGTTTTTAGGGCTGTAGTGGTTGCCACAGTGCTCTTCAGTATTCCCGACTTTTTGGGCAGTATTGGGCTGGGCGATGTTCTTATAAGTGTACAACACTATATTCCGTTAAGCCGTTTTAGATTGGGATGGGTCTTGCCGGGGGCGGTTGTTTTCATCCTCGCCAATGTATGGCAGCGGCGTTCGGTCGAACGGTATCGTTGAGTTCTGAAAGCGGTACGGTTGAAGTCCAAAAATTAATTTCGAGTTCGCCAAATTCGTGAACCTTCAAATTCCTGAACTCCTGAATCCCTGAATCCCTGAATCCCTGAATCCCTGAATCCCTGAATTTTAAGGTAAATCATGCAAATAGTTTCCCAAAAAAATGGACGGGTCTGAAGAATGTTAAAATATCTTATTAAGCGTTCATCAACTCCTCAATCTCCCCAATCTCAATCGGAATATTTGCCATCAAATTGAAAGGTTCTCCTTGATGCTGAATCACCACGTCATCTTCCAACCGAACCCCCATGTTTTCTTCAGGAATATAGATGCCAGGCTCAACCGTAAACACCATATTCGCTTTCATCGGGGTCTTTAACGTACCGTAATCATGGGTGTTGAGACCGATATGATGGCTGGTGCCATGCATAAAGTATTTTTTGTAAGCGGGTTTCTCCTCGGTCTGGTTTTGAACGTCGGCCTTGTCCAAAAGCCCTAGGTATAACAGTTCCGAAGTCATCAATTTACCACACTCTTTGTGATATTCCGCCCAAAGTGTACCCGGTACCAGCATTTTGGTCGCCTCATTTTTAACGCGTAACACAGCTTCATAGACCTCTTTTTGGCGTTTTGTGAACTTTCCGTTAACAGGAATGGTTCTGGTCAGGTCACTGGAGTAATTGGCGTATTCCGCAGCGGTATCCATCAATATCATATCGCCGTCTTGGCATTGTTTGTTGTTTTCCAGATAATGTAGCACGTTGGCATTGTTCCCTGAGGCGATGATGGGCGGGTAGGCAAAGCCTTTGGAGCGGTTTCGAACGAACTGATGTAGCAGTTCGGCCTCGATTTCATATTCCCAGACACCCGGTTTTACAAATTGCAAAACCCTTCGAAAGCCTTTTTCGGTGATGTCGCAGGCCGTTTGCATCAAGGCTATTTCTTCCGGTTCTTTAACACCACGTATTTCCTGTAAAATCGGATTGCTCTTGGCAACTTGATGTGCCGGAAACTTTCGTTTGTACTCCTCAATAAAACGGGCTTCGCGGGTCTGGGTCTCGACC
>JBATUY010000107.1:0-2171 GCA_049671465.1 Pricia sp. | reverse complement strand
CATTCGTACTAGGTTCATAGAGGGCGCTTCACGGATTTGGCTCTCTATTGAATTTTCCATGATGCATCAGATTTCAGGAAGGCGTCCGCGACCGCGGCCATCGTTCTGTCCGGACCGGGCTGCTTCTAGTATACGGTTAAATCTCTGTGTATTCGCTCCAATGCATGTGGTTGCATCATTCCCTGTAGGCCGACCGACATTTCGCACAGCGACAGTACCTTTTCGCATATTTCCCGTGCGATTGTACGGTACATGTTTACCTGGTACAGGGATACGGAAGAAGAATTATATCGTTCGTCTAAAGTTTTTCCTATATTTTTTGTCCACATTCTTCCGGTCTCCCGAAGCATAGCAAGTTTGCCAAGTCTATGCGCTTGTTCCGGTGCCGCCGATCGATCCAATTTTTGGAGATGGCAAACCGTCGTTCGGATAGCTGCCTCGGCCCCGCCTAATTGAACGGCCGCAAACCTAGCGGCACCGGCCGTAAAATCGGGTTCCCCGACATAGGCATACGGTTCGCCGACTATTTTATCATCAGTGACGGATACTCCCGTGAAATCGAAACGGCAACTGACCGATGATTTCATTCCCATCGGTTTCCAGTAGGTCATATCCTCTTTCAGCTGCAATTTATCCATTTCGAGCACGGTCATATATGTGCCCTCCTTCCCGTCTGCTGTTACGATGGGCCTGTCAATATTAGTGGCGCCGGAACAGAAGACCTTAGCGCCCGTTAACTCGAACTTGCCTCCTGCCCGCTTGTATCGTAAAGGTTCACTGGGCATTTCGGAATTCCAAATTCCGAACAATTTTCCTCGCTGAGCTTCCTTGAAGAATAATTCCTTTTGTCTTTGCGAAGCATGTCTGCTAATTAACAAAAGGGCATTTAGATGTCCCTCATATATTCTACCCAAGGAAAGGTCGTACGAGCCTATTGTTTTGAGAATATCCAGAAGTTTTGCATTACCGCTTTCCTCGCCGAGGCCACCACCGCCGAAATTTGATGGTATATTAGCGCACAGTAGAGCCGATGATTTCAAAATTTGGATACCCTCCATGGGGTATCGGTGGCCGAAATCGGCATAATGCTCAGGAATACCATAATTATCATTCATACATTGCGGACGAATATTTTCAACAGCTATTTCTATTTGATTACTTTAAAGTGGTACGATAAAAAAGGAGGAACTTCTATCAGTCCCCCCTTTTTCGTAACCTAAAAATTTACCGACCGCGACAAATATATTTGAGTTAAAACCAGGATGATGACAATATTGATTAAAAGAATGCACCGATACCTCTAGCATCAGCCTACTAAGAGCGTTTTGAATTATATTTGAAAAATGGTTTTGATGTCGTTTTAGTTTCCAATGTGACGAATCAGGCGATTTTAATCATCTTATGTGATAGTTTGCCATGTTTTGTTGTAAGTCATCTGCGTTTCTGAAGGGTATGCCATTAAAATTTGTTCTATATATTTTTTCGAGTATGGTTCATTTCGATGGCCGTAAATTCGGACTTGGAGTCTTACGGGTTTCAGTTTGCTCTACTAATCGGGTACATAATTGAGCCCCAAAATCGAGATTACTAATTTCAGTTTTCACAGTAATGACCATCCACGGCTATATGGCAAAGTTTGCGGGAAGATAGTGTAGTTTTAGAGCGTATATTGTGATTAATTTAGCTACGGGTCTTGCGTCATGAACATTCTGTGTCGATTTATTTTAACCGGAGAGGATTAAATATTTAGCTGTCAATGGTAGTCAAAGTCCTTAAGTCGATAATTGCAAAAACAAGATTGGTCATTCCGGGCGAAAATAACCAGAAATTACCCTATCTAATCACATTTTTATTGCATTGGTCATCATAATTAGTGGTATAAACCTTTTTGTGGAGCTCACTGCAGATGTTAAGGATGAATTGATGGGTAATTTTGACCAAATGGCGACCGAATTCGTTCTGTCCTACAGACAGCCCTCCTTGACCGAATATTTTATTTTCGTTACCGATGTTGGTGACGTTATGGGGTATTTGGTCGTACTAATTATTAGCGTAGTATTAACCCTATTCATTATCAAGAAATGGAAATATCTAATTCAGATATTTCTTGTACTAATTCTAGCGACTTTGTCCAATATGGTGCTAAAGCGATTTATCGAAAGGGCTAGACC
>JBATUY010000106.1:0-3667 GCA_049671465.1 Pricia sp. | reverse complement strand
GCGTAGCCAGAATGCCAACGGGTACGTAGGGTCAACGAGAACAATAGCACGGTTAAGACCTCTAAATGGCAGCAATTATACTAAACGAGGTAAGGCGACACCCAAATAGATCGGGCCATCATATATTCCGAAATTGGACTTTCAAAGATGTGAAAAGTATGGCAAGTTCAATGAACTCGTCTCTTTGACAATAAAATTCCCCCTGAAATTTTATCGTAACCGATGGCAATACTTTGCCTGGTAAGAACCATTGTGACCAACAGATTTTGGTACTCATGTTTACTATCAATATCAGGGGATAACACTCGGTTTTTATAAAATTATTAAAACTTCAACTTATGAAAAATTTATGTAATCTAATATTCATCTTATTAGTAACGAATATTAAAGCCCAGTACGTGGTAGAGCACATTGCAAACTCCAGCAACACAAACGGTCATATAACCACTATTAACAGTTCGCTTATTGGCAGTAAAGGCGGTCTTATCCTTGTGGTCAGCCAAGTTTACGGTGTTTACAATAATAATGAAGTAGGAGTATGGTACGACAATGGTAAATGGAAAATATTCAACCAAAATAGAAAACCAATACCTATTAATACAAGATTCAATGTTCTGGCAACGGTTAGCAAATTGGGAAACGCCTTGACCCATGTCACAACAAGCGATAACGTCAAGGGCCATATAACAACCATAAACTCACCATTGACCAATGGCCATCCAGATGCCCTTTTATTTGTTACACAAAAATTTGGTAAGTATAACGATACCCCGGTTGGGGTGTGGTATAGCGAGGGAAGATGGAAAATATATAATGAGAAAGTCTCGAAGCCCATGCCAATAGGAACAGAATTTAACATACTGGTTTTACGACCGGGGAGAGAAGAAGTTGAAGATTTTAATCTAAACCTCTATGCATTTAAATACAGTAACAATTCCAATGGACACATTAGCGATTTACCGAGTAAATTACAGAAAACATCAAAATTATTTGCAAGCCCAAACTGGAAAGGCGTTTACAATCCTAACGTCACGGGAGTCTGGTATAATAACACAAATTGGACCATTTTTAACCAAAATCGAAAGCAATTGCCGAAAGGCGTTCAATTTAACGTGTTGTCCATAAGCGATATTGAAAAAACCAATTTAAAAGAGGATTGTCTCTCGTTTAATTATGATAATCTATTCGTAGAATCGGCCGGTAATGGCAAATGGAGGGTTACCGATGGCGCTTCAAGCATGATGATGTTCAGAACGCAGGCTAAGGCACAAATGGCGGTCAAAATTATCAAACACTACGAAATGACAGCCCACTGTTTTGCCGTCAGGCCCAATCCGGGATTAAAATATTTTAAAGTTGGAAACGTGCTTCCTTCCAGTGGCCTTTCCTCAGAGGACTGTATTAGAATACGCGATCCGAATGGCTTAATAATAAGAAGAAATAGTGATAACACCTATTCCATTTTGGACGGAAACAGCATACCCTTTTCTGCCAAGTCATGGAGTGAAGCAAAAAAAATCGTTCAATTGATTAAAGACTACCAACCAAAATATACTTGTTATGTAGAACGCCCAAATCCGGGAATGGTTTATTTGAGGAAATAGAAACGATTCTTGTAGACGTTGAAAAAAGGAGCTCTTAGCGTCCACTTTTCAAAACGACATCATAATTAAGTAGCAACTGCTTAATAAACATTACAATGAAAGATCTAGTAAACATAATAATTTACCTGTTTGTTGTTCAACTCGGCGCCCAAGGTATTGTCAAGCACATTGCGATACCCGACAATACCCGAGGACATATCACGACCATAGACAATCTCCAAACCAATAATAAAAGTGATGCCATTCTTATCGTGACCCAAAATTATGGAGCCTATAACAATAATGAAATAGGTGTTTGGTATAGTGGAGGTAAATGGAAGATATTTAACCAAAACCTATAGCCTATTCCCAAGAACGCTAAGTTTAATGTACTGGTACTTCCAGCGGAAACAGTTAGGGCATTCGTACATACCACTACTTCCTCCAACACTTCGGGACATATTACGACCTTGAATAATAGAGAAACAGATGCCAATCCCAATGCGCTTGTGTTCATTACCCAAAGATTTGGAAAATACAATACCTCGAGTGCCGGGGTCTGGTACAGTAGGGGGAAGTGGCGGATTTACAATGAAATAACTTCCCAAAAAATGCCTGTTGGCACGCAATTTAATGTACTGGTCTTAAAACCCGGAAGAAATATAGTGGGTTTTTCGGAGCTATACGGATTTAAATACACCAATACTTCGATTGGCCATATGAGTAATGTAGATTCCCCGGTGGCCTTAGCGAGATCGGCTACCCTATTTATTACCCAAAATTGGAAAAACGTTTATAACCCTAATGTAACTGGGGTTTGGCACAGCGGCAGCAATTGGACCGTCTACAATCAAAATAGGAAAACGCTACCTAAAGAAGTGCTTTTTAATGTGCTCGCTGCAAATTACCAGGCGGTAGAGCTTTTGGAAAAAAGGACTGAGAATATAATGTTGAAAAAAACTGAGAAATCCATGATCAAGATTCCGGAAAGGGTGACACTCCAAAATTTCAATACCAAGTTTGCGCTCAGTACGATACAAAAAAATTACCTAAATACGCATACCACACGAAAGGCCGAGATTCTTGACTTTTATCAAAAAAATCAGACGGTCAATGGAAAACAATTTATCGAACTTGCCATAACCGCAATGGCTAATGACCAGTTTGTAAATGTGGAAGAAGCATTTATAGAAACCCCCACTTTTGATATAGAATATGAAACTGAAGAAATGGAAGAAAATGCAGCCTTTCTACCAATTCCTATCGTATTATCCTCATTAGATACGGTTCAAATAAAATTCGGTATTACCAATTCTGATCAACAGCATGCCAATCAAAGAGTGTCTCCTGTACTTATCGAAGGAATCAAGCACGCCATTGAATTGGCAAACAGTAATCTATTGGATACCGACAAGATAAAAAGCATTTATGTAATGGCCACTACAAATGGAAAGCATGGTGCCTACAGTAATCACTATCATGGGGGCGCTGCGGATATAAGCAGGATAAACGATGAAAAAATGATACTTTCCGGTATTACCTATCAGATTATCCAATTATAGAATGCTATTGACGAATATGCCTTTGTAAGGGAAAATTTTGGACCAGCAATGAAGCATAAATATACCATTGAAAACGACTCATGGAATTACGATTATAAGGTCGGCGGGCATCAGACCCATATTCATTTCTCGGTGCGGAAATGAGCGGATTTAAGATAAATTTTAACCATTTGGCTTGATTTTAATCCCTTGCCATAAAAAGTAAACTGTCATGAAAAAATTCAATTATAAAAAAAATTTTATTAGGATATCAGTTCTGACACTTGCTTTGAGTGCTCTCATTGGAATCATTGTTTTTCTAATCGGTAAAAACGGCGAATTGGAAAGACGATTCTTACTAACCTCTTTGGCCATAGGGGCTTATAGCGTTATCGGTCTATGTTGTTCCACCATCTTTCACAGCAATAAGCTCAAGGTTTTTTCCATAGCGGGCATGATAGTTTCGATTCTTGCCTTTTTGTCAAGTCTTCTGTTGATTTGGCAAATCATGATGGATGACACTATCTGGAAAGCGGTGGGTAT
>JBATUY010000105.1:0-9377 GCA_049671465.1 Pricia sp. | reverse complement strand
GATTTGGGGTTCAATAAGGAACAGGTGCTTTCTTTTCCTTTGGATGGGAAAAAGAACAGCCACGAAGCCGTTCAGCTATTGCGTGATGAACTCGCGGGCAACCCGGATATCTTGAGCGTAAGCGCATCCGACAATAATCTTGGTCGGGGCAAAGATGGAAGCCAGTCGACCAGTGTCTGGGGCGTTGAGTACAAGGGTAGGGGAATCCGCACGAACGCCTTGGTCGTTGACTATAGATACCTAGAGACCTTAGGTCTTGAGCTCGTACAGGGAAGAAGTTTTGATAAGAATTATGCCGGCGATACCCAATCTGTAATCATAAATGAAAGCATGGCCGAGCAATTCGGCGAAGCAGATCCTTTGACCGCTTTCTTTCCCATGAGGGATAGCCTACGGTATCCGGTGATCGGAGTGGTCAGGGATTATAACTTTCAGGATGTCTCAAAAGCCATCGAGCCTCTTACGATTTTCTTGAATAGGGATTCCGGACTGTCTTACGCCTTTGTAAAAGTAGCACCGGCCAACATGGCAAATTCTTTTGGCGCCGTCGAAACCGCTTGGAAAAAGATAGAACCCAACGCCGAATTTCTCGGATCGTTTTTGGACGAAAACATCGACAACACCTTCCAACGGGAAAAAATGATGGCGACCATGATTACCACTGGTTCGATTATCGCCATCGGCCTAAGTTGCATCGGCCTGTTCGCCATGTCATTATTGATTGTCTCGCAGCGTACCAAAGAAATTGGGGTGCGCAAGGTATTAGGGGCAAGCGTAGGTTCGATTACCGTATTATTGACAAAGGATTTTCTGAAATTGGTACTCATTTCATTTTTGATCGCCTCGCCCGTCGCGTGGTATTTTCTGAAGCAATGGCTTGAAAATTACACCTACAAAATCAATTTGGGGCCATGGTTTTTTGTCACGGCGGGCCTAATGGCGATGGTCATAGCGGTGTTGACCGTGGGCATTAGAACGGTAAGGGCGGCCATGCAGAATCCAGTAAAAAGTTTACGCACAGAGTAATTCCTGATTCAGCACGAACTTCTGAAACACTGAAATAAAATTGCAAGGACAAATTTTAATTCATATCCGCCTTAGCGGGGATGATAAAACCATAATGATTTATGCTACTACAATTAAACGGAATTTTCAAATGGGTACAACAGGGCGGCCAGAGGGTCTTCCTATTAAAAGACATCAACCTGCAAGTCGAGGAGGGGGAATTTATCTCTGTCATGGGCCCGTCGGGCTCGGGGAAGTCCACCTTGCTCAACGTCATCGGCATGCTCGATAATTTCGACGAGGGCGAATACGAGTTTTTAGACGAACCGGTACATCAATTGAAAGAAAAACACCGCGCCAATCTTTACAAACAATACATCGGTTTCGTGTTCCAGGCCTATCATCTCATCGATGAATTGACGGTCTATGAAAATCTCGAAATGCCGTTACTCTACAAAAAACTAAAAGGCTCCGAGCGTAAGGCCATGGTCGCCGATATGCTCGATCGCTTTGGCATCGTAGGTAAAAAGGACCTTTTTCCGACCCAGCTCAGTGGCGGGCAGCAGCAATTGGTCGGGGTCGCACGTGCCCTGATTTCCAAACCCAAATTGATATTGGCCGATGAGCCGACGGGCAACCTGAACTCCAAGCAAAGTACCGAAATCATGGATTTGTTCAAAGAATTGAACAATGACGGGGTCACGATCATACAGGCGACGCATTCCGAGAAAAACGCGAGCTATGGTAAGCGCACTATTAACTTGTTGGATGGAAGGAAGGTGTAGCCACATTTCGCCCCCATCCTTTTACCATCTCACCCCTATACCCTATCTTTGCTATTTAGAAAGATTTTACATAAAAATCAATTCGGATAGCATCTATGAAGATTGAAAAACAGGCAGTTTTAAAGGCTTTGGAAAATATCACCGTACCCGGCGAGGGCCAGAACATGGTCGAAAGCGGGGCGGTCAAGAACATACAGATTTTTGGGGATGAGGTCGAGGTCGATATCACGATTGGCAACCCCAGTCTACAGGCGCGTAAAAAGACCGAGGTCGAGATCTTAAAGATTATCCATAAGGAAGTATACGAGAAGGCGAAGATCAAGATCAATATTAAGGTTGATGCCCCTGCGGCGAAACCGAAGACGAACGAAATCAAAGGTAAACCGATTCCGGGTATCCAGAATATTATCGCCGTGGCGTCCGGTAAGGGCGGTGTCGGAAAATCTACCGTTACCGCCAATTTGGCGGTGACATTGGCGAAAATGGGCTTTAAGGTCGGCGTTCTTGATGCCGATATCTACGGCCCATCAATGCCGACCATGTTCGACGTGACCCAAGAGAAACCCTTGGCGGTCAATGTGAACGGAAAATCGAAAATGAAACCCGTTGAAAGCTATGGGGTCAAATTATTATCCATCGGATTTTTTACCCAGCGCGACCAAGCGGTCATTTGGCGTGGTCCCATGGCCTCGAAGGCACTGAACCAAATGATTTTCGATGCGCATTGGGGCGAGCTTGATTTTATGCTGTTGGACCTTCCTCCAGGTACGGGCGACATCCACTTGAGTATCATGCAGGCGATGCCGGTGACCGGAGCGGTGGTGGTCAGTACCCCCCAAGAGGTCGCACTGGCCGATGCCCGTAAAGGGGTGGCGATGTTCCAACAAGATTCCATCAACGTGCCGGTGTTGGGTATTGTCGAGAATATGGCGTATTTTACTCCTGAGGAGCTTCCTGAAAACAAATATTATATCTTTGGAAGGGAAGGCGCCAAATATTTGGCCGAAGACCTAGGCGTGCCTTTTCTAGGAGGAATTCCCTTGGTTCAAAGTATTCGGGAGGCCGGTGATGTTGGAAGACCTGCGGCCCTTCAAACAGGAACGCCCGTGGAGCAGGCCTTTGAAGAAGTGACCAGAAATACGGTGCAAGAACTGGTACGTCGAAACAAGAGTCTTCCCCCGACGGAAGCGATAAAAATAACAACAATGGCGGGCTGTGCCGCCGTTAAAGGAAAGAAATCATGACTTCGGAAGAACTGACAAAGAACGTAGAGAAGGCTTTGGATGAAATCCGCCCGTTTTTGCAAAGTGACGGAGGCGACATTTCTTTAATATCCATAGATAACGGTAAAACCGTAAATGTGAGATTAGAGGGAAATTGCATCGGTTGTTCGGTCAATCAGATGACCTTGAAGAGTGGTGTGGAGATGACCATAAAGAAATACGCGCCGCAAATCGAAGCGGTAGTCAACGTGGGGCAGCCTGTAGCATAGACCAACCGTGAAATTGTTAGACCGACAACCCGTGTTAAGAGCATCCTATTGAGATGAGACCATGACGAGCCCTCGATTTTTAAAGATGATTTTGAATGATTACTACTGATATATTGATTATCGGTGCGGGCCCGACCGGGCTTTTTGCCGTTTTTGAAGCCGGCCTCTTACAGTTAAAATGCCATTTGATCGACGCACTTCCGCAAGCGGGCGGACAGTGCTCGGAAATCTATCCCAAAAAACCCATTTACGATATTCCCGGATTCCCAGAAGTGCTTGCTGGCGATTTGGTCGATAATCTTATGGAGCAGATCAAATCTTTCGAGCCCGGTTTTACGCTAGGCGAAAGGGCACAGACTATCGAAAAGCAAGAAGATGGTTCCTTTATAGTAACTACGAACAAGGGAACGAAACATCAAGCCCCGATTGTGGCCATCGCAGGGGGATTGGGGAGTTTCGAACCCAGAAAGCCGTTGTTAGAGAACTTGAAGAAGTACGAGGATAAGGGCGTAGCCTACATGATTAAGGATCCCGAGATTTATCGTGATAAAAAGGTAGTGATTGCCGGCGGAGGCGATTCCGCTTTGGATTGGAGTATTTTCTTAGCGGATGTTGCATCCGAAGTAACCCTTGTTCATCGCCGAAAGGAATTTCGAGGTGCCTTGGATTCGGTGGAGAAGGTACAGTCCCTCAAAAATCAGGGTAAGATACGATTAATTACCCCTGCCGAGGTCACAGCGCTGGAAGGTGAAGAAAATTTGAAGGCGGTAACCGTCCGAAAGAAAACCACCGCAATCGAAGATATACGGATACCGGTAGACCATTTTATCCCATTATTCGGATTGTCTCCCAAATTGGGCCCGATTGCCGATTGGGGGCTCAATATCGAAAAGAACGCCATCAAGGTAGATACCTTTGATTATCAAACGAACGTTCCGGGAATATATGCCATTGGCGACGTGAACACTTATCCCGGTAAACTGAAATTGATTCTTTGTGGTTTCCATGAAGCGACGCTGATGTGCCAGAGTGCCTATCAACGCATTCATCCCGATAAAAGATACGTTATGAAATATACCACGGTAGGCGGGGTGACCGGCTTTGATGGCAGTAAGAAGGAAGCGCCAAAGGCTGTGGTCAAAGCGATAGATTGATTAAGAAGAATAGGATATAAAAATATAGTGTTTATACATAGGACGACTTGTGGCGATAATCCCTGATTACAAATTGGGCCGACGATTTTTAAACCAACTTCCGTAGTACATGAGCGACATTAAGATTAAAATAACCGACCGCGAAGGCTTTATACACGAAATAGAGGCACCGACCGACATGAACATGAACCTTATGGAAGTCGTGCGTTCTTACGAACTCGCGCCCGAAGGTACTATCGGAATATGCGGTGGAATGGCCATGTGCGCTTCCTGCCAGTGCTACGTGAAGTCCGATCATGTACTGCCCGAAAAGTCTGATGATGAGGAAGCGATGTTGGCCGAAGCTTTTCACGTGGAGGATAACAGTCGCCTCGGCTGTCAAATCCATATGACCGAAAACTTGGATGGTCTGGAAGTAGAATTGGCCCCCGAGAGCTAAATACCGTGAAAATTTTACCCGATCCCGTTTAGCTTTCACAGAATTACACAACATTAATTAGTTGTATATTTTATAAGTTTCTAAAAGTCAATGTATTGTACTGAATTCCAATTTGCGGTATCATATTTTCATTTACCAATTCGAATTTAATTTACAAATTAAAATTTAGAACATTATGAAAAAAGTATTTATTACAGCCGTATTCGCATTAGGAAGTTTAACCGCATTCGCTCAGGAAGCTGAGGCCGTTGAAGAAGGACAAGAAGCTGCTACAGAAACTGAAGCAGTAGCACAAGACGATTTTTCTGAAATCGCCATGGAAGAAGTTCCTGAAGCAGTGACTACAATGATTGAAACCAACTATCCTGGTGCCACTGTAAACAGTGCCGCCAAGAACGAGGCTGGTCATTATAAAATGGAGGTTTCCCTAGAGGATGGTACTTCAGGTGCCCTTATCCTTGACGAAGAAGGAAACGCCGTTGAACAGTAGGAAGTAAATCGTCTTGGGATATGTTTCCCAATTCAATTTTAAGAAAGGAACCGTGATACCACGGTTCCTTTTTTTTTTTACAGAAAAGCATAAGGCTGTGAACTAATTACCCGATCTCATGTTGTTTTTCACAGAATTACACAGTTGTCTACATTTAAAAAATGTTTAAAATACTGATTATCAGTACTTTAAAATTTAATACCACTTTGGTATCATATTTTCAATGTATTAATCAGAATATAATTAATCATTAACATTAAAATCAGAACAAATGAAAAAGTTATTTATTACAGCCGTATTCGCATTAGGAAGTTTAACTGCATTTGCCCAAGAAGCTGAAGCTACTGAAGAAGTACAAGAAACTGCTACAGAAGTTCAGGACGAAGCGACTGATGCTGCCGCTGAAGGACAAGAAGCTGCTGCCGAAGGTGAAGAAGCTATGGCGCAAGACGATTTTTCAGAAATCGCTATTGAAGAATTACCAAAAGCTGTTACTTCAATGATTGAAACTAACTACCCCGGAGCAACTATGAACGGTGCTGCCAAAAATGAAGCTGGTCATTACAAAGTAGAAGTATCTTTGGAAGACGGAACTTCAGGTGCCCTTATCGTTGACGAAGAAGGAAACGCTGTTGAGCAATAAGAAACATAATTAGGTTCGGAAGTAATTCCGACATAATTAGGAAAGGAATCGTGGAGACACGATTCCTTTTTTTTTGGTATGACTTCAAATCCTAGCTTGATAGGTAAACAAGTTGTAGTACCGTCCTTCAGAAGCAATGAGTTCGTCATGGGTGCCGCGCTCCGCGATACGGCCATCTTCGATGACCAGAATTTGATTGGCCTTTCGAATGGTACTCAATCTGTGGGCGATAACGAAAGTAGTGCGGCCTTCGGTAAGGGTGGCCAAACTTTTTTGAATAAGGGCTTCGCTTTCCGTATCCAGATTGGAAGTTGCTTCATCCAAAATCAAGATTTTCGGATTTGCCAATACAGCCCGAGCTATGGCAATACGTTGCCGTTGTCCACCCGAGAGCTTGACCCCTCTCTCGCCGATAAGCGTACTGAGACCGTCCTCAAAGCGGTCGGTAAATTCGTTGACATAGGCCGCTTTTACCGCTTCTTGCAATTCCTCCTCGGTTGCATTGGGCCTAGGAAAAAGTATATTTTCCCGAATACTGCCCTCGAACAAAAATTCATCCTGTAAGACCACGCCCAAGTTTTTTCGGTAGCTATTGAGATTTACTTTGGAGACGTCTTTGCCATCTATAGTGATGGTACCCGATTGCGGATTCAAAAATGTGGCCGCCAGTCCGGCAATGGTCGATTTTCCCGAGCCGGAGCTTCCCACCAGAGCCACTACGTTGCCCGATTGTACTTCAAAACTGATGTTGTGTAAAACCTCCTTATCCTCCTCATAGGCGAAGGAAACATCTTCAAAGACAATATCTCCTTTTGCATTATCAAGAATAATAGTGCGATTCTCTTCGTCCGATTCTGGGGTCATATTCATAAGCTCCTCTGTACGGTCGAGTCCCGCCAGGGCTTCCGTTAATTGGCTGCCAATGTTGCTCATTTGAACGATAGGGGCGATCATCAACCCCAATAAAAAGGTAAAGGTCAAGAATTCACCTATGGTAAGCTCGTCCATCATGATTTTATAGCCCCCGATACCCATAATGCCCGTAGTGGCGATACCTAATAAAAATGTTGATGAACTGGTCATAAAAGCGGTTGCGGTGAGGCTTTTTTTGACGTTTTGGTACAGCCTGTCCACACCTTCCTCAAAAATTTTATTTTCCTGAGCTTCGGCGTTAAAACCTTTGATGACCCGAACGCCGCCCAAGGTTTCCGTTAATCTTCCGGTCACCTCGGCGTTTATTTTTCCACGATTCCTGAAAATGGGGCGGATGATCTTAAATGCCTTTAAGGCAACGAGGGCAAAAATCGCCAAAGGAACCAGTGTGAACAAGGTCATCGTCCAGCTTATGCGTAATAATAAAATGAGCGAGACCACGGCGGTAATCGTTCCCCCTACCAATTGTACCAGGCCCGTACCGATGAGGTTTCGCACCCCCTCGACATCGGTCATGATACGCGATACCAAGGCGCCGGACTTCGCATTATCGAAAAACCGAATTGGTAAAGACAGGACTTTCTTCTGAACTTGCGCCCGTAATTCCGAGATTAGAAACTGGGCCTGCACACTCAAGATTTTGGTCAGTAAAAATGAGGTGACCGCCTGGACGAGAATGGCCAGGGCAACGGCCCCGACCAGTAATTTCAGAAAATCTATATCTTTATTGGGAATGATATCGTCCATAAGATATTTCAGAGACAGCGGTGCCACAAAGCTTGCGGCCTTACTTACAACGATTAAGGCCAGACCCATAAAAACCAATTTTCGCCTTGGCCAAATGATGGTTTTGAAAGCGGTGAGGATACTAACTTTTTGTTCGGGCATAGTAGCGTTTTAGTGGAAGCTGCAAGGTACTTGAAATACGAGGATACTCAATACGATATATGAGTAGAGCGATGGAAATCTTATCGAAAGTTGTTACTTTCACGAAAATAAAATTCCACATCACGACCGTAAGCTATGTTCTATAAGCCATCCTTTTTTTCTATTGTTGCGTTTCTATTATCCCTAAATGGTATTGCCCAATCTAGCGCTGTGGTCGCTCGATGGCAGGCACAGGCGGAAAACGTCGAGATTATCCGCGATGATTTTGGTATTCCTCATATTTACGGAAAAACGGATGCCGATGCCGTATTCGGACTGCTCTACGCCCAGTGTGAAGATGACTTTAACCGTGTGGAACAAAACTATATTTGGGCAACGGGCCGATTGGCCGAGGTCGAGGGCGAAGCGGCGATTTACAGTGATCTCAGGGCCAAGCTTTTTATGACTTTGGATGAGGCGAAGGCCAATTATACGAACAGTCCCGATTGGTTGAAAAAACTTTGTAATGCCTTTGCCGATGGGGTCAACTATTACCTGCATACCCATCCCGAGGTAAAACCCAAACTACTGACGCATTTCGAACCTTGGATGCCGATGTATTTCAGCGAAGGCTCGATCGGCGGCGATATCGAACGGATTTCTACGGATGAAATAAAGGCATTTTATGAAAGTGGGATGAAAACTCCCGAGAACAAGACAATTCAGCCGCAGAAGATGGATGGGACCGAGGGTACTGACGGGAAAAATAGATCTGAGGAAACCGGTGCAAACAAGGTGGATGATAGCAGTATCAAGGCAAAAAAAGTCAAAAGAGAAAAAGTCAAAGCAATAAAAACGAAAGACGAATTGGAACCCCAAGGTTCCAACGGGATTGCGATTTCCGGAAAACTGACCCGGTCCGGTAACGCCATGCTGCTCATCAATCCGCATACCTCATTTTATTTCCGAGGGGAAGTACATGCTGTTTCGGAGGAAGGTCTGAATGCGTACGGCGCGGTGACTTGGGGGCAGTTTTTTGTCTATCAGGGCTTCAATGAAAAAACGGGATGGATGCACACCAGCACCTATACCGATATCATCGATGAATTTAAGGAGACGCTTATAAACCTCGATGGCAAACTGATGTACCAATATGGCGAGGAGTTACGACCGGTCAAAACTTCCGAAATCATTTTAAAGTATAAGGATGGGGATGAAACCAAAGAAAAAATCTTCCCGGCCTACCACACCCATCATGGCCCGATTACCCATCTCGAAGACGGCCAATGGACGGCAACAGCAATGATGTGGGAACCGCCCAAGGCGCTGGAGCAGTCCTTCATCCGCACCAAACAGGAGGGTTACGAAGGCTTCCGTAAAATGATGGACATACGAACCAATTCCAGTAATAATACAGTATATGCCGATGCCGGAGGGAATATCGCCTATTTTCACGGTAATTTCATCCCGAAACGGGATACGATTTACGACTATACAAATCCGGTCGACGGTAGCGATCCAAAAACGGATTGGCAGGGTCTGCATACCGTCGATGAGAACATCCTGTTG
>JBATUY010000104.1:0-9769 GCA_049671465.1 Pricia sp. | reverse complement strand
GCCCCGACCCGTGCAGCGGTCATGTTCGATCTCGTCACGGCGGCATCAAGTATTCACGGGGCCTATTGGATGGAAGGTGCCGGTGGCATATTTTGTGAAAACGAGGCCATGAAGTGGCTGGTATCGTTAACAGGACTGCCCGATCCAGCATTCGGGGTCTTTACCAGCGGTGGTACTGCGGCGAACCTTTCCGCTTTGGTGGCTGCGCGCGAGTACTGGCGCAAAAATCCCGAAAACCATAATAAAAAAGGACTCATCATTACCTCTGCGGGTGCCCATTCATCGGTAAAGGCCATGGCCAAGGTCATCGATGTCGATTTGCTTTTGGTCGAGAGCGGGGAAGCCATGTCGGGAGAAGCACTTCAAAAGAAAATAAAAACTTTAGATGCCCACCAAAGAGCCCGACTTTTTGCCGTGGTCGCCACGGGCGGTACCACCAATGCAGGAATCATCGACGACCTCTCCGGAATCGCCGAAATCTGCGAGACCGAAAAACTTTGGTACCACGTAGATGCCGCCTACGGCGGTGGTGCTTTGGCCGCTGATTCCGTACGACATTTGTTCAACGGCATCGAACGTGCCGATAGCATTACCATCGACCCCCACAAATGGCTGTTCTCGCCCTACGATTGTGGTGCGGTGCTCTACAAAAATCCTGAAGTGGCCGCGGAGGCCCACGCACAAGAAGGTTCGTATCTCGACATTTTTAAAGATGAAGGTGCGCATGGGTTCAATCCGTCAGATTATCAGATACAATTGACCCGTAGGGTACGCGGTATGCCGTTGTGGTTTTCCCTGGCCATGCATGGCACCGAAAAATATAAATGGGCCGTGGAGAAAGGCATCTCGTTGGCCAATTTGGCCGGAAAGCTCATTAAGGAGAACCCCCTAGTAGAATTGGCGCGCGAACCCAGTCTTTCGTGCGTACTGTTCAGGCGCAAAGGCTGGTCGCCCGACGACTATCGCGACTGGACCTATAAAAACCAACGCGAAGGTTTTGCACTGGTTACCCCGACCAAATGGAAACAGGGTGACACTTATGAGACTATGGCACGGTTTTGCTTTATCAATCCCGATACTACCGAAGCCGATATCGTTGCTATTTTGGATACGATGGGGTAGGGCGCGATGGTTACATGCATCGCCATGGACCAAAGTGAAGATTGCAGTTACGAAGTTTAAATTAAGGTGAGATTAAGTACACCAAGCTTGAATTGCAGATACGGGATAATTTGAACTTTGAGCACATAAAGTTCAGTGCCGAAAATGGTTCGTTGTACGGGACTACAACAAAATTCGATAAAGCTGTGCTATCGCAAAACAATTTTTCACAGAAGAAGAAGAGAAACATAGTCCCTGTTCTTTGTATCGTTTCCCGGCCTTAATATTGGCTATTCAACAATAATTTGATGTACTTCATCGACCTCTTTACCGGTTATCCTTAAAAAGTACGTTGCCTTCTTTAGGCCCGAAACATTCAGCCGGGGAATGGAGCCAGCCTTCTTAAAGTTTTGGCGGCGTACCGTTTTACCGCTGAAGTCGAAAATTTCGATATCCAAGGCCATGTCGGAAGTGCCGGAAATGGATTGGTCGGAGGGTGAACCTTCCTCATCTAGGCTTGCTTTGGCGATATATAAATCTGAGCTTGAAGGATTGGGATATACCGCCATCTGGCGCGAAGAACTACAGTCGTTATAGAAAAAGTTTAGGTCGGAGGTTGGGCCACAGTTTGTGGTGGGGCACCGTACCTCAAGGTCGGAAAGCCCGACATCGGTACATCTATAACGTATCAGAACATCAGGTGCGGTGGTAGTCGCCTGCAGCGTACCGTTGATGTACCATTCGTAAGGGGGATGTCCTCCTGTGGCCGTTGCTGAAACGTGCATCGTCGGTCCCGTCAAT
The DNA here is from genome assembly GCA_049671465.1 of Pricia sp. Lineage (GTDB taxonomy): Bacteria > Bacteroidota > Bacteroidia > Flavobacteriales > Flavobacteriaceae > Pricia. Next base: position 7,867 of record JBATUY010000104.1, on the reverse strand, counting down.
ACATTTGTGATAGTCATATCTACCTCGAAATCGGATATGTCCGTTAAATCTATATTCTGAGCTAGACTGGCCCTCATATAGCTGACCTGACCCGTCGAAAAATCGTCGCGACAGGCCCTGAAAGAATACGACATAAAGTTCCGGGTGTCAGGATTGTACGGCAAACCATTGCGGAATTCATTGTAGTCATAATTACAGTCAATGCTATTATCGACTTTTCTAACTGCGGGATCCGTACTATCATCAAGCAAATTAGGATCGGCCGGGGTGTCACAAAACCTGTCGCCGGCCGTAGTACAATTCGCATTCGAACCGGTACGCTCAATATTTTCGGTTCCAAAAGCTGTTTAGTGGGTATGTACCAAACCGAAGTTGTGGCCTACTTCATGTACAACTGTACTTGAAAAATCCGAGTTCGCAGCGATTACACTAGCATTACTCGGAATACCATCCGCCCTGCCTCCTATTCCTCCCTCATAAATATTTACATAATAAATATTCAAGGCGTTAGGCTCCCGGTCTATTTGGACTAGCGCATTGAATTCACCAACAGACTGGTCTCCACCTACTTCGTTCAAATCGTAGTAAGTATTGTTGGTAATGAAGTTTATACCCAGATTGTTGAACTCGATATTGTGTTGATTGAACGCCGTGTTCAAACGATTGATAGCATCGTTGATTGCCGCCGCCGTTACCGCCTGATTGCCAGTGGTATTCCGAAGGATATGGAACTGGACGTCCACACAGGCTTGACCGCTAATGTTTCTAGCTGAACTTGATTTAGAATAGGTCTGCATTTTGCCCGGCGTTGGAGTTCCGCAGGCCTGCGCAGCGGCTTGGTGATTGCTGAAGATTATAAAGATTACGGAGGTAATTAGTAGTAAAGCTTTTCTCATAAGGGATGGTTTAATTGTGGTTGAAAATTCATTTAATTTTTCTCAGTTTAAGTTTTGCACTTTCGTCCGCGTTCGCAAATAGCATTATCAATTCTTTCCAAGTAAATGATTGCACAAATACGCCAATGACTTCCTCGTTTTGTAGAGGAGCATCCATAGCTTATCAACATATCGCTGTAATTTGAAGCGGTATCATAGTTACCTTGGCAACACCATTGATTAAACGTCAGCATGAAACTGCCATCAGTATTGAACCCACAAGTTTTCCTCTTAAATTCTGCAAGGGTTCGAAATCGCCCGAACCGGTTCCGTTGTCAGGTGCTGTCTCAACCACTAACCACATTCCCTCAAGATTTTCAGCATTCATTTCGAGCTGTTCCTCCCGTACATCTTCTTGCATATCCTGTTGCTGGCCATTGTTAAAGGAACAGGCTAATAATAGCAAGCAGACAATAATTGGTAAAACATCAATTTTTTCATTTCGAATTATTGCCTTTCGAGAATTAATATCGAAGCTTCTCCCGCCGGATCTCCCCTGCTCAAAATAAGTTCTTGTTCGGTCAAGCTTGAAATTACTGATGTGGGATTGACCGGCTCAATGCAATCGTAATCGTAGGTTATCGAACGAGCTTCTTCATCGAGTTCGTAAGTGCCGTCACAATCAATGCGTGAATTCGTGACTACCAAGTTCTCCATAAAGATGATCAGGCTCCTCTCATTTTCCTCCAAATTACGGTAGGTAAATGTAGCAGTACCATCATCGCTGCCCACTTGAACGGTCATCCAGCTCCCGACAAGATTATCCGAAGAAATCTCAAGCTGTTCCGGTTCCTCCTGTATATCCTCTTGTGGGCCATCATCATTGGAACAGGATATTAACACTATTATGGGTATTATTAAAAACAATGTTTTCATATCACTAAAATATTAAATATAGTACAATTCTTACATTATGTAATGGTTAAATCCTGTAAAATATATGTTATCTTTTATTCTTCAAAAGAAACCTGTTTCTTAGTAGATGAAATATTATTGAAATGGTTGCGTAAACATTTCTAAACCAATACTAATATTATCGATATTTCGCAGTCCCTTAAAACGGCCATTTTGAGGGACGGTTTTCATATAGCGGAGAATATTGGACGGGAGCGTCCCATTTCTGGTCCTTTTTAGTATTCTCGTTAATTACCCATTTACAGGACACTTCGAGTTCAATAAAACGGCCCTATTATTGAACTACCTCCCGGCCACGGTTAATAAGTGCTAACAAGTTCATTTTTCCGGTATAATCCCTTAGTTTATTTTTGAGGGTATTATTATACCAGATATGAGATTCGGTTATGTCAGGGTAAGCACTAAGACCCAAAACCCCAGTTTACAGGTCGACGCACTCTTGAAGGAAGGGGTCGACGAAAAGAATATCTATCGGGACGTTTCTTCCGGGGCCAAGGCCGAGCGCCATGACCTGGACCTGATGATCTCAAGGCTAAGGGAAGGGGATACGGTAATCGTCTGGAAACTCGATAGGATAGCCAGAAGTATTTCGCATCTTTTGAAGCTGGTCGAACAGTTCGAGAAGCTCGGGGTCAAGTTCAGGAGCATCAACGACCCATTTGTGGATACGACCTCCGCTCACGGTAAATTCGTTATCACCCTGTTCGGTGCCGTGGCTCAATTGGAACGGGACATTATAATCGAACGTACCACCGCCGGGCTTAAAAGCGCAAGAAGAAGAGGCATACAGTTAGGCCGTAAGAAAGGTCTGGGTAAAGAGGCCAAACATAAAGCGGTTCTAGCGGCTTCTTACTACAAACAGAACAACTTGCCAATTACCGATATCATGAAATTGGTTGGAATCAAATCAAAACCGACCCTTTACAAATATTTGGCCATAGAAGGGAGAAGGAACTGTAAAGAGTGCGGGACAATATTCTGGGATAAGAATCAACAGCTGGACGATTCTTATTGTGACCAACATATTAAAGCCAACTAGAATTTTAAATGTAGCACAACCGTGCTAGTAATTTTATGAAGAAAGATGTCTCCGAAATATTGTTCCGTGACCTTGCCGAGATCATCGAGCAAGGCAAGAAAAAAGTAACGGCCCAGATTAACGGCACCCTAACATTGGTCTATTGGCAAATAGGTTCGAAGATAAACATCCACATTCTTAAAGAAGAGCGTGCAGTATATGCCGCCGAGGTGGTGGAGACACTTTCGGGATTGCTGGTCGAACATTATGGGAAAAGTTTTGAGGCCCGGAATCTAAGGCGCATGATGCAGTTTGCCAGGACGTTCTCGAATTTTGAGATTGTGTCACCGCTGGTGACACAATTGAGCTGGACCCATTTTATAGTGCTTTTGCCCATTAAAGATGATAACAAACGCTTTTTCTATGCATCCAAGGCAGCGGAGGAAGGATGGAGCAAAAGGCAACTACAGTTCCAAATAGAACGGAAGGCATACGAACGGAAAGAAATCGCAAAGAGCCAGATTATGCTCTCGTCCGATAAAGTCAGCGCCTCCTTCAAGGATCCTTATATTTTGGACTTTTTAGGCGTCAAAGACGGGTATCAGGAGAAAGACCTCGAATCGGCGATTATCAAGGAACTGGAGCTTTTTATTCTAGAGCTAGGCAAGGGATTCGCATTCGTCGAACGACAAAAAAGAATGATAATCGACGGGAAGGATTTCCATTTGGACCTTCTGTTTTACCACAGAAAGCTGAAACGCCTGGTCGCGATAGAACTAAAGCTTGAGGAATTCAAGGCAGGCCACAAAGGCCAAATGGAGCTCTATCTCAAATGGCTGAACCGTTACGAAAGACAAGATGGCGAGGAGCACCCGATCGGTCTAATTCTATGTGCGGAGAAGAGCAACGAGCAAGTTGAGCTGTTGGAAATGGGAAAGGACGGTATCATGGTCGCCGAGTATTGGACGGAACTGCCCTCTAAAAGTAAGCTGGAAGAGAAGTTGCACAATGCCTTGATCGAGGCTAGGGAACGCCTCTCGAAAAGAAATCTAGAACACTGAAAATCGGATTGTGTCATCACTGATGACACAATCCGATTCAGGTGGACAAAAGTCCAATGGAGAACCAGATATCTATCAGTGGAGGTGAACTTCAAATCTTCAAGCGGGACTTGTACGATTAGTGGATATTCGTATCCAAGCTCGAGCCATACGCTGCAAATCATCCTAACACTTTATATAACCTTCAGAATTTTCTGTTACACCACTAGAAATTTTGTTGCCTCGATGTTAGGGCCACCAATCTGCTCGGCTCATAGCGACCGACATCGAATAAATCCTACTCTTCGTCGATATGTTGATAATTCTGCCAGCCAACGAGCTGGCAAAAATCGGAGCCAAAACTTCTGGCTTCGACCCAATTTCATTGGATACTTTTGAAAAGGTCTTCAAGGAAATAAATAAATTATTTGGTTAAGTAACAACCATGCTTATTAAGTCCAATTCTACCATTACTATAAAAATGTTTAAACAAAAATGACCAATGTTTAAGAGAACAAAAGCAAAAAGAGTGAAGGAAACCATGGAAAAGAGTACGAACCTTGAGTCACAATTCTGGGATAAACACTGGTTATTCCAACATTCGGAAGGATTATTGTCGCTCCAATATAATCCCATTATTTCATATTTAGACTCGACTGCTGATGGAATTAAGAAAAAAGAAGATGAAATTCAAGAAAGCTATAGAGTATGGAAAGAACAACATGCGGGCACTCATGACCCACACGATGCGTATGATTTATTTGAAAGCGATCTTTATGACCATGCCAAATTTGGAGAACTTTTAAATAGTTCAACATTGGTAACAATATACTCTATGTTCGAAAGCAATTATTACCATGTTTGCCAAAATTTGAAACTTTTTTTAGGCAGTAAAATAGATGTAAATGATTTGAGGAGCGATAGCAATATTGGTCAATGCCGTGTATATATAACTAAGGTAGGTTCGGTTGATTTAAGTAGCCTTGATAACCATTGGAATCATATTAAGAAATATCAATATATAAGGAACAGAGTCGTACATGACAATTCGAGAATTATCGATATTAAATCTGATATGGAATCATTTATTAAGAATTCAGATGGGGTTGAATATATGCCAAAAAGCAAAACTGTAAAAATCCGCTCAATTGAGTTTCTGAAAAAATTTATTGAAGTATCCAGAAATTATTTAGTGGGCGTCAACAACGAAATTATCAAACAAACCGGCTGAATTATAAGTGGCCTTATGTCAAATGGTGGTGCCAATAGGCCAGCAAGGATATACGGCACAATCCCCGAAGTTCAAATAAACGATTGATTTTCGACCACGATTCGGGGTTAATTCCAATTTATTCAGTAAATTAGTCCAATAATATGTAAAAATATATGCTAAAATGTTAGAAATCGTATATGGTTACCAGAATTTACTTAAAAATATTGATGCCCATATCGATGACAGTAAATTCAAGAAAGAGTATTTGATAGAACAACTTGGAGTCTCTCGTGCCACATTCTACAACAAGGTCAAAAAGAAGAATTTTACCATTGACGAAATGGTAATACTTAGCAATATCCTTTTTCCTGAGGAAGCCAAGGCTTTCGAAATTAGGGAAGCTTTGAGGGCCAGCCGTGAGGACAGCAAAAATGGAAGGATACGAAACCATAAGGATGTTATGGAAGATGTACGTAAAAAGCTGCGTGCATGAAAGTCGCATGGACTAGAAAAGCCGATACGTCCTTCAACGGCATAGTGGATTACCTGTTGGATATTTGGACCGTTGAGATTGCCACTAATTTTGTTGATGAAGTAGAGCATACCATTGAATTGATAGTCAAGAATCCGGAAATGTTCAAGGTTTCTCAATATGACAACATCAGTAGGGAAGCATTTATCACGAAGCATACTACCATGTTCTATAGGATATTGGACGACTCAATCGAAATTGAATACTTCTGGGGGAATTTTGATGACCCTGAAAAGATAAACCAATTGCTAAAGTTCAAATAAACGATACTTCAATATTTGTATATTTTATATATAATTATTAATTTACATCAATAATATTAATATTGGTGCATTATGGGAGTAGTTAGGAAATCAATTACCTTTACCGAGCAACAGGACGACTGGATCAAGAGACAGATTGAGAAAGGAGACTTCACCAACGATAGTGAGTATATAAGGCATCTGGTCAGGACTCATCAGACAACCCAAAAGGACTTAATTGAACTTGAAATGGCGCTGGAAGAAGGTCTATCAAGTGGAGAAAGCGATAAAAGCGTTGAAGAAATCTGGCAGGAAGCTGAATTGAGATATACTAAAAAGAATGTCTAGATACATTCTTAGCAGGAGCGCACAATCCGATATTGTGGATATTGCAGATTATACCATTGAGAATTTTGGATTTAAGCAGGCTCGAAAGTATCGTGATGGTCTTATCTCATTTTTTGAAGACTTGGCCGATAAACCGGAAAAGGGAAGGCTGTACCTGCACAATGATGATTCATTGTTACTTAGATATCGTCATAAATCACATGTAGTATTCTATAAAAGAACTAATACCGGGATATTGATTATTCGCGTTCTGGGTGAAAGAATGGATTTTATCAGACATTTATAAAGTTCAGATAAATGATACTAAATGAACCAACGAATAGCTCATATTGCGTTAGTGGTCAAAGACTATGATGAAGCTATCGAGTTTTATACCAAAAAATTAGATTTTGTTATTTTAGAGGACAGTATAATAGACAACCTGAAAAGATAGGTCATAATTGCACCATCCGGAGCAAAGGAGTGTTGTCTTTTATTGGCTAAAGCTGCAGACGAAAAACAATTAGCAAGTGTTGGTAACCAAACCGGTGGAAGAGTATTCCTTTTTCTTTTTACGGATGATTTTTGGCACGATTACCAAAGAATGGTCGAGCGGAAAATCAGTTTCGTGCGTCCTCCCAAAAAAGCGCCCTATGGAATGGTTGCTGTCTTTGAAGATTTATATGGTAACCTTTGGGATTTATTGGAACCAAACGAAAATAATAAAGGTGTGATTAGAAGTGTACAAAGTTCTAATAAACCATAATAGAAATGAAAATAATAAATGATGAAACCTACGAGTTAGCAGCTGCTGAGTGGCAGTATCAAATGATTTTAATTTTAAAGAGCGCTCTTGAAAAACACGGAGTTGAAAAATTTAAACTAAAGGATATTTGTGGGGATTTCGCGTTCGATTTAGCCATGTTGCAGGATCAAGGGGAAATAAAGTTAGATGGAAAAGAACTTAGACCTGTTATTTGCTTTGAGGATCCGGAAGGGTCACTGAAATACAATTCTATCAATCAAAGTCAAATTCATGATTACGCCTTCGGAAATGTTGGCGAAGCATTTGGCGAATAAGCATCTATTCTAACAAACCGTTTTAAAGTTCAATTTAAGGATGGCTCAAGAATACCTATTCGGGGTAGTGGAATCCCGCAGAATAGTTCAGATAAACGATGGGATGATTAACTTTAATTCATTAGTTTGATAATATCAGCTAAATTATCCAATTGTTGTTCATAATTATAGAAAACCCTAAGCTACAGTCCAAATGAGACGTTACTATTTTAAATTATTAGTGTTTTTCTTTTTACCATTCTCAATGTATTCTCAAACTCAAGATACTCTAGTGGACGTTGGGGGCTATAAAATACATTTCAAAGTAATGAAAGGAAAGGGAACTCCAATTCTTTTCGAAGCGGGTGCAGGTAATGATGGTTCTGTCTGGGACAACATTTTGGAAAAAACACATAAAGTTACCGGTACAACATTGATTACTTATGACCGATCAGGGTTTGGAAAAAGTGAATTGAAACCTAATCTACAAAATGATACCGATTTTGGAATTTTAAACGGTCTGAAGGAACTGGAGATGGGTCTTTCAAGATTGGGGTACGATGATGAAATTATTTTGGTTTCTCAC
>JBATUY010000103.1:0-3230 GCA_049671465.1 Pricia sp. | reverse complement strand
GACGGGCAGCGTTTCAAGGCCTCGGCCCAGTCGAAATAGTCGCGATATTTTTGTGCTTTTTCGTCCTCCTTTTTCGAGGATACGACCTTGGTGGTCAACATCGCCGAACGTTCCAGTTGGTTCCTGATTTGATTTCGAATCGAAATACGCTCGTTCAACCATTCCGAAATGATATGGCGCGCGCCTTCCAAGGCTTCTTCCTTGTTCTGAACCTGCTTGTTCAGGTGTTGGGATGCCACATTTTCGATATCGGCATGGTTCTGGGCCATGATGATTTTGGCTAGCGGCTCCAATCCGTTTTTTCGGGCGGTCTCGGCTTTGGTCTTGCGTTTTTTTTTAAAGGGCAGATACAAATCTTCGAGCGTCGTCAACTCTCCCGAGCTTTCAATTTTTTGCCGTAGTTCGTCCGTCAGGGCATCTTGTTCTTCGATAGCTTTCAAGACGGTAGCTTTCCGGTTTTCCAAGGCCTCGAATTCGGCCTTGAATTTCACGATGGCCCCGATTTGGGTTTCATCGAGGTTGCCGGTCATTTCCTTTCGGTAACGGGAAATAAAGGGCACGGTACAATCTTGATTCAGGAGCTCGACCGTGTTTTGAATGCTTTTTTGCGGGAGTTGGGTGTTTTTGGTGAGGTAGGGAATAAGGTTCATAGCGGTTTTTTTCTAACGTATTCCTTCACCATTTACAACCCCATTTTCATCGGGATTTATAAAGACCAATTTTCCCTCGGCATTTTCGGTCATTAGAATCATGCCTTCACTATCGACACCTCTCAAGGCACGCGGTGCCAGATTGACAAGCACCGTAACTTTTTTACCGACGATTTCCTCCGCGGAAAAACTTTCTGCAATTCCCGATACAATAGTTCGGGTGTCAAGGCCGATATCGACTTTTAAGACCATCAATTTCTTGGTCTTGGCCATTTTTTCGGCTTCGATGATGGTGCCGACCCGCAGGTCGAGTTTTGTGAAATCTTCAAAAGTGATGGTTTCTTTCTGGGGGGTCATGGGCTTATTTTCATTTTCGTTGGTTTTTTTGGTGGCCTCCAATTTATCCAGTTGTTTTTGAATTTCCTCGTCCTCTACTTTTCGGAAGAGGAGTTCGGCCGCTTCGATTTTGTAACCGGATTTTAAGAGCGGTTTTTCTTTATGGATGTCGCTCCATGCCAATTTGACCAAGTCCGTGCGCAATCGGGCGGCGGGCATTGCGCCGAGGTTGAGCATTTTCTTCAACTTTTTGGAGGTAAACGGCAAAAACGGCTCGCTCAATACGGCGAGTGCGGCTGCGATTTGCAGCGCTACGTACATGATGGTCTTAACACGATCTTCGTCTTGTTTGATGACTTTCCAAGGTTCTTCATCGGCGAGGTACTTATTGCCGAGACGAGCCAGGTTCATCAGTTCTTGGCCGGCCTCCCGAAAGCGGTAACGATCGATGGAGCTGGATATGGATTCGGGGAATTTTCGCAGGGATGCTATGGTTTCATTGTCCACCAAAGTGAAATCGGAGGCTTCGGGCACTACGCCGCCGTAATATTTATGGGTCAGCACGACCACGCGGTTGATGAAGTTTCCGAAAATAGCCACCAATTCGTTGTTATTGCGGGCCTGAAAATCTTTCCAGGTGAAATCGTTGTCCTTGGTTTCGGGGGCGTTGGCAGTCAAGGTGTAGCGCAGTACATCTTGCATATCGGGGAATTCTTCGAGATACTCGTGCAGCCAAACGGCCCAGTTCTTTGAGGTGGATAGTTTGTTGCCCTCTAGGTTCAGGAACTCGTTAGCGGGTACATTGTCCGCAAGAACGAAATCACCATGGGCCTTCAAGATGGCAGGGAAGATGATACAGTGGAAAACAATGTTATCCTTTCCAATGAAATGCACGAGTTTGGTGCCCTCGTCTTTCCAATACGGCTCCCAGTCCTTGCCTTCGCGTTCTGCCCATTCTTTGGTCGAGGATATATAGCCGATGGGAGCGTCGAACCAGACATACAGCACTTTGCCCTCACCGCTCTTGACCGGTACGGGAATGCCCCAATCGAGGTCGCGGGTTACGGCGCGGGGCTCCAGGCCACCGTCGATCCAGCTTTTGCACTGCCCGTAGACGTTGGGTTTCCAGTCATGTTTATGGCCTTCGAGAATATATTTTGTTAGAAAATCTTCATACCGATCTAAGGGCAAGAACCAATGTTTGGTCTCCTTGGTGGTCGGAACGCTTCCGGTAATCGTCGATTTCGGATTGATAAGGTCGGTGGCGTTTAACGAAGAACCGCAATTTTCACATTGGTCGCCATAGGCTTCCTCATGGCCGCATTTGGGGCAGGTGCCGGTGACAAAGCGGTCGGCCAAAAACTGTTGCGCTTCCTCATCGTAAAGTTGGGCCGTGGTTTCCTCTATAAAATTATCCTGTTCATATAATTTTTTGAAAAAATCAGATGCCGTTTTATGGTGGATCTCCGCTGAGGTACGGGAATAGTTGTCGAAGGTAATCCCGAAATCCACAAAAGACTTCTTGATGATGCCGTGGTACTTGTCGATGATTTCCTTGGGGGAAACGCCTTCTTTTTTGGCCTTCATCGAAATGGCGACCCCGTGCTCGTCGCTGCCGCCTACGAAAAGTACGTCCTTACCCGTCAAACGCAGGTAACGGGCATAAATATCGGCGGGTACGTAGACGCCCGCTAAGTGGCCAATATGAATCGGGCCATTGGTGTAGGGCAGGGCTGCGGTAATTGTATAGCGTTGGGGGTAATCAGGGTTCTCGGCCATCAAATGAAATTTAGGCCACAAAAATACCATTTTTTACGGGTCAGGCCATCATCACACTCTTACCCATTACATTGATTCGGGTTGGATCTTTACAATGTTATTAATCTATGACATCATTACAGACTTACTCATTTTGCGGTCCTGTACCCTGATTCGATAGATATACTTGCCGGCCGCCAAATGTCCGCGCATACTTTCCCGAATATTGATTTCATTGGGGCCTTCGCTCATTATCGCATTTTTGATAGTACCTACGCTCTGCCCCAAAATATTGAAAAGTTCGATATCGACATGGGCGGTCACCGGCATTTCCAAATAGATATGCGGTGCTTGCGCGGTCGGATAAAAGGGTTTATGTACCATAGTATCCAACTGATCGGCATTTGGTATCACGGGTTCTGATGGCCTTGCGGCCTCAGGATTATCCGGAAAGGTGGGCGGATCATCACTATAGGCGATATCCGG
>JBATUY010000102.1:0-13191 GCA_049671465.1 Pricia sp. | reverse complement strand
ATGTGGTCGTTATCTTTCCCGACCACGGTTCTCGGTATATGAGCAAAATCTACAGCGACCAATGGATGGAAGACCAAGGCTTTTTGGATACCGAAAACGTAGAGGAGACGCAAGAAATACAATATATTAAGGGCTAATTCCCTTAAAATCAGATTTTGAAAAGGCAATGGTTATCAACACCATTGCCTTTTTTTGGGGATAAAATTTTACGCAGATATTCCCCGTAAACCCTTACTTTTGCAAATGAATCTTAAGTGAAAATCAATGCAAGATCTTTTTGATAGAATATTGGAAAATAAAGGCCCGTTGGGTAAATGGGCATCCCAGGCCGAGGGTTATTTTGTTTTCCCGAAACTCGAAGGCCCAATTTCCAACAGAATGATGTTCCAGGGCAAAGAGGTGATTACCTGGAGTATCAATGATTATCTAGGTTTGGCCAACCTGCCCGAAATAAAGAAAATCGATGGTGAGGTAGCGGCCGAATACGGTTCCGCTTACCCCATGGGAGCGCGGATGATGAGCGGGCACACCGATTTCCACGAGCAACTGCAGAACGAGCTGGCCGAATTTGTAAATAAGGAAGCCGCTTATCTGTTGAATTTTGGCTATCAAGGTATTCTTTCTGCCATTGATGCCTTGGTTTCTAAAGACGATATTATCGTATACGATGTTGATTCCCACGCCTGCATCATTGACGGCGTACGTTTACACATGGGCAAGCGCTTTACCTTCGTGCATAATGACATGGATAGCCTTGAAAAGAACTTGGAGCGTGCCACCAAAATGGCCGAACAGACCGGAGGTGGTATTTTGGTCATCTCCGAGGGTGTTTTCGGAATGCGCGGCGAGCAGGGCAAACTCAAGGAGATCATCGCGCTTAAAAAGAAATTTACGTTCCGGCTATTGGTCGACGATGCCCATGGTTTTGGAACCTTAGGAAAAACAGGTGCCGGTGCAGGGGAGGAGCAGGGTATTCAAGATGGCATCGATGTTTATTTTGCCACCTTCGCCAAGTCCATGGCGAGTATCGGTGCTTTTTTGGCAGCAGATCAAGAAATCATTGATTATCTAAAGTACAACTTGCGCTCGCAAATGTTCGCCAAATCCTTGCCTATGATTTACGTCAAGGGGGCCTTGAAACGTTTGGATATGTTACGTACCCAACCGGAGCTAAAAGCAAAACTCTGGGAAAACGTCGATGCGCTTCAAAACGGGCTAAAAGATCGGGGCTTTGATATCGGGGATACCAATTCGTGTGTAACACCGGTATACTTAAATGGAAGCATACCCGAAGCTATGGCCTTAGTAAAAGATTTACGGGAGAATCATGGAATATTTTGTTCCATAGTGGTTTACCCGGTAATACCTAAAGGATTGATTTTACTAAGAATGATTCCTACGGCGACCCACACGTTACAGGATATCGAAGAAACCCTAGTGGCATTTTCAGCGATCCGAGACCGCTTGCAAAACGGAACGTACAAGAAATTGTCCGCAGCCGTTGCCGCTGCCATGGGGGAGTAAAGTTAAATTCGTAATTTACTGGAATTGCCAAAATCATAAAGTTCCCGTTATGTCAAAACCGAAAAGTTTTGATTGGCGGGAATTTTATTTTGAGGTTTTCATCGAAATAGTGAATCTTGGGAATGCTTCAGGCTTTTTAGACAATATTGATACGATAGGTACACCGCCGCTTGTGCACCGTGGGTTGCACATGCTTCCAAATTTGTCGTGCCGCTTTATTATCGCTCAATTCGGGAGTGCGTATGCCCGTAGTTATCCCTCTTTTATTGAACGTCTTGTAATACTGGTTAAAAATAATGGCGGTTACCCCTTTATTCTGATAATCGGGATGTACCCCGATAAGATAGAAAATGGCGCGGGTACAATTTTTCCGGGCTTTGAGCAAATGGTACCATCCAAATGGGAATAGGCTTCCTTTTGCTTTTTGAAGGGCCTCGGCAAAAGAGGGCAGTACTACGGCAAAGGCCACCAGCTTATCTTCTTTGTCCACGACGAACTTAATGAATTCAGGATCTACAAAGCCTAGAAATCGATTTTTGATATACTCGCGCTGTTCATCCGATATGGGGGCATAAGAGGCCAGCTGGGCATAGGTCAGGTCTAGTAGGTCGAACATGGGATCGACATATTTCAATAGTTCCTGCTTGTTTTTCACGTTGACCTCGCGTAAGGCATATCGTTTTTTGACCAATTCATTGATACGTACGAAAAAAGCGGGATCGGCACTTTGTGTCGGCATCGTATTTTCTACATATTGCTTCTCCACTTCTAGCCCCAGACGCTCGTAATGCGCCTGATAATACGGGTGGTTATACCACGTGACCATGGTCCCAAGGCTTTCAAAACCTTCGGTCAGTACCCCGACCTTATCAAGGTTCGAGAAGCCGATAGGTCCCTCGACATGGTCCATCTGCTCCGTTTTGGCAAGTTCCAGTACCTTATCAAATAAAGCTTTTGACACGTCGTAATCGTCTATAAAGTCACACCAGCCGAACCGCATTTTTTTTATGTTTTGCTGCGCTACTTCAAGGGTATTGATGATCGCGGCCACACGCCCGACAATTTTGTCGTTTTTATACGCTAAAAAAAGCCACATACGGGCAGTTTTGAAGGCGGGATTTTTCTCCTTGTCAAAAGTATCCATCTCATCGGCGATCAGGGGTGGCACCCAATAGGGCGAACCTTTATAGAGCGCAAAGGGAAATTTTACGAACGCTTTGATATCGGATTTTGTAACCGCTTCCTTCAGGGAAATCATATTGCGAATTTTGTCAGTTCAATATTAGGTATTCTTGGGCACTCTATTAGATCAAGGTTAAACTTCTTCTCGAACGGTAAAAAATGATAAAAAGTAAACTATCTTTAGTTTGCGTTGATATGAATCGTTGATTTTTTTCAAAACTTTACCTATGAACCATTTTTTTTATCTTTTTATAGGTTTCATGCTTGCGCCGCAAATATACGGCCAAGATACCATATCCTTCATCGATGTACCCGAAAAATCACCTAACAAGATATCGACCTCAGGCTTTTCATACCCTATGTTTATCAATGGGGAAATCCATTCCGAGTTTGCGGTGGCGTATCCGATCAACGAAAAATTGGAAGCGGAATTACAGGGGTTCTACGATACGTATATTCTGGCAAACGTTACCCGATTCGTGTTGCGGGGAAAGTATTATGTGACCAAAAAACTGTATTCCTTTGCGGGCATGGCGGCCGAACTTGAACAGAGTAAGCGAGACGGTTCGCTATTGCCACCAAGATTTTTTTTACAAAGTGGCATGGGCTATGATGTCAACGAGAAAATCAACCTTGAGTTGAAGCATGAGGTACAGTTCAATAAAGCGGACCCAGGTATCTATGGAATACCAAGTTCGTTCTCGGCACGCGGAAAGTACAAATTTTAATCAAAACAGTAGGGAAAACGTACGGGTTCAGATCAGGATGTAACAGCCAAGAAAAAGACAAGACTGAAATACATCCAAAGAACGGAAAACAGAATATGTACCGTGGTTTTAAACGTTTTACCTCTCCTGTCCTACAATACTGAAAATCGTTTTGAGATTTGATGTATTTATGAAAACTATGCTATCCGCTTAAGGGCGCTTCGTTCGCTTTTCAAAATTCGATTTCCCCATTATCATCGTCCCGCTTATTTTTCTTTTTCTTCCGTTCGGCCTTGCGCTGTTTTTTAAGCTCCTTTTTCGAGGGTCCCAAATCGATGTCCTCCGCACCGGAACCGGTTCGTTTATCGCCTCGTTTCTTTTTCTTCATGGCGTTTTTCTCTATGGCGCCGCCGTTACCGTCAGCATCCTGTTCATCGATGGCAATGGCCTTGTCGGTATGCAGGTCGAACCGGTACGATGCGCCTGCCGTGACAAAGATTCGCGAAGGTGTATTCTTAAAACTAGCGCCGAGATTGAAATCTACCTGTAGATCTTCGGTCAACAGATGCGCTATACCCCCGCGCAACAAGACATCGGAGTACCGGTCGCTCTGAATCCCCTGATGCTCTACAAAGGCACTCCATTTCGGATTCTGAAAACCGTGCGATAACGACACGAGATAGCTCAGCTCGGGGAAATCGGTGCTGATCCGGTCATAGGCAATATTCGTGATCAATACGAACCGTGGCGTAAGCTTGCTCTGTGTTGCCACCATACCGCGATAAGATACGGCGGGATCGCCAACGTAAAACGGATTCTCCCCTAAATTAAAGGTGGCCCCGCCGTAAACGGATACGGAAGGAATCAGATTTTTCAGCTGAAACACATTGTTCGCCCGCCAGCTGTAGAGATTCGGCTTATTGCGTTCTTCGGATTTGTAACGGTCGTAGATCAAATATTTGAGTCCGACGCGATTTCTCGAAAAATCGGTCAGATTTTCGGAGGCATTGAGATTCAGATACGTGATGTTCTGGTTTTGGTAGCTGCCCTCGTAGTTCAGTTCCAGCGCTTCGAACAACAGTCCGTAGCGTAAGGATAGGTCGGTGCCCCAAATGTTGCTTTCCGTATTCAAAAGTTCATGGTCGCTCTGCTCGTAGAAGACGCCGGCTTCTAGTTGAATGACGTTCTTGCCCACGGCATAGGCGCTGACCGAGAGTCCGGGCCGGTTCGAGTTGATGACATCGGTATATTGGGCAAGGGTGGCCAAAGGTAGGGCAAGCGCGAAAAGAAATAGGAGGTGTTTCATGGTAAGTATTGAACAGATAATAGGGTTATAAAAGATGTAAAACCATCCGGCGGAACTACGGATAACTGCGGCTGCAAGGGCCTATTGAATCCGGTTTTACCATTATTTTAGCGTTTCGGTCTTATCAATACAACGCTAAAATCGTATTTTTGATATATCGATAACGGACTATTATGGCATTTTTAAAGACAATTCTTGTAATCCTGCTCATTTATTATGGATTGAAGATTCTGGTCAAGATGTTCGCTCCGAGGATTTTTGGATACGCCGCCAAAAAGACCGAGGAACATTTCAAGGAAAAATTCGGGGAGTTCACCCAGCAACAACCCCGTAATGAAGAACGCGTCGGCGACGTGATTATCGAGAAAAAACCTTCCCAAAATACATCCCGTAAAAGCGATTCCTCCAATACGGTCGGTGACTACATCGATTTTGAGGAAATTGATTAGTTTTGCCTTTTAGAACCCGCTAATTTCATTCATGCAAAAAGGACTAAAGGCTTTTTTCATCCACTTTTTCGTAATCGTTTTCTTTGTCATTGCCGCTTTGGCCTATTTCTCCCCTGTTTTACAGGGAAAAGTAATCGAACAATCCGATATCGTACAGTTTACGGGAATGGCCAAAGAGCAGACCGACTTTCGGAAGAAGACCGGCGAAGAGCCGTATTGGACGAATTCCGCTTTCGGGGGGATGCCCACCTATCAATTGGGTGCTTACTATCCGCATGACTATGTCAAAAAACTGGACCTGTTCATTCGGTTCCTGCCCCGCCCTGCGGATTATCTCTTTCTTTATTTTATAGGATTTTATATACTCCTATGTTGCATGAAGGTCGATTATCGATTGGCCGTTCTTGGGGCGCTTGCCTTTGGCTTTTCATCCTATCTTATTATAATTCTTGGGGTCGGACATAATGCAAAAGCCCATGCGCTCGCTTATTTACCCCTAGTTTTGGGGGGTATTTTACTGGTATTCCAAAAAAAGTATATATGGGGATTTTTATTGACCGCCATCGCTATGGCTTTGGAAATCAGGGCCAACCATTATCAAATGACCTACTACTTTATGTTGCTGGTCTTGGTTTTGGGGATAGTCTACCTGGTGGATGCCATTCGAAAAAAAACGATCAAGGAATATTTCACCGCCGTGGGCCTGCTATTGGTCGCCGTAACCTTGGGCGTTGCTGCCAACGCGACCAGTTTGATGGCCACCAAGGAGTATGCGGACTGGAGCACCCGGGGAAAATCTGCATTGACCATAAATCCGGATGGTTCGAACAAGGAAAATACCGGCGGATTGGAAAAGGAGTATATAACGCGGTGGAGTTATGGTATTGTGGAATCATTGAACCTTTTCGTGCCCCGTCTCTTTGGTGAAAACGATCAGGTCAACTTGGGGGAAAACTCCAAAAGCTATGATTTCTTGATCGACCAAGGCGTTTCGAAAAGTCAAGCCTTGAATTTTTCAAGTGCGTTGCCCCTGTATTGGGGCGGGCAGCCCGGCACTTCTGGTCCGGCATACATTGGTGCCGTCATCTTTTTTCTTTTCATCCTGGGGCTGTTTTTGGTCAAGGGCAAGACCAAATGGTGGCTGTTAGGGGGCACCTTGTTATCCCTTTTTCTCTCTTGGGGAAAGAATTTCAGCATCCTGACCGATTTTATGATCGACTATTTTCCCTTGTATGACAAGTTCCGTGCGGTATCATCGGCACAGGTCGTGCTCGAATTATGCGTGCCTGTCCTGGCCATTTTAGCGCTTCGTGAAATTTTTAGTTCGACCATCGATAAAGTGGAAAAACTGAAAGCCCTGAAATTTTCCTTTTTTATTGTTTTAGGAATAGGGGTCGCGCTATTCCTCTTTAAAGGGATGTTCGAATTTGAAGGTAGAAACGACGCGTTTTTGGAAAAAAATTACGGCGAACAACTTTTATCGCTCATTCAAGCGGATAGAAAGGCTGTTTATAATAGCGATCTATTCCGTTCCTTGATCTATATTTTTTTAGCGGCGCTTGCGCTTTGGTTTTTTCTAAAAGATAAATTAAAGCTGAACCTTGCCATTGCTGCTTTAGGTATTTTGATTGTTGCCGATTTGGTGAGTGTCGATAAGCGCTACGTCGACAATGATGATTTTGTGGCCAAGCGGAAGATGTTACAACCCTTTCCGGAAACGGCCCTGGACCAACAAATCAATAAGGATGAAGGTGTTTTTAGGGTCTACGACCCGGCGGAGGGGGTGAATGGCGCACGCGTTTCATACTTTCACCAATCTATCGGCGGTTATCATGCGGCAAAGCCGGCGCGGTTAGAAGATTTGTTCAGCTTCCATATTTATAAAGGCAATATGGGCGTTCTCAATATGCTTAATGTCAAATACGTCATTCAACAAGATGAAAACGGACAATCATACCCTGCGGTAAACCCCGAGGCGAACGGTAATGCCTGGTTTGTTGAAAAGTTGGTCAAGGTCGATGATGCGGATGCCGAGATACAGGCTTTAGATACGTTAAAAACCAAGACGGTGGCGGTTGCTACAGCCGAAATGTTACAGGACGTCTCCGGAACCAATTTCAATGTCGATTCTCTGTCCACCATAAACTTGACAGCATATATGCCCAATCATTTGACCTACACTTCCCAGAACGATTATAACGGGGTTGCGGTCTTCTCGGAAATGTACTATGCCCATGGATGGAACGCGTATATCGACGGACGGCCCAAGGAGCATTTCCGGGTCGATTATACGTTACGGGCTCTTGAAATACCTGCGGGAGAACACACCATAGAATTCAAGTTCGAGCCCGAAGTCATTAAAACCGGCAGTACGATTACCTTGGCCAGTTCCATAATTTTTGTAGTACTGTTTTTTGGAGGCATCGGATTTACCTATTATCGGTCGCGCAAGGAAGAAAGCGTTTAGCTTTATGTGGCTTAAGCCTACCGGCAAGAAAGGTAGGGTTCAATCGATCTGAATCGCATTTGAAACTTGCACGGGTCAACGCCATATTCAAAGCCTAAATTTGTTCAATCATGGCCTCACCTTTAACGATTACCTGGTAACCAAAACCGCTTTACATGAAAAAAGTTTTAATCATCACCTACTATTGGCCCCCCGCAGGTGGCCCTGGCGTACAGCGATGGTTGAAATTCGTTAAATATCTGCGGGATTTCGGGATAGAACCTGTGGTCTACATTCCCGAAAATCCGCATTATCCAATCGAGGATACTTCTTTGGAAAAGGAAATCCCCAAAAATCTGACTATTTACAAACAGCCCTTGTTCGAACCTTATGGTCTCGCAAAAATTCTTTCGCCCAAAAAAACAAAGCGCATCAGCTCGGGCATTATACAGGTAAAAAACCAGTCCGCTATAGAAAAGGGGATGCTGTGGATACGGGGCAATTTATTTATACCTGACGCCCGGAAGTATTGGATCAAGCCTTCGGTGAAATTTTTATCGGAGATTTTAGATAATGAGGCCAAATTCGACGCGGTCATCACTACCGGCCCTCCGCACAGCGTGCACCTCATCGGTCAGCATTTAAAAGCACAAAAAGGCATCCGCTGGCTGGCCGATTTTCGGGATCCTTGGACCAGCATCGGATATCACAAGAAATTAAAACTAACGAAATCCTCCCAAAAAAAACATAAGGATTTTGAACGAGCGGTTTTAAACGAGGCCGACCATATCATCGTCACCAGTCCCACGACCGAAAAGGAATTCCAACAGATTACGACACAGCCGATTACGGTCATCACCAATGGCCACGATTCCGATTATGACGGCGGTGCCCATCTGGATAAGGACTTTACCATCTCCCATATCGGATCCCTACTGACCGGCCGTAACCCCAAAAACTTGTGGAAGGTGCTGTCTCAGATCGCTTCGGAGAACTCGGTTTTCCGCGCCGACCTGCAGCTTGAATTTATGGGCGTGGTAAGCAAAGAGGTGATGGATAGTCTGTACCGATTCGAGCTCGGGCCCTATATCAAAATGCGCGGCTACGGATCGCACACCGAGGCGCAGCGCAGGCAGCAGCGCTCCCAAGTTTTGCTATTGGTCGAAATCGATTCCGAAGAAACCAAAGGCATCATTCCCGGAAAACTGTTCGAATACATGGCAGCGCAAAGGCCTATCTTAGCGCTCGGGCCCGAAGGTTGGGAAGCGGGAAAAATCATCGATGAAACCCAAGCCGGTGCCCTTTTCGATTACACTTCGCACTATGCATTGAAACAGACCATCTTGAAGTGGTACGCCGCGTTCAAAAAAGAAAATCTATTTTCAAAAGCTAAAAATATCGAGAAATACAGCCGAAAATCACTGACCGAGGCCTTGTCAAAAATTATTTAAAAATAATCATAGTATACGAAGTCGCCCCCAATGGTCGCCTAATAAATAAAAGCACGAATTTCGAACCTCATATTTAAAACACAGAAGCCCACATCTAAAATTTCAAAATTTAATATCAGAACCAAATCAAAATTCCGGCCCCAACCCAAAATCGTAAATCCCAAACCTTAAACCAAAATCTCAAATCCAAAATCTAACATCTAAAACCTAACATGGGCGTCGTTTTCAAGCAATCTTTAAATAACACCATCGTTACCTACATCGGTTTCGGCGTCGGCGCTATCAACGTCCTTTTTCTGTATACAAATTTTATGTCCGATGAATATTACGGACTGGTCAACGTAGTGCTCTCCGCGGCCATGGTGCTTATGCCCATATTGGCTTTCGGGGTGCCCAATACCTTGATAAAATTCTACAGTAGTTTTAAAGATGACAGGGCCGCCGATAGCTTTTTGACCCTGATGCTCTTACTTCCCTTAGCTTTGATTATCCCTATTGCCGGCATCACCTTTTTCGCCCATGAGGCCATAGGAAACTTTTTATCCAAAGAAAATCCCATTGTCAAAAACTACGTCTGGCCCATCTTCTTGATCGGTATGGCCATGGCCTATTTTGAGGTGTTCTATGCCTGGGCGCGGGTACGTATGCGATCCGTTTTCGGGAATTTCATGAAAGAGGTCTTCTCGAGGGTCGGGGTGACCTTGCTACTGCTGTTTTTATATCTTGATTTGATATCGGTAACCATTTTTATTCCCATTGCTGTAGGTATCTATTTATTGCGCACCTTTATTATGGCCTTATATGCTTTCGACATCCGCAGACCGCGTTTGGTCTTTGGGCTACCAAAAAATACACGGAATATTATGATATATTCCACATTGATCATTATGGGCGGGTCGGCGGCGATCGTTCTTCTTGAAATCGACAAGGTGATGATCAATCAGTTTATCGAAATCGAGAATGTAGCCTATTATAGCGTGGCCGGCTTTATTGCCATGGTCATCGCCGTACCCTCCCGGTCGATGCACCAGATTACCTATCCGCTGACCGCCGAGTTGCTCAACCGAAAGGATAAACCCGCGTTGAAGGAGCTCTATCAACGTAGTTCATTGACCCTATTTATCGTCTCGGGACTTTTGTTTATCCTCATCCTATTGAACCTCAACGACCTTTATGAAATGCTTCCCGAAGCTTATCGCAACGGTTTTGTCATTTTCGTTTGGCTCGGTCTGGCCAAGGTTTACGACGCACTTTTAGGAAACAATAATTCCATCCTTTATAATTCCGATTATTACCGGGCCATCCTATTTATGGGAGTATTGTTGGCCGTTTTGACCATCGTATTGAACCTTTGGCTGATTCCCGAATACGGACTCGACGGTGCCGCCATCGCCAGTTTTTCCGCCTTCTTTATCTACAATACGGTCAAGCTGCTGTATGTGAAAGCCAAATTCGGCATCCTTCCATTTACACACGAGACCTTGCAGGTATCCGCACTTTTGATCGGCGTCGGGGGTGTGTTCTATTTCTTGGAATTTCCTTTTCATCCTATCCTGAATATTTCATTGAAAGGCACCTTCATCAGTGTTTTGTACGTGGCCATACTCTATCGATTTAGAATTTCCGAGGATATTTTCGCAGTACTATCCAAATTCAAAAAAAATAATTGAACGTTGCTATTTGTTTAAGGAGGTTGCAATCATTATTTTTAATAAGATAATTAAGAGACTGGCCGTGCCAAGACCAGACCAAGCGCCCGCCATTGTATTTATCAAGTTGTTTGTGGATATTAAGCCACGGTTTAAGGGATATGTAGGATGAAGATTCGAATAAAAGATAATGCCATACGCCTTCGATTGACAAAATCGGAAGTAGCCGAGCTCTGTGAAAAGGGATGCTATAAAAGCCAAACGGAGTTTAACGATGCCGCCTTTACTTACGGTCTTCGAATAAAGGAGCACGGGGAGCTTTCCGCGGCATTCGAGGGGAATTCCATTATGTTGGATATCCCTTCAAAATTGATCAGCGGTTGGGATACCAACGCTCAAATCGGATTTGAGAACAACCAAGCACTCCAAAAGGGGAAAACGCTTCACCTGCTGGTGGAAAAAGATTTTACCTGTCTGGACGATAGGATGGAGGACGAATCGGACAATTATCCGAATCCGAAAATGGCTCAATAAATTTTGCGAAAGCAAGTAAGAAATGGGAAATATGAAGGATGAATTTAGGAGGAACGTTTCAATTACAGGTTCGCAGCAATTTTCGGATAGTTTTAAGTTTAAAGAGCCCGTAACCCATGCCGCAGGGATGTTGGGCGTAAAGGAAGCGCTCAGACACAGTTTTAAGGAAATGGGCATTGTTCGTTCGATGCGCGCCTTGCTCGATATGAACCAAGAAAGCGGTTTTGATTGCCCCAGTTGTGCTTGGCCCAATCCCGAAGACCCGTCGCCCGTTGCCGAATATTGCGAAAACGGCGCCAAGGCGCTGGCCGATGAGGCTACTACCGAGCATATAGGGGCCGAATTTTTTGCAAAAAACTCGGTGGAAGCCTTATCCCAACTTACCGATTACGAGCTAAATAAATTTGGGCGGCTTACCGAGCCTATGGTCTTGAGGCCCGGAAGTATCCACTACGAACCCATCACTTGGAACGATGCTTACGAACTGATTTCCGAAAAATTACACCGACTGGATTCGCCCAATGAGGCCATTTTCTATACCTCGGGCCGGTCAAGCAACGAAGCGGCCTATTTATATGGCATGTTCGCACGAGCCTTTGGCACCAACAATATGCCCGACTGTTCGAACATGTGCCACGAATCTAGCGGTATAGCCTTGAGCGAGACCTTGGGTATAGGTAAAGGCTCCACCAAATTGGAAGACCTCTATGAAGCGGAAGTCGTTATCGTAGCCGGACAGAATCCCGGTACGAACCATCCGCGAATGCTGTCCGCCTTGGAAAAATGCAAACAGAACGGTGGAAAGGTCATCAGTATCAACCCCTTGGAAGAATCGGGACTTATCAATTTCAAAAATCCCCAAAAAATAAAAGGGATGCTGGGCGGGGGAGAAGATATGGCCGACATACATCTTCCCGTTCGCATCAATCAAGATATTCCGTTGGTCAAACTGCTCATCAAACGCTTGGCGGTTCTCGATGCGGTTGATGGCGACGTATTCGACCATGACTTTATCGACACCTATGTTGATGGGTATGAAGCCCTTATTTCCGATTTGGAGCGTTATGATGAAGATGAACTGCTGGGTCAATGCGGCGTCGACAAAAATGATTTGGAAAATACGGTGCTGCTGCTCGCGCAAAAGTCCAAAATCGTGGTCTGCTGGGCCATGGGGTTGACCCAACATAAAAATGGGGTCGCCAATATACGTGAGTTTGTGAATTTGCTGCTGTTAAAAGGTGCATTGGGCAAGCCCGGCGCCGGAACCTGTCCCGTTCGCGGCCACAGTAATGTACAGGGCGATCGGAGCGTGGGCATCCAACATTTTGTCGATGAGGACCTGAACGCCCGAATCAAAAAACACTTAGGTTTTACGCCACCCGGCAAAGAGGGCGTTGATACGGTCGAAGCGATGAAGGCCATGCACGAGGGCAAGGGCAAAGTATTTATGTGTCTGGGCGGTAATTTTCTGATGGCCGTATCCGACACTAAATATACGGCAAGGGCCCTGCAAAATTGTGACCTCACGGTACAGATCAGCACCAAGCTCAACCGTACCCATTTGGTGACCGGTAAAACCGCCCTGATTTTGCCGACCTACGGACGCTCTGAAAAAGATGTAAAAAATGGCGCTCTTCGATATCTTACCATGGAAGACAGTATGGGCAGGGTACGCCAATCGAAAGGATTGCTGAAGCCGGCATCCGAAAATATCAAAAGCGAACCGGAAATGGTCGCGGAAATAGCGGACACCTATTTCGGAGGAAAACACGCCGTGCCTTGGAAAGCCATGGGCGAAGACTATAGCCTGATTCGGGAGAGTATCGACAAAGTGGCCAAAGGTTTTGAAAAAACGGCGGAACGATCAAAAGGCATAGGGTACTACCTGCCCAACAATGTCAGGAATCTCGACTTTAGCATGCTGCCCAATGGCAGGGCCCAGT
>JBATUY010000101.1:0-1840 GCA_049671465.1 Pricia sp. | reverse complement strand
GGCATAGACGATACGGGTTATAGTGTTCAAGGAATTTTCCTTGATTATGATAAGGATGGTGACAACGACCTATATGTACTTACTAATGCTTTGGTAGACTATAACCGTAATACATCAAGAATTAAGGCATTGAAAGGGCAAGCCCCTAGTACGGATAGACTTTATCGGAATGATGGTGCAAAAGGTTTTACGAACGTAACAAAGGAAGCCGGTATTATGGCAGAGGGTTTCGGGTTGGGCGTATCTATTTGCGACCTGAATAATGATAACTGGCCCGATATTTACGTTTCCAATGATTTTTTGACAAATGACCTACTTTATATAAATAATCAAGATGGAACATTTACTGATGAAATCGATACCTATATAAGGCACCAGAGCTATAATGGTATGGGAAACGATATTGCGGATATTAATAATGATGGATACATGGATATTATGGTAGTGGATATGTTTCCTAATGATAATAAGCGCATAAAACAAAGCATGATGAAAGTCAGTTATGATACCTATGTTAGAGATTTGTCCTTAGGGTATGCTCCGCAGATGGTTAGGAATACACTTCAACTCAATAACGGCAACGGTACTTTTAGTGAAGTAGGTCAGCTGACCGGAATGCACAATACCGATTGGAGCTGGGCGCCGCTAATGGCAGATTTTGACAATGACGGTAATAAAGACGTTTTTATATCGAACGGTTATCGAAGAGATATTACCAATTTGGATTACATCGTATACAGTAAGCAATCTTCTTATTTCGGAGCTAGTGAAAGTCGAGATAGTATAAATTTAAAACGGCTTCAAGATTTACCAGAGGTAAAACTTAAAAATTTTGTCTATAAAAATAATGGCGATTTGAGTTTTGAAAATATGGCAGATGAGTGGGGTTTGACGCAGTCCACTTATTCCAATGGAGCCGCCTATGCAGATTTGGACAATGATGGGGATTTGGAACTTATTGTAAGTAATATCGACGATAAGGCTTTTATATATAAAAACAATTGTATGGAGCTGGCCACTTTAAAGAATGAATCAAAAAATTACTTAGACATTCAACCTATGGACAACCATGCCGTAGGCACAAAAATAACTGTTTTTGTAGATGGTAACGCTCAAGTTCAAACGTTTTCACCGATAAGAGGTTATTTATCTACTGTAACAAATAGAGTCCATTTTGGACTGGGGAGTAAGACCCAAGTGGACTCAATTCTTGTGGAATGGCCTAATGAAAAGATTGAGGTAATCAAAGATGCCAAGCCCAATCAGGTCCTGAGGGTTTACCAAAAAAATGCAATAATAAATAAAGAACGACCAAATGAACCAAATCAATTTTTTAAAGAAATAAGCAAGGATCTTAACATTGAATATCGTCATCAAGAAGATGACTTTATAGAATTGAGATACCAGGCTAGTCTTCTTAAGATGAACACAAAATTGGGGCCGGGAATAGCCGTTGGAGATGTAAACAAAGATGGTTTGGAAGATTTTTATGTGGGTGGTACCGAGCAAAAAAACGGACAATTATTCGAGCAAAATAAAAACGGTAATTTTCAATCTCGCTCAATAATGGAAGAAAAGCGGGAAGATATGGCAGTGCTACTAGTTGATGTGGATTTGGATTCCGATCTTGACTTGATCTCTATTGATGGTGGTGGAATCGCCGATATGATTAATAAGACCTACACAGACCTTATTTTCATTAATGAGGGTAAGGGCAATTTTGAGCCTACTGAATTATTGCAAAGAGAAGGTCGGGGTTCATGTGCGGAAATGGCGGATTTTGATAGAGATGGCGATTTAGATTTGTTTATTGGGGGGAAAGTGATGAACGGTTCTTATC
>JBATUY010000100.1:0-4462 GCA_049671465.1 Pricia sp. | reverse complement strand
CTTTAAAAATTTGAAGATATCGATGATCTGGTTTTGCTGATTTATCCTTGTCTTCCCTAAAACTGACGTGAAAAAAAGGTTCGATTGATAAACATCGGCCAGATTTGTCCGTTTAGGTTAGAGCTTTATGACTTTAATAATAACTAATTGATTTTAAGTTTTAAACGTAATTACTGTCAAGATTACGTACGATTTTACTCCTTTTCCGTACGATAAAATACAATCGATTGTTTAATTTGCAATCTAAACAAAATGCCTATGAACTGATTCCTTTTTTGCCTCCCAAACCATTCTGGCCCTATAGCTTTTACCAAAAAATACTTTAACCCGAATTTTAAAAAAAAAGGACCATGAAAAATACTACCTTAAGCGCAACACTTATTATGCTAATCGTTGTGGGATGTTTTGCCTTGGATGCCCAAGTGCTTTGGTACGGTGATCCCGATGAAGATGTCCGAACAGTTTTTAGGCGTCTCGATCCGGACGGGAACCGCAATCCGACCGGAAACCGATGTGTCGACGACCCCAATAACCCACCAACGGTTTCCACACCAACTGACGGTCAGTTCGGAAAATTCTGGCGTATCAACAAGCCCGTTTCCAGAAAGCGGGCCGAGTTTGCCCGTACCAACGGTTTCATACCCCAAGAAGGTGGGGACTATTATTACGGATGGCGATGGCGCATTAATTCATCGCCCAATCTCAATGATGGCGTCTCGGTGTTTCAGTGGAAAACCGACCAGGGGGGCAACATTGATACCAACAAACAAAACTATCCCTTCAATATGGGCTATGATGGAAACGAATTGACCGTCAGCGCCTACGGCCCTGCGGAGCCCAATTGGAACCGCCCGGGATCAATAACCCAGCGTAAGACCACCATTTGGAAAGGTCAGGTCGACGAGAACAAATGGTACAGTTTTGTATTCCGTATTAAGGTAGACCGCGATTACGACAGTGGAAATAATCGTTATCGAGGCTTTATCGAGTTTTGGTTCAATGGTTCGAAACAGACCTTAACGAATTCCGATTTTGATGACTATCAGGTGGTACTTAGTAGCGACGGGAAACGGGCTTATCACCGAACCAACGACGGGTCAGAGGTGTACCCGAAGTGGGGTTCATACAAC
Source organism: Pricia sp. (assembly GCA_049671465.1). Lineage (GTDB taxonomy): Bacteria > Bacteroidota > Bacteroidia > Flavobacteriales > Flavobacteriaceae > Pricia. The sequence continues at coordinate 3,332 of JBATUY010000100.1, read as the reverse complement.
GAAAACGCCTGTGATTTTGATATTACCACCGACTTCGATGATTTGCGGGTGGCACGTACTTACGAGGAGGCCCGGCCTACCCCCGCAGGTTCTGGTAGCGGAGGTGGGGGCGGTTCGACCGGTGGACTCGAAGGAACCTACACATTCAAGAATGTAGCTACCGGGCAATATTTGGATTCCAACGGTATGTCTATAGTGACCGGTGGAAGCAGCAGTGGTAGCGACAAACAATGGCGTGTGGTGGAATCTGCGAACGGTTTTTATAATATCGATAACCAATATCCGGGACGGGGTGTCTTGGATACCGACGGAAACAAGGTCGTCAAGGGAAGCAGCACGGAACCAGTGGCCACGGGAAGTGATAAGCAATGGTCCGCCGAGTCCTTGGGAAACAATGTCTACCGTTTTAAGAGCCGAGTATCGGACCGGGGATATTTAGCCGCACGGACTTCGGACGGTGGAATAGAGTGGAGGGTCTGGAACGGTGCGCGATCGCAATGGACCTTGCAGCGGGTAGGTACCAACGCCACCGCACGACTTGATGTACAATCCGTATCCGAAACAAATGATGGCCAATTCGCGCTCTATCCGAGTCCGGTAACGAACGCGTTGAACTTAAGAAACCTAGCGACACAGCAGGCGGAAGTCCGTGTGTACGATTTGTCCGGAAATCAGGTCGTGTCAAAAACCTTAGAGGGCGATGCGCCCGAATCCCAACTTGATGTGAGCGCTCTTTCGAACGGAGTATATATTATTGAAATCGAAAGTGATGGAGAGACTATCATCAAGAAATTCATCAAGGAGTAATGACTTCACGCGCGCGGTGATATTCAAATCCCTTGGATTTCTCTTCCAGGGGATTTGTCTAATGGGATAACCCTAACTCTAGTCTTTCGGTAATGTACAGCGTTCTTCGGATACCTTTCGCTGCAATTTTAGGTTAATATCTCACGGCGGGAACAGGACGGTACAGGATACTCCAATCATTATTTTTAGGTAATATCAATTTCTGTAAGGAAGTTTTTGCCTTCTAAAGGGTGTTAGCTAAGCCGAAAGAGTGCTAGAATAAAACACCTCATGAATTTTGTATTTTTATAACGTAACCATAACATTCCATTACCATGCTACGAAGACCTAAAAAGGATGAGCCTGCAACAGCAAGACGAAATTTTATTAAAAAGGGCATTTTTGCTACGGCAGCAATCAGTATTATTCCCCGTCATGTATTGGGCCGAGGTTTTACCGCGCCAAGCGACAAAATCAATCTTGGCTATATCGGTCTTGGAAATCAAGGCGGAATCTTGGCCGATAAGTTCGTGACCAATACCGAAGCACAAATCGTGGCCGGAAGCGATGTATGGGAATCCAAGCGCGACCTTTTCAAAACGGTAGTCAACGGCTTCTATGCAGAAAAAAGAGGACAGGCTGATTATGACGGGGTAAAGACCTATCTGGACTACCGGAAATTACTCAAACGGAAAGACATTGATGCCGTGGTCATCGCAACGCCCGATCATTGGCATGCGATTCAAGCTATAGATGCTATGGACGCGGGAAAGGATGTGTACTGTGAAAAACCCTTGACCAACACCATCCACGAAGGCCGCCAAATCGTAGATGCGGTCAAGAAGAACGGGGCCGTGTTCCAGACGGGAAGCATGCAGCGTTCATGGGACCGGTTCAAAAAAGCACAGGAAATCGTAAGTTCCGGAAAGCTGGGTAAAATCGAAAAAGTGCTGGTCAATGTAGGTGACCCTGCGGTTGACTATAATTTACCAAAGGAAGAAATGCCGAAGGGACTGGATTGGAACCGCTGGTGCGGACCGGCGCCGCTGTTGGACTACAATAGCGCCATAGCCCCACAAGTGGTCAAATCGTATCCGGATTGGCGTGATTACAAGGAGACCGGTGGGGGTATCCTCGCCGACTGGGGTGCGCATATGTTCGATATCGCCCAATGGTGCCTGGGGATGGATGAGACCGGACCGGTAAAGTTCATTCCCCCGGAAGACCCGAAAGCGGTACGGGGTCTAAAAATGGTTTACGAGAACGGAATCGAAATGTACCACGAGGATTTCGGCCGCCGGTGGGCCTGTAGGTTCATTGGTTCCGAGGGCACTTTGGATGTGGCCAGAGGTTTCCTCGAATCCCTGCCCCTGAACTTGGTGTACGAGGAGCCTTTCGAAAATCCCACAGAGATGTTCAACGACCAGAACAACCACTATCAAGATTGGATTTCGGCCATCAAGTCCCGAGGCAACACCATCTGTCCCGCCGAAACCGGACACCGATCGGCGAGCGTATGTAACGTCGCCAATATTGCCTACTGGCTCGGGAGGCCTTTGGACTGGGATCCAAAAACCGAAAGCTTTAAGAACGACGCCGAAGCCGATGCGCTAAGGGAGCGGAAGAATAGGAAGTTTTCTTAAGTCTTTAAACCATACTACTACATGAGAATTAAGCTTCTAACATTTCTAATTGGCACCGTATTCTGTTTTGGCTTGACAAGTTGTAAAGAGGCGCCTCCCAAAGCCGATGAAATCACTTCTTCGACGGCGATGGAAGCGGAAAAACCTGCCAAAAACGACACCTATTACCAGTACAGCATTTGGTGGGCGTTCGTAAACAAGGTTTTCGATGCAGACCTCTCCGTAAGCACCCTGAAAGAGAACGGAGATACAGGATTAGGTTCGTTCAACAGGTTGGACGGCGAGATGGTCATGATCGATGGCATCGTCTACCGCGTCCGACAAGATGGAACTATAAGTGAAGGAGCGGCAACAGATACCATTGTCTACGCCAACGCCGCCTTCTTTGAGGAAGAGATGGCCTTTTCCATTTCCGAGGATGCAGGACTGGACGTCGAAAGCCTACAAACCGCATTGTTGGAAAAAGTACCTTCCCCGAATTTTTTCTACGTATTTCAGATTAAGGGAACTTTCGACTATATGAAGTGCGGGGGACTTACGAAGCAGGAACCACCTTTCGACGAAGGTCTCGACGTCTTGATTCCTAATCGGCCCGTCTTTGAAGGGGAAGCGGTTTCAGGAACCATCGTGGGATTCTATTGCCCCGATTTTATAGGAAATATTAACGTCAAAGGTTTTCATTTCCATTTTATTTCCGACGATAAAAAGCTTGGTGGACACGTAATGGATTTTGAGACTGCACTGCCTTTGAATGTTCAAGTGGACAAGAAAACCGACTATCACTTTGTATTACCGGACAATGCGGATTTTGAAAACGTAAGGTTGGAGAAAGAGTTTCAGTACAAGAAGTAGGGGCAACAAACATCACTTGAAACGGACACTTTTTAAATGAAACGACTGGCC
>JBATUY010000099.1:0-19004 GCA_049671465.1 Pricia sp. | reverse complement strand
CCAGAGGGAGTAGATTCCGTTTATAAAAAATCCGGCTCTATTCATCCGATACTCACACCAAAGGGAGATACCCTATCCCGAATCCAGCCCCCGGACCATTATCACCACTACGGCATGTGGGGACCTTGGACACATACCCAAATCGACGGTCAACAGGTCGATTTTTGGAATTTGGGAGACCGTAAGGGCACCGTTCTTTTTAAGGAAATCAAGGATAAAAAATCCGGGGAAATATTCGCCTCCTTTACCGCGGCCCAAGAGCATCTCGATCTACTGACCAAAGCGGAACCACAGGTGGCCCTGAACGAAAATCTCGAAGTTACCTTGTGGGACCTAAAGCGCGACGACCGCTACATGTTCGATTATCATAGCAATTTCAGCTCGCCGTTAGAGGAGGGAATTCTTTTTGAGGCCTATCGCTACGGTGGCGGTATCGGCATGCGCTTTACCGAACGCTGGAAGGCCGATAACTGCTCGGTGCTGACTTCAGAGGGCGAAGATAGGCTGACCGCCGATGGCACCCGTGCCCGCTGGTGTATCGTCAAAGGGGAATCGGCCGATAGCACCGGAACGCACGGCATCCTGTTTATGAGCCATCCTGAAAACCGGGCGCATCCAGAACCGATGCGGGTGTGGCCCATAGATGGCAATGGGGGCAGGGGCGATATGTTCTTCGAGTTTTGTCCCATCCGGCATGAGGAATGGCAAATTGAACCAGAAAAAGAATATGAACTGAAATACAGAATGGTGGTTTTTGACGGAGAGCTAAACCCCGATGAGGCCGAAGCCTATTGGCAGGCGTTCGCCCATCCTTTGGAAATCCGAGTCGTTCAAGATTGACGTTGAGAACATCCTTAGAAATAATATGATTTCCGAACTATAGTACCACGAACTGATGAAACAAACGGGTCATACGCAAACCTAAAACCTTAATTTATAAACAGTATGCAACGAAGAAAATTTATAAACAGAACAGCCTTAAGTACTGCCGCGATGGTAGGTTTTCCCAGTATTGTGCCCGCGAGCGTGCTGGGCAAGAATGCCCCGAGCAATAAAATCAATATCGGTCAAATCGGTTGTGGGCGCATCGCCCGGGGCCATGATATCGATGATACCATCGCTTTTGATGACGCTAGATATGTGGCGGTATGCGATGTCGACTCGAAACGGGCAACGGATGCCAAGAATTGGGTGGATAATTTTTACAAAAACAAGACCGGCAAAGCGAAATACATGGATACCAAAATCTATGATGATTATAAAGCGTTGCTATTGAACAAAGACATCGATGCGGTGGTCATCAGTACCCCAGATCATTGGCATTCGCAACCGGCTATGGAGGCTGCCCTGGCCGGAAAGGATATCTATTTGCAAAAGCCGACCTCGTTGACCGTTAGGGAAGGGCAGCAACTTCGAAAGGCGGTGCAAGATTCCAAGATCATTTTGCAAGTAGGCACCCAGCAACGGGCGATGGCACAGTTTCGGCGTGCCGCGGAGCTGGTGCGCAACGGTCGCATCGGAAAAGTGCATACCGTGAAAATCGGACTGCCAGGAGATCCTGCGGGGCCAGAAGCACCGGAAATGCCCGTGCCTGACCATCTGAATTACGATATGTGGTTGGGGTCGACACCCGAAGTGCCCTATACCGAAATCGGTGTACATCCTCAAAACGACTATGGCCGGCCGGGCTGGCTTCGCATTCGGAAATACGGGGCCGGAATGATTACCGGATGGGGTCAGCACCACTATGATTCCGCCGCATGGGGCATGGATACCGAACTTACGGGTCCCATTTCCGTGGAGGCCTTGGCGGAGTTTCCCAAATCGGGGCTATGGAACGTGCATGGGGACTTTTTCGTAAAGCATCAATATGCCAACGGAATGACCGTGTACACCAGCGGAGGATATCCCAATGGCATTAAATATATCGGTGACGATGGATGGATATTTGTTTCCCGCGGCGATTATCAAGCATCGGCAACCGATCCGGTGGACAAAGAGAAAAGCAATGAGGCCTTAAATGCTTCCGATCCGAAAATTTTGGATTCCGTCATCGGCGAAAACGAGACCCGTCTGTATAAAATCGACGACCAGCATGGCAATTGGTTGGAGTGCATCAAAACCCGAAAAGCACCGATATCGCCTATCGAAAAGGGACATAAGGCCTGCGTAACCTGCTTGATCAGTGATATCGCCATGCAGTTTCCCCGAAAATTCGAATGGGATCCGGAGAACGAACTATTTATAAACGACGACGAAGCCAACGCCCTTTTGCATAGAGAGCAGCGCAAGCCTTACGGTACGGATTACGTAGAAATGTGAGGTGCGCAATTGTAAGTTTGCTCCGCCCAGGATGCTAAGTGGTAACTTTTTCGAATTAGCCTTCGTTCTACCTTTACCCGAAAACCGGTCCGCTTTTAGGCGGGTGAACTAATTAAAAACGTTTTTAATGAGATATAGTTACATCGTTCTCGCCATCTTATTTTGCATGTCTTGCGGGGAAGAAAGGGAGTCTAAAAAAATGACCGATAAAAACACCTCGAACAAAGTCAAGTTGATGACCTTGGACCCCGGCCACTTTCACGCGGCTTTGGTACATAAGAAAATGTATCCCCAAGTTGACTCCACCATCTACGTATTTGCGCCCGAAGGTCCCGAGGTGAACGATTTTTTAGACAAGATCGAACAATATAATACCCGTGGGGAATCTCCAGCGGCTTGGAATATCGAAACCTATTTCGGTGCCGATTTTGCCGAAAAAATGATATCCGAAAAGCCGGGAACCGTTATGGTCGTTGCGGGAAAGAATTCTAAAAAGATCGATTATGTACTTGAGGCCGTTAAAGCAGGGTTGAACGTATATGCCGATAAACCATTGGTAATCAATCCTGAAGGTTTTGAAAAATTAAAGGAAGCGTTTCGCATTGCCGATGAGAAGGGCGTTTTGATCTATGATATTATGACGGAACGTTTTGAATCGACCACTGGATTACAAAAACTGTTCTCGAGCTTGCCCAAAGTTTTCGGGGAACTGATCGAAGGTAGTGCCGACAAGCCCGCCATTGTTAAGGAAAGCGTACACCATTTTTTCAAATATGTTTCCGGGAAACCCTTAGTGCGTCCGCCATGGTTTTTTGACATTAAAGAAGAAGGCGAAGGCATTGTTGATGTGACTACGCACCTGGTAGACTTGGTACAGTGGGAAGCCTTTCCCGAACGAATCATCGATTCAGCGGATATTGAAATGGTTTCCGCCAGGCGTTGGCCTACCGTGTTGACCTTAGAGGAGTTCGCGAAAGTAACCGAGTTGGCGGCCTATCCCGATTATTTACAAAAAGATATCGCGGATGATCGATTACAGGTGTTTTCCAATGGGGAAATGATCTATAAAATCAAGGATACATATGCCAAAGTATCCGTAATCTGGAATTATCAAGCCCCCGAAGGTACTGGCGATACACATTATAGTATCATGCGGGGTACCAAGAGCAATCTCATCATTGAACAGGGTGCGGAAGAAAATTTCAGTCCGGTGCTATACATCGAATCCAAAGGTAGTACTGATTTGAAAGTGGCGATACAAGCTGCCCTAGAAAATGAAGTGGCCCGAACATTTCCGGGAACCACTCTGGAAGAAGTGTCCGATGCCCGATTTAAGCTCAATATTCCCGAAAAATTTAAAATTGGTCATGAAGCCCATTTCGGGCAGGTCACGGAGAACTATTTAAGGTATTTAGAGGATGGCCAATTACCCGATTGGGAGGTGCCGAATATGATTGCCAAGTATTATACGACTATTGAAGGGTATAAGATGGCGAGGGATGCCACAGATCAAGAGTAGAGAGATTGCTCATTAGATTAGGAAATTAAGAAAAGCGATGGGTGTTGACTTTGCTGTACCACCGAGCGGCCACCGTTGAGAAGATGCGAGATAGTCCTCTATAGCAAATATGCCATCCCGATGCCTAAAATAATCACCACGATTTTACGGAGATTGAACTGATGTCCTTCGGAGCTTTCGAACAATATGACCGTTGAAATATGTAAAAAGACCCCAATGACCAAGGCGGTTATAGGTACGTAATACGTTTCCGCGAACTCTGAATGTGCCGCGATGTAACTTCCGAGCGGCGTCATTAAAGAGAAAGCCGTTATAAAAAGTATGGCCTTTCCAATTTTTATTTCGGAGTTCAAAAGAAATATGCTCAAAATGAGGGCAATCGGTATCTTGTGAATTAAGACCCCATACAAAATGGTGCCGTGTCGCCCTATTGGAAACCCCTCCAGAAGGGAGTGTATACTTAAACTGACGAACAGTAGTATGGGGAGGTTGGTCTTTCCGGCGTCAAGATGTACATGCCCGTGTTCGGCACCTTTGGAAAAGAACTCTAAAAAAATCTGTAGCAATATGCCCGACATGACGAAAACCCCTACGGTCTTGGCATCCGCCTTTTCATAGACCTCAGGCAAGAGCTCGAAAACGGTCAAGGCCAGCAGAAAGGCACCACTGAACGCCAACAGCAGTTTGAAGTGGTTCTTGTTCCTCGGTTTTGTGATGAATACAAAGGCGAAGCTTAACAGAACGGCGAATATTAACAGAAGATAGTTCATTGCGTATTTTGGCATCCAAAGCCCAGATCTGTCGGTTTTTGCCGCTAGACCCAACATAACAGGGGAGCGCTAGGCTTTTTGTACTTCGAGTCGTTCGGGATATTTCTTTGGTGGGGCGAAAATACTGTATTTTTGATGGAATTCTAAAGCAGGGTATGAACAATAATTTTAAAATGGTCGCCAAGACGATGTTCGGTTTCGAGGAAATCTTGGCCAAGGAAATCCGAAATCTGGGTTGTGCGAACGTGAAAGAGGGTGTGCGCAGTGTTACTTTCGAGGGCGATACCGGTTTTATGTACAAGGCCAACCTCTCTTTACGAACGGCCATTAAAATCATCAAACCTATCCATACCTTTACGGTACGCGACGAAGACGAGCTTTACAAAAAAATCTATGCGATGGATTGGTCGGACTATTTATCCATAGATACCACTTTTGCCATCGATGCCACCGTCAATTCAGAGAATTTTACCCACTCGCTGTACGTATCCCAAAAAGCCAAAGATGCTATTGTCGACAAATTCAGGGCTATGGACGGTAGCCGCCCCGATGTGGACGTGAAAACGCCGGATATTCGGATCAACATCCATATCAACGATCGGTTCTGCACCGTTTCTTTAGATAGTTCCGGTAGGTCTTTGCACCATCGGGGCTACCGAACCGCGACCAATATTGCACCGATTAACGAGGTATTGGCCGCTGGACTGCTCCTGCTCAGCGGATGGGACGGACAATGTGATTTTTTAGACCCCATGTGCGGTAGCGGTACGATTTTGACCGAGGCGGCGATGATTGCCTGCAACATTCCCGCAAATATCAACCGCAAGGGTTTTGCCTTCGAGAAATGGCCTGATTTCGACCAAGAGCTTTACGATAAAATGGTAGAGGTCAGCCTGAACAAGGCGCGGGAATTCCATCATAAAATTGTCGGATACGACAAGGCCCCCTCCGCTGTCCGAAAGGCACAGGACAATATTGAAAATGCCAATCTTTCGGAGTACATTACGATAGAACGCAAAAACTTTTTTAAGACTGAGAAGTTTACCGAGAACAAGCTGCATATGGTATTCAATCCCCCATACGGTGAAAGATTAAGCTTGGATATGGAGGAGTTTTATGCTGCCATTGGTGACACCTTGAAACAAAACTATCCCGGTACCGAGGCCTGGTTTATCACATCGAATCTCGAGGCTCTGAAGTATGTGGGACTGCGGACATCGAAAAAAATCAAGGTGTTCAACAGTCATTTAGAATCCCGACTGGTAAAGTACGTGATGTATGAGGGTAGCAAAAAGGCGAAGCACCAGAGTTAGGGTTATTGTTCGTCAATAAAACTTCTATCGACGTTTATTAGCGGTTTTTCCATCTGGCGGATTCTGGATATTTTCATCCTCGACGGGATTTTCTTCTACGGGTATATCTTCCGTTGGAATTTCATCGTTCGGCAGATTTTCTGCGGGCGGGGCAACTTTATTCCCATCCTTATCCTTTAGAACGTTCGGTTTTTTATACAACGGGATAAGATAGGTGATGGAATAATTGTAACCTACCCCAAAATTACTGCCTTCGGTTACTTTGTTAAATCCTGGGATAAACTGATTTTGAAAATTATCGGGTTCGGTGGTAAGGGGAGGGCCGAAAAGATATCCGAGCCGTACGCTGGCGCCGAAATACAGGTTTTTGACCATTTCAGCCTTGATGCCCACGACGAATTCTAGCCAAAAGGCGCCCAGCCCTTCGAACTCGAGCTCAGAGGTCGAGCCGAATGCAAAATCATCGGGATTCCAATACCGGCTCGTATCAAAAATTTTGTAATCGTTGACCGTTTGGGTAAATCGGCTATAGGCAAGCCGACCGCCTACAAAAATCATATTCTGTTCGCCGTACCAATTGCCGTACGTGTTATAGTCGATACCGGCTTTTAGGTAGCTGCCGGAAGCGGTGAAATTGTAGAGCTGGCCTTCTACGCTTTCTACTTCGTTGCCCAAATTTATGCCGATCGTCTTTTTCTCATTGCCCACTTCCGCCGCCAAGTAAAGATTTTGGGTCAAGCGATAATCGCCTACGATTTCGAGTCCGGTGTAGTTGTCTTCCAAACTCGACACGAGAATACGGCTCATATCGATACCGGCCCGTAGGCCGTAAGGTTGTGTATGGGTAACGGTATCCTTGCGATTTAGGTCGATGGGCCGTTCTTGGGCAAAGCCTATCGCCGATACCAAAACGAAAAACAGACTAATGGAATATCCTGACATGGGTTGCTGCTGAGTTTTCAATAAAAGTGCTGTCGACGGTTATCCCTTGTATCCAAAGCGAATCGGGATTTGTTCCGGTTAAGGCCGCTTCAAGGTTGTCATAATTAACGACATATCCGCAAGCGCGGGAGGCAAAAATTTCCTTTGCCTCATAACTGAACGTGATGGTATCGACATTAATATCGGAAATACTGTTCACCCGTTTCAGGGTAAAACTCGTACTGGTCTCACTCGGCCTCAAGGGAATTACGATGGAATCTAAGGCAATATTGGGTATGCTATCCTCACGGACCCCCATATCATCAAGGCCCTTAACCACTAAATTCTGAACATCCTTTAGCTCCGTCGGATCTTCAATATCGTAAAATTGGATAACCAACCGCGGCGTATCGGCATCGATACAGATATCGTCTTTTTCACAAGCGGAAAAAGCGAGTATCCCGAACAGGATGATAAGTGGAATTCTAAATTTTCTCATTGCATCTATGGATTGCCCGGTAATAGGGGTATCGAATCATCGTACCACCAAAACACCAAATGAAGCACCAGCCGACCGGCATATCGAACGACCGATGGTGCTCTTGCACTATTTCAGTTCCAAAAGTACGACATTTTCAACATGATGGGTCTGCGGAAACATATCTACCGGCTGCACTTTGGTAACGGTGTATTGGTCTTTCATCAATTCAAGATCGCGAGCCTGTGTCGCACTGTTGCAGCTTACGTAGACTACTTTTTTGGGAGATATATCCAAGATTTGTTGAACTACGTTCTTGTGCATCCCGTCTCGGGGAGGGTCGGTAATCAGCACGTCGGGCGTTCCGTGGGTCTGGATGAAGTCTGCATTAAAAACGTTTTTCATATCGCCGACGAAAAATTCGGCGTTGGTTATTCCGTTGTTTTCGGCGTTGGCCTTGGCATCTTCGATGGCTTCCGGCACCGATTCGATGCCTACCACTTTTTTTGCTTTTTTTGCAATGAACTGGGCGATGGTTCCCGTACCCGTATACAGGTCATAGACGAGTTCATTACCGGTCAGTCCGGCAAAATCAAGGGTAATTTTGTAGAGCTCATAGGCTTGGTCCGAGTTGGTTTGGTAAAAGGATTTCGCATTTATTTTAAAGCGAAGCCCTTCCATTTCCTCAAAAATGTGATCACGGCCGGAATGGCAAAGGATTTCTTGATCGTAAATGGTATCATTGGCCTTTTGGTTGATGACGTATAATAAGGATGTGATTTCCGGAAATTTCTCTCGTAAATGGTTCAATAGGATGTTCCTTTTTGCGGCATCGTCCTCAAAAAACTGTACCATGACCATAATTTCCCCGATGGATGTCGTTCGGATCATCAAGGTCCGAAGCAGGCCGTGCTGATTTCTGGGATTGAAAAAGGATAGTCCGTTTGCGATTGAAAAATTACGCGCCTCTAGGCGGATGGCGTTGGATGGGTCTGCCTGCAGGTGACATTTTTTGATGTCCAAAATTTTATCCCACATACCAGGAATGTGGAAGCCGAGGGCGTTTTTGTCCGTAATCTCTTCGTCGGACTGTATCTCATTCAAAGTCAACCATCGGCTATCCGAAAAGGAGAATTCCATCTTGTTGCGATAGAAATACTGTTTTTCAGAACCCACGATGGGCGAAATTTCGGGAAGCTCCAGATGTCCGATACGTTTCAAATTGTTTGCGACTTCCTTTTGTTTGTAGAACAATTGGTGCTTATAGCCCATATCTTGCCATTTGCATCCGCCGCAGACTCCGAAATGTTGGCATTCCGGTTCCACCCGTTTATCCGAAAGGGAGTGAAAATGAGTGGCGACCCCTTCAAAATAGGCCTTCCTCTTTTTGGTCGTCATGATATCTACCACATCGCCGGGGACAGTATTGGTCAAGAAAATGACCCTTCCATCGGGCGCTTTTCCAACCGTCTTTCCCTTTGCCCCGGCATCGATGACCTCCACATTCTCGAATACCTGTCTTCGCTTCTTTTTTCGCATGCGGCAAAAATAGGAAAAGAAGTTCAGGGGCGAGGTCAAACTTGAATACAAAGGACAAACTCAAACACAAAAATCAAATTCGAGTTAAAGGGGTAGGGGTTGCGGGGTTTTCACTAAATTTGAACAATGAAGATAGCAATAGTATGTTACCCGACCTTTGGCGGTAGTGGTGTGGTGGCCACGGAATTGGGCATCGCCTTGGCCAATCGCGGCCACGAGGTACATTTTGTGACCTACCGGCAACCGGTGCGCCTTGAGCTGCTGAACAATCGCATCTTTTTTCACGAGGTGAACGTACCGGAGTATCCCCTTTTCCACTATCAGCCCTATGAACTGGCGCTGTCGAGCAAATTGGTCGATACCATCAAGCTGCATAAAATCGATGTCTTGCATGTGCACTACGCCATTCCGCATGCCTACGCCGGGTACATGGCGAAAAAAATGTTGGAAGAAGAAGGCATTTACGTACCCATGGTGACGACCCTGCACGGCACCGATATCACTTTGGTCGGCAACCATCCGTTCTACAAACCGGCCGTAACCTTTAGTATCAATGCTTCGGATGTGGTGACCTCGGTCTCCGAGAACCTGAAACAACGGACGCTCGAATTTTTTGATATTGAGGGCGAGATCGATGTGGTACCGAACTTTATCGATGGTAAAAAATATGCCACCTCGTTTACCGATTGCCAGCGTTCCCTAATGGCGAATGATGATGAGAAAATCGTGACCCATATCAGTAATTTTAGAAAGGTAAAACGAATTCCCGACGTGGTCGAGGTTTTCTATAGGATACAAAAAAAGTTGCCCGCCAAATTGGTCATGGTGGGGGAGGGCCCCGAGCGCGAAGGTGCCGAACAGCTCTGTAAAAAGTTGGGAATTTCCGATAAGGTCATCTTTTTGGGCAATAGCAATGAGATCGATAGAATACTATGTTTTTCCGACTTGTTTCTACTGCCCTCAAAATCGGAGAGTTTCGGTTTGGCCGCCTTGGAGGCGATGATCAACAAGGTACCCGTGATTTCCAGTAATACGGGAGGAATTCCCGAAGTCAACGAACATGGGGTGACAGGGTACCTGAGCGACGTGGGCGATGTTGAGGATATGGCCAAAAATGCCTTGAAGATTTTATCCGACGAAGCTGTTTTGGAAAAATTCAAGCAAAACGCGGTCATATCCGCGCAGCGTTTCGATATCGATAAAATAGTTCCCTTGTATGAGGCCTTGTACGAAAAAGCCCATAAAAATAGGTTTGATGAAGTCTACGACCGATGAAGATTCCCCTATTTTTTTTGATGCTCATTTTAGCCAATTGTCCCGGAACTAAAAAAACGGCAACGGCGGAAGCTTCTGGTCAGGCTGGGCAGGATAAGGTCGAACAAACGGCTGGGGCCGATGAAAGTTTCGAAGAGCACAACAGTGCGGTAAAAGCCCAAGATGTTGCCGAACAATCCCAAGATAGTGTGGAACAATCCCAAGATAGTGTGGAACAATCCCAAAATAATGTGGAACAGCTCCACCCCATACCCGTTAAAACTCAAGGTCGACCACAGAAAATGCAAGATTCAGTACCCGTTCTAAGCTTTGTCGCAGGCGACGCCTACGGCGGTATGGAAACTGAAGAAACGCTCATCATCACAAGTGCTAAGACCCTTGCGAAATTCTACTCCCGCGTGAACCGCACCCGTAAGCCCGGCCTACCCATTCCAGACGTCGATTTTTCAAAGGAAATGGTAGTTGTCTACTCTACCGGTGCGATAACTGGTGATGCCTTACCCGAGCTATATGTTGCTAAAGTAGAAGAGGACGTAATACTTCTGGGAGTAAAGGATAAAATTGGTGATGCTTCGTCTTCAGCGATTACGACACCTTTTGTGGTATATAAAATGCCGATTACCGACAAAGAGGTTTTGGTTCGGTAACTGGAATAGTCGTTATACCAAGGCCGTATGCTTTGGTTCATCGGATGCATCTAATTGCGTCAAGCGAGAATAGGCTGAGGTCTTTACGTATTTTCGGGTGAGCGCAAGTTGTCCTTTTTCGAAATCTATGACCTCCTGAAAACGCTTGGCGTATTCCGGCTCGTTTTCTTCTAGATAGGTGAGAATGTTGTATTTCAGCATGTTTTCCGGGTTGATTTCCTTGTAGGACGTAGCTTTTGGAACAAGTTCGTTGTAGAATTCCTTCAGGTCTTCTTCCATGCTGTTGAAAAGTGAGGGTACCTCTTTTTGGGCTTCTTTCAATACCTCGGATGCCTTTTCCATATACGTTTCCATCGATTGCTCAAAAGATTCGGTCAGCCGTTTCATTTCTTCTTGGAGTTTTCGTTTGGCAGCCTCAGTGGCTCCATTGAGACGTTTGCTTTTGTTGTTCATTTTTTCCGCAAACACAAGGTATTCTTTTTCAAGTGCGGTCATGAGGTTGCTGTATTTCTTGAGTAGCTTTTGGGTGAGACCGCTGGCGAGGCTCTTCAAATCTGCGATGTAGTTTTTCAGCTTTTGCAGTGATTTTTGTAGCTCCGTCTGCAGTTCCCCGGCCATTTCCAAAATCTCAAGGTATCGGGCTTGAAGTTCGGCCATGGTTTTCTTGGTCTGTACGCCCAACTCGGCCATCTGTTTCCGCTTTTTTTCCAGTGCGTGTAATTTCGTAAGTTTGCCGCCGTGGCTGCGTACCCATTGTATGGTTATTTTTTCCATCCAGTTGCTTTGCGATGGGTGTACCATATAGCTATGCGCTTTTGCTATTAAATCGCTTGCGCGAACTTCATGGCCGTTGTCCATAGGTATTCCCCTTTTCAATTTTAGTAAAAGTTCGCCGATACCGCTGACAGCTTCCATGGCGAAATCAGCGGCTAGATTATGAAGCGGATGTTCCCCATGGTCCTTTGCCAATTGGGTATGGGAAGGGTTGGTGCCGATATCGCGTAGGAGCTCGGTATTTTGGACCGCGGTGATACTGCTGGCGATCAGTTCCATACATTGGGTCAGTATCTCTTTGACCATATTGCTGATTTGGGTGTACAGCGTATTGATCAAGCGGGCGAGAATCTCGCTGACGATAATGACTACCGGATTCTTTTTCTTCAGGGCGGCGATGATCGAAATAGCGATAGCCCTGTATTTGATAAATTCCTTATAATATTCCAACAAGCTAGCATAATCCATGCCCACACCGGTCTCGCTACCCGATTTTCCCTCTTCTTGCTGGGTCAATGAGAGGTCGTTCAACGTATGCAATATGATGATATCGGCGATATCAAGGGCAACTTTTTCCCAATCACTGCCCGAAATGCCTTCGTTTTCCATGAGTACCCCCGTAAACGTTATAGGCTTGGGCTTAAACACTTCTTCCAGCACATGAATTAAGGAATGGATGGAATCAGCCCTTGAAAAATATCCGGAGACCAATGGTATTTGTGCGGCATAGTCTTTTCCGCCTTTGAGTAGGGTCTTGTGAGACAAGGCAAGTTTTACTTCGAATGTGGTTCCTTTTTGGGAGGCCGCATAGGTTCGTGCCTTTTGTTCGTTAGCTTCTTCGTGGGGTAGGTGGCTGAAATAAAACCCCTGGTACAAAAAGTTTTCCAGTTTAATGAACGTTCCACGTTCCAGAAAATAGCTTTCAATTTCTGCCTCCGATACGAACGGAACGGCTGTATCGTCAACATCGGCGGGCCGGTTTTTCTCGATCGTATTTTTCACCCGGAAACGGTCATCGGCACTAAATTCCGTAAGTTCCGGGTCTTTCAGGTCGACCCATGGAAATACCGAGATACCGGCCTTGATCAAACTGAGCTCACAGAAGTTGGTATGGGCAAAAAAGTCTTCCAATACGTGAAGGGCGCCCCCCAAATGGGTGAGTGCCTTGTTCTTTAGTCGAACATCATCAAATGAAGTGGCTAGGGTATGGGCGTCATAGAACTTCTTGAATTGGTCTTCCATGTACGCTGCGGCCGTGGGTAGGTTTCCACCGGCATACACTCCTGTTGAATTTCGTTCCCCGATTTCTTCTTGTTTGAGCGTATGTTGTCGAATGTGTTTTTTCATACCGAGCTCCGCATCTATTGCCGGCTTTTCGGTGTCGGCACAATAATAGATATCCTGCTTCAGGCCGTCGTAGACCGTAGCGCCAAGTGGACTGTCAAGATGTTCTTCGGGACGGTAGACGCCGAGCTGCTCTTGTGTCATTCCGCCATAATGCTTGACGAACAGCCAATAATCGAGACTGACCTGAACGCCTAGCACCCCTAATTTTTGTAAGGAGGCATTGATAATTTCCTTCACCTCATTGTTGGGCAATGTATCAGGTGTATCGGGTGAAACTATCTTTTGACCCGGACCACCAACGGCTTCCGTTGGGTCTTCCCCTTGGGTAATCTTGCGCATCTGGCCTGCGGCCAACAGTTCGACGATTCGGGTCAGGCCCTCACGGCTCAGTTTAAGCGCGTCTAGCCAAGACGGTTCGGCAATGTCTTTGTTTACTTGCCTTAGCTTAGCGGTCTCTGATTTGTTCAGATGTACGAACGGCGGAACGATAACCTGGCTCATATCGCGCATGTAGTTGCCAAGGTAGAGATGGCTGAGTTCTTTTTTAGTAAGAATGTTTCGAGTTGCTAAAATATTTTCAATGCCTAAATGTCCATAATGACCCATTAAGGCATCTCCTTCTCCAGAAGCGAAATATTCCTTATCGGCATCTTGAAAATCGGATGCTACATTTTGAAAGGCTTTTTGAAATTCACTTAAGTCCAAAACTAAATCAGTAGCCACGCCATCAATGATAGCCGTTGCAAAATGAATCTGTGTATCGGTAAACGGATCGAAATTGGTCAAAAAGTACTTTTTGAGCAGGGCGCCTTCGTCACCTTGCGTATCCTCACCTACGCTGCTATAGGTATTGCGCAATAGGTCGTCGAGGTAATGGCCGTATTCTTCCAAGATTCCTTCCAAGACCATCGACTTCGCTTTTTGGATGCTTATCTCTTTATCTTCACCCGTGGTATTGGGCGCACCCTCTACCGCTTCGCGCACCCACTTTTCACGTACTTGAATGATTTTGCGCTCTTTGTGCCAAGCGGCGTCTTTACCAAGCCCCAGAGCGACGACCTCGATATCGGGATTGAGGTTTGCTTTTTCGCTCATGGCTTTGTACAGTCCACTGAAAGCGCTTATCGGAATGCCCCCATGAAAGTATATTTTCATAAACATATAAAAGGTGCTTCCGGCGAGCTGTTCCGCAAGCTCACGCACCTGCGTCATGGCGTACTCGCTTTTTAGTTCAACGGTTTTGGAGGGCTCTTCCTCAACGGGTTCACTATTTTTTCTTTTTGAAACCGTCGCACCTTTGATGATAGCCGTCGCCATACCTCCATCCATGATAGTCGCGCCACCCGTAGTTTTTGCACCGACATAGGTAAGCGGCATTCCGTTCAATTTGATTCCGGGCGCAAATTCGGCGGGTGCATCGCCTCCAAGGGTTTTATGGGTAAGTATGCTTCCTTGTGTGGCGATGGGTTGACCGTTGAGCTTGGCCGTCAGGTTTGGTACTAATTGGACAAGGCCATCCGAGGTTGGGTAATTTTGTAGGACTACTTTCTTGTTCATGATGTTTTTTTTTAACGAAGTGATTGTTCATAACTATATCTTAGTTCCCATACCGTGGTCGTGCGATGGTTTGGTTCAAACGCATTTTCGTCGTTGTAGAACAAGGTTACTTCGGTAGTTGCGATTGCATTATAGGCAGGTATACAACTCCGAAGACCGTAGATGACTCCTGGGTTTCTAATGCTCAAAAAGGTAGTAAACGGCCTCAAATCTTCTTCTGCACGCTTTTTATTAAAATCTTCAATCTTGGTATCGGCATTGACCAGTTGGCCATCGATCAGTAGATAACCATCGAGTACGGGCCGGGCGTAGTTCATCGAATCGCGCTTTTTAATATCGAAGTTCATGTCAAGGTCGCGCTGTACCTCAGCATTGGGGCTGAGTTTTATGGCCACGTCCATTACTATTTCCCTTGGGTCTCCAAATTTTACCCGCTTGGTCCTAAAACTTAGGGGTTTTTCTCTATAGTAATAATCAAACTCTCCGATATGGTCACTTCCCATCACCTTTTCAAAAAGGTGCAGACTGTCCAGCACAACTTGTTGTTCGTTATAATAGAGCTTGCAGGTCTTGACCTCGAAACGGTGCTTTTGGGCGCGGTAGGCGGCCATGGAGGCCTCGGCTGATTTTTCGGTCGGTTCGGTATCTTTCTGCACGTTTGATTTCGGATTCTGTCCGCAGGCCGAAGTGATTACTAAAAGTGATAGTGCAAGGCAGAGGGTGGTGATCTTCATTTTTTCGATATTTAAATGGCTTTTTAAGCTGTTTGGGCGTATATCCTATCTGTTAAAGATAGCAATTGCAGTTAGGGCAATTCCATGGTATTTTGGCTACCGGCAATCTCGGTCTTCGATGCTTTTAAACTTGCTTTGCTGCCGCCCTCCAAAGTTAAATCGCCATCGGCGATATGGAGTAGGTCCTTGCCCGTGATCTTGTTCGTATGGGTCGCTTCCGAAATTATGTTATCGGCTTGGAGTTCAATTTTTTTGGATGCCGAGAATAGTATATTCTCCTCCTGCGCGGCAAGTTGTATATTTTTTTCGGCCGACTGCTGAATGTTTTCCTCTGCATTGATCGCTACGTTTTTGGCGTTTATCGTAACGTATTCTTCCGCATTCAAAGTAAGGTTTCGTTTGGCGCTGATGGTAATATCGTTGCTCGCCGTATCTATACTGAACAGATTTTCGTTTTTATCCTTAATAGTAATCGACTCGGCCCCATCCTTATCATTGAGCTCTATCAGATGCCCGCTGCGGGTTCTGATGGCCTTAATATTGTTTTGACTGTCGCCGAACCCGCTCTTGGCTTTGTGGTTATAGCCGCCGCCGATAACGTAAGGCTTCTCCGGGTTGCCGCCTTCGAAGCCGACGAGCACCTCCTCGCCTTTTTCGGGCACGAAGTAGAAGCCCTTTCCGCTACCGCCATAAGGGGTCGATGTTTTTATCCATGGGGTGGAGCCGGTTATCTCAATCTGCCAGGGGAACTGTACCTTGACCCGGCCCAGCCCTTCGGGATCGGCGTTGTCGATTACCCGCCCGCGCTGGTCGGGGGCGAAGGGCACGGCAAAGCCGTCGGAATAAGGGGGATGGGGCATATCGGCCGGAATGGCCTCGAAACGGTTTTGGTAATGGCCACTATGGTCGAAGCTATGTGTTATCTTAACAATATCGTAGTGGCCCATGACATGCCTGTCGGAACTATCGCTGAAGTTCAGGCCCTCGAGGGCTAGGATGTCCGCCACCCGCAAAGCTACGATCTCGGAGGTACCGGTAGCGGTGACCATACTGGAGGCGCGGCCAAGTGCGGTGACCTCCATGGCCCTGTCCATTCCGCCTTGGCGGCTGAATTCGTGCTGGCCGGAGGTATGATCGTACCTGCCGGGCTTGGCGAAATTGAGATTGGACTCCTGCTTTACCTGCCTGAAATAGGGATGGCCCGATTGCGGATTTGCCAACTCCGAAGGACTCTCCAAAAGGCTGTCGCCCATCCAATCATGGCCGCTTACCTCGGGGCCGCCCCCGCGCAGGTTGGTCGATAGAATGAAGGCGGACACGTCGACACCGTAAGTAGCCTCTATCTGCGCACTACCGCTGCGGCCGATGCAATATTCACGGCCATTGTGGTAAAACCAAAGACCATATTTTCGACATAGGCGCTGCAAGAACGCTAGGTCGCTTTCATTATATTGTACGGTATAGGGCAGGGCAATGTTAGTGCCGGTACCCATCTTGGCCTTCAGCAGTTCGGTAGAATGACCTTCTAAAGTTTGAAAAGCCACATGGGATAGGGGAGTGCCCTCCTCAAAGCTAAGACACTGCACCGAATTGGCCAATAGCACGGACGGCCCATGGCCCGAAACGACCAAGGTACCCCCCGCGCCGGAACCCTTCTGCAGATCCACTGAGGTGACCAGGCCGGTAAATTCCATGGCGGCGTCGTCGAGCGCGATGTACATCCGCTTTCCGATGAACTTGATAGCGTTTTCCATCATCGCGCCGGCATAGGTCTCAGTAGCGCTGGCCATAAAACAGATGCTGAAGGTGCTTTGCCCGCCGATAGATTGCTCTACCGTAACCTTGTAGCCGTGTTTGGGGAGAAAGTCTTCGCCGTTCAAGATAAGCTTAGGGGTGACAATTTTTGACATGGAAACGAAATTTAAAGGATGTGGATTACTGATTTGTGACTATGACCAAACGTTAAAAATGCATTAAGATAAGACGAATTCACCTACAAGTATGTCGATTTTCGTCTACCGGTATCTCTAATAGGTTGAAAATAAAAAGATGGCCCGATTCGGCTTTGTGTCTCTGACTATAATTCAACGAAAAAATTCCATTTTTCGTACTGGGGACAGGCAGCCATCTCAGCTTTTCTTTTGGAATACAAAGTCTGTAAATGCTATTACTTAAAGCCGTCCACCGAAAATTCCTACCGTTCAGGGTATAATTTTGGTACGGAGGGTGCTTGACCCTTACTTTGTTGTCAGAACACCCAAATCTGACACCTATGAAATCTCTAACGCTATTGACGCTTATATTGGCGTACCTTTCTTTCAATCCCTTATTCTCCCAAGAATCCGCATCCCTTGAGGATACCGAATCCGCAAGAGCGGAAGCTCTACAGCTGACCGCGAAAGACAGTATCGTTCAAAGCTCTTGGATGCTCGGTCTCGGGTACAATTTTGTCGATGATTCCGGTGATGTATTTCACGAGCTCTTTTCGGTGGATACCCAATGGAATGCGCTTGCGTATCCGACGCGGGCCAGTATCGGTCGTTATTTCAAGAGTGGCATCGGTGTAGAAGGTATCGCCAGCTACAATAAATACAAGGTCGGTAAGTTTATCGACGGTGCGACCAATCTTGAAGAAACCGATTATTTTGGTCTCGACGCCCGATTGTCTTACGACCTGAACAAGCTCATCGGCGAAACCGCTTGGTTCGACCCCTATGTCGGAGTGGGATTGGGATACACCGACGCCAACAATCAACCTCGCGGCACCTATAACGCTGTCATCGGATTTCGAACCTGGTTCTCAGATCAGTGGGGCCTAGACCTCAATTCTTCCGGAAAATGGGCCATGGGCGATAACGGCGCTACCAACCATATTCAGCATGCTGCCGGTGTGGTCTATAGGTTCGGTATCGAAAAGGGACTTTCGAAAAAAGGAGAAGAAAAACTAGCGCTCATCCAAGCCTTGGAACAACAAAAGCAAAAAGAACAAGATTCCATTACTGCAGCAAACCGCGCTAAAGAAGCCGCCGCGTTGGCCGAGCGATTGGCCAAGGAAAAAGAGGCTGCCAGACTTGCTGCAGCCGAAAAAGCGAAGCGCGACGCTGAAAACCTAAGAAAACGGCAGTTAGAGCAGCAAATTGAAGCTTTGGGCCTTGTGTACTTTGATTTGAACTCCTCGTATCTCACCAGTACTTCTAAAGCGATTTTGGTGGAACTCGCGCAACTTTTAAAAGACAATGCGGGCGTGGTGTTACAGGTCAGCTCCTACACCGATTCAAGGGGCGCAGCCACGTATAATCACTGGCTATCAGAACGTAGGGTGGAGCGCACGGTCGACTACCTTGTAGCACAGGGCATCGCCAAAGAGCGTTTGCGGGCCGAGGCCTATGGGGAGGAGAAATTACTCAACGAATGCGATGATACGGTGTATTGCCCCGAAGAGAAACATAAAATCAATAGAAGGTCCGAATTTAAGGTAGTGAAATTTTAGATAATCGGTATACTGTATTTTAGAAAGGGTAGGCGGCTGTCTGCCCTTTTTTAGTTGCCGTCATTTTCTGCAAGGTTCCTCAAGAAGTCGGTCCTTATTCATACACGATCATACTTTCAAGGGTCGTTTCAAGAGGTCAATCCCTTCCCCAACCATTTCCGCTTAAACCAGAAATTGAATCGAATGTAATAATAGGCCAGGTTAACGGGCCAAGACATCCAGAACAGGCCTTTGGCGTACAAAAAAGGTTTGATTTTGACCAAGTAGCGGAACAGCTTTTCAGGAGATTTTAGAAATCTGGCCAACAGCGAAAGTTTC
>JBATUY010000098.1:0-2686 GCA_049671465.1 Pricia sp. | reverse complement strand
CCGACGCTGAAGTTTCTAGATCGCTCTTCTTGTAAGGCCCCGATACCCAAAGCACGAGCGGGTGAACTGCTATTCGGGTACAACGTACCATCACCAGGCACCAACCCAACGAAAAAGGTAAAACTGTGCGAGTAGCCCAGTTCTTGTAAAGAGGGTGCACGAAAACCACTGCTATACGATCCTCTGATGGCGAAGTTATCCCCAATCGAGTATCTAGTCGCCACTTTGCCGGTCAATACGTTACCGAAATCGGAGTAGTTTTCAAATCTAAGAGCGCCCGATACCAACCAATTTTCGGTGACATCTAATTCGAGATCCCCATAGGCGGCCATGACCGATCGAAATCTATTGCCCTCGTTCTCGGGGGCAAAACCTCTAAAACATTGGCAGTTCAACGCGTAGTTCTTGACCAACTCCTGACTGACCCCCGCATTGGGTAATATTAGCCGAGCCCCATTTTCATCGACGATAGGGTTTCCGCCCAAATCTTCCAATGGAAATCCATCGGGGCCTATGAGCAGTTGATTGTCTTGTGTAGCGGTGAATACGCCTTCGGTACCGGCGGTCCAACTTTCTTCCTGACCTGCAACGATCTGATAATTCTCTACCCGTAGTTCCCCTCCGAAAGCGACGTTCAGACCCGCGAGAATATCATCGTAAAAATTAGTAACATCGAAATTCAGGGTATTCTGCAAAAAGCGGTGCGTACCCAGATTCATTTCCGTAGGCGATGATTCTCCGATACTCGCATTCCAGGTATTGAACATACCGTACTGTGCCGAGTTTGTTCCCAAGGTATTGCTCAAGTCGAAGTCAAAATCTCCCAACACCCCGGTAATTCCCGTAGCCAATGACAAATTGTACTGATCGGTGTAAATTTGAGGTCTGAAACCATTGGGATATAACGCGTAACTAGTGCGGTCGGCTTGGGCCGCTCTACGGTAAAAACAGCTGTACGCGTCGGTGTATTTATAGCCAAAATCGCCGAAGGCGTAAAAGTTGGTCGTTTCGTCCATCGGACTTTCAAGATTGAAGGCCAGGCTCATACGGGTCTGTGCGGGCAAGCCCGAATAGGTGGCCACTTCATATTGTTCTATGTCCCTAGCGGCCATAAGGCCTTCTACGGTGCTCAAACTGGCGATGGCCGCAGCGTCGCCGTTGGCCTGTGCCGCTATCAGCTCAGGATTGGTAATAATGGGAACCCCGTTGGTGGTCGTAGTCCGATTATTAAGATAATCACCGCTGTAGAGCGGTGCCCGGTCGATTTCCAAAACCGTTGGTCTTATCGTGCGTTCGGACGAAGCTACCATCGCCGAGGCATTAAAGTATCCTCCGTTTTCGAACCCTATACCGTAGTTGCCATCGAATTGAAAATTATAGCCGTCCCACTCGCCAGTGCTACGGTTCAAGGCCTGTTCGCCTTCGGTGAGGTCTGAATCACTGAAATCAGGGGAAGAATTGATATAGGCGCCGCCGGTCAGGGAGCCCGTAAACTTGCCCGTACCCTTTTTCATGACCATGTTGATGACACCGGCAATGGCATCCGATCCATACTGCGCAGAGGCGCCATCGCGTAAAATCTCTATACGCTCTACACCTATATTGGGAATAAAGCTCATATCTACCGCAGGCCCGGGCGTACCGGTCTGGTTGCCTGCTAAGATGGCCGATGTATGTCTTCGTTTGCCATTTACCAACACAAGTACCTGACTCGCCGCCAGACCCCGAAGGCTCGGTTGGCTCACAAAAGAGGACAAGTCTCCACCGCCACTTTGAAAAGCTGTAAAAGAGGGTGCGGAAGCCGCCAGCATTTGTGAAAGGTCTTGTTGCGGCATATTAATGGCCTGCTCCGCAATGTTGATTACATCGACCGGCACAGGGGTATCCAAAGCCGTTCTGGGTTTTCCCCTAGATCCTATCACTATAGTTTCTAACAACTGTTCCGCCGCGGCCTCTAGGGTTATATTAAACGTCGTCTGGCCGTTGACCGGAACTTCTTTCCTGCCAAAGCCCAAGGAAGAAAATATCAAAGTGGCATCGGGCGGGGCATCGATGGTAAATTCGCCGTCAAAATTGGTAGTTGCGCCCTTAGTGGTTCCTTTTATAATGACATCTGAACCTGGCAAGACTACGCCTTGGTCGTCGACGACCGTGCCGGTAATCATAATGTCCTGTCCGTACATTATATATAGGGTGTTAAAAAAAACGATAAACAATAGCAGAATTTTCTTCATAAGTACAAGGTTTCGGTGGATATTAAACAATGTTCGTACGTTCCCTAATGAGTACAATTTCCCGAAAGGGACTATCGTATTAAAGAGGGCTATAAAAGAAAAGTTCCGGATACTTTCTGTTGTTATTTTGCTTTTTAATGCAGCAAAACAATCCATACAATATTAGCCGTAGTTTTTGATAAATAAAAATCCAAAAGTCTTGTGAAGCACTGATTTTAAGTAGTTTATGGGGTAAAAAGCTACCGTATAAAAATTTTACCCCAAAATTTTAATCATATCGTCAGTCTTTAGTTTTTTCAAGACGTAAATCCTACCGATATGTGAAATATGTTTTAAAAACCATTTTTATTACATCCAAAATCTGGGCTTATCTTAATTTTATTATTCTCAATCAAATACAATTTTTATTATGGTATTATAACCCAATTTTTGAAATGCTTGAATTATATTTA
>JBATUY010000097.1:0-21242 GCA_049671465.1 Pricia sp. | reverse complement strand
GAATATGGTCGATCGGTAACTTGATCCCCTGTCGTTGCCTTGTTGGTCAACGGTTGTCGGATTATGAATTCTAAAGAAATAATCTAAAATCTCCCTGAAACTGGTTGCATTTGGGTCATAGGTCAATTCGATTCCCTCTGCATGACCGGGATGGTTTCTATAAGTAGGGTTTTCGTTTTCCCCACCCAAATATCCTACTTCGGTATCTTCGATTCCGGGTCTTACCCTGAAAAGTTCTTCCATTCCCCAAAAGCAGCCTCCTGCTATATATGCTTTTTTGTAATCGCTCATTCTTCTGTTTTTAAATTTGATATTCCTCAATTTACTGATTTGTTTATCAATCTACAACTTATGCGTCATGACGCTTTAAACTCATCAGTCATCTGTATTTTTCAGCAGTCGACCTTTAGATAAAAACCGTCCAGATAGTATTACCGCGTCACCGCCATTGCCTTTTCACGGATGATATCGGCAACCGGCCGGTTCTCTAGGTGGCTCTCCAACCATGAAATAATGTCCAAATACAGAAAAGCCCTTTTTTCGTAGGGATGGTTCTCGTATTTTTTCAATTCCGTATGCAGCTTTTGGAATTCTTTTTTTAGCTCATGGGGATAAATTCCCCCTAAGTTTCGCAAAAATTTGATCATTTCTTTCTGAACGGCATGCAGGTCATTCATTTTCAGCAAGAACTTGTAGGTGCTCTTCAATTGAATCTCGAGATGATAATCCATACCTGCTTCGTAATGCGCGACCAAGCTCAATACCCGCGCAAAGCACATAAGATCTTCCCGCATTTTCAAATTTCTGTTATTGATGATTTTTTTAAGGTATTGAATACAGGTCTTATTATCGCCGACGCCAAAATAGAGACAGGCAATTTTATAATACAATAACATGATATGGTGGGCGTCGATACGGTCTTTGTGCTTATTGATTCCGTATTCGATAATTTTGACTAGATATAGTCCCTTCTTGAACGTACCCTCCAAAAAATGGAGATTTAGCTTGTTGGCATTGATATAAAGAAAAACCAAGGAAGCAACGTTGTCGTTTTTCGGAAAACTCTTGGCCCCAACTACCTTTTCCAGACGTTCAAGCGTTTGTTTAAATTGAGAAGCATATTTCACATAAAACAAAGATTCTAGCAAATAATGATTTCCTTTTATAAAAAATACGGGATTCAAATAGATCTGTTCTTTATGCTCGTAAAAAAGATCCACCCATCTGCTGGCATATTTATAGGTAGATAGAAAGTCTTGGGTCAAAAAACTGTACCAAAGGTGCGATTTATAAAGCCATAGTTTTTCTCGGAAATCCAGATCTTCAATCTGATATTTGGGCAAATGGCTTTCGAAATAGTCCTTGACCCTAACGTAATCTTCGTCACTGCGCACATAGCCTACCTTCAGCATCAACCCGTAAAGCTGCAGGGAAAGATTCGACAATTTGCTGGTCATGACATTTTGAGCGGACAGTTCTTTGGCCTGCACGGCAAGTTCATCGGCCCTATCGGGAATACTTCTGGTAATGTATTGGGTCTCGATGATTTTCTCGAGCTCCACAATTTCGTAGGCGATATTCTTTTCTTGGTTCTCTATGGCGATAGCCTTGGCCTTATCCAAAATTTTAAGGCTTTGCCTGTAGAGTCCTTTTTGGTATAGAATAGTCGCGAAATCAAGCTGCTCGCGAATCTGTAGCCGGATGGTCTGGTTTACCGGGTTCAATCGCAAACTGACCAAGACCTGTTTGTAAAGATGGGCCTTAAGATTCGACAATTGTGCTTTTTTGACGATTCCGCTCTCTAAAATCGTTTTCTCGTCGTATTTCTTTATTTTGTCCATCAGATTGAACAGCGCCAAGAATTTGGCATCGGTGTTGACGCCCAAACGGCCAACATACAATTTAAATTGACGTTTTTCAGATTTTGAAAGCGACTTTACCAAAACGAACAAGGCATCCCTATGCGCATTTGTCATCGTAATAATTAGTGTTTAAATTATTGTATTTTAGTACATTGCACAATCCTAAATCGGACTTGGCGTTGTACAAAAGGTTTTCTTTGGTGATTGTTCTGTCCACTAGGCTCTATATTCGTAATCATCGATTGCGAATTCTCTTGGACATTCTATTGATATCCCATACCTTCAGGAAAAGAAAGCGTTCTATCGATTTCAACATAAGCTAGCTAAAGTACAAAATATAATGAGTAAAGATAAAGTACAGATTTTTGACACCACCTTGCGTGACGGCGAACAAGTGCCCGGTTGCAAATTGGATGCCGACCAAAAATTGGTCATTGCGGCCCGTTTAGACGAATTGGGCGTTGATATTATTGAAGCGGGATTTCCTCGATCGAGTCCCGGGGACTTTAAATCCGTCGAAGCGATTTCCAAATTGGTCAAAAATGCCACGGTCTGCGGCCTTACCCGTGCCGTTGAAAAGGATATCGAAGTGGCCGCGGAAGCGCTGAAACATGCTAAAAAACCACGGATTCACACGGGAATAGGCACTTCTGACTCGCACATCAAATTCAAGTTCAATTCCAATCGCGATGCTATTATAGAGCGGGCCGTTAGGGCCGTCAAATACGCCAAGACTTTTGTAGAGGATGTGGAATTTTATGCGGAGGATGCCGGCCGTACCGATAACGAATTTCTGGCCAGGGTCTGTGAAGCCGTGATAAAAGCCGGAGCCACGGTGCTGAATATTCCGGATACAACCGGATATTGTCTCCCCGAGGAATATGGCGGCAAAATGAAGTACCTGAGGGAAAATGTAAAGGGTATCGACAAAGCCATACTCTCTTGTCATTGCCACAATGACTTGGGTCTGGCGACCGCCAATTCCATCGCCGGGGTCATCAACGGGGCGAGACAGATCGAATGTACCATCAATGGTATCGGCGAACGCGCCGGAAATACGTCTTTGGAGGAAGTGGTGATGATTTTACGTCAGCATCCCGACCTAAATCTGGACACTAATATCAACAGTAAACTTTTATACGATACGAGCCAAATGGTATCCCAAAAAATGGGGATGATGGTTCAGCCCAATAAAGCCATAGTCGGGGCGAACGCCTTCGCGCACAGTTCGGGTATTCATCAAGATGGGGTTATCAAGAACCGGGAGACTTACGAGATCATGGATCCCGAGGATGTCGGGGTCAACGCATCGACCATTGTGCTGACCGCCAGAAGCGGCCGTGCCGCACTGGCCTACCGCGCCAAACTTGTCGGCTACGAACTCACCAAACGCCAATTGGACGAGGTCTACGAAGAATTTTTGAAATTCGCGGATGTACAAAAGGAAATTACCGACGCGGACATCCCGGAGATTATTGACGCCTGTAATCTGAACATTGAGACAGTATCTTAATAAACCCTTCTGAAACCCTCGCCATCCTTTAATTATCATCGCTAGTGTTATTTAAGCTAAAGCTCATGGCGTTATTGAGTTATTGGGTTATTTTTACATTATAACGCAGTATCTAAATCTATGAAGCTAAAAATAGCCCTTCTCGGTGGTGATGGTATTGGCCCCGAGGTACTCGCCCAATCCGTTAAATGCCTTCGTGCGGTAGAAGAGACCTTCAACCACCGTTTTATGTTCCATGAGGCACCGGTCGGCGCCATAGCCATGACGAGCACCGGCAAGCCTTTGCCCGATGAAACCTTACAACTTTGTCGGGAATCGGACGCTATCTTATTCGGTGCCATCGGCGCCTTGGAATACGACAATAATCCCGAGGCCAAAGTGCGACCGGAACAAGGACTGCTCAAATTAAGAAAGGAGTTGGAGCTCTTTGCCAGCATACGGCCCATCAGAACCTTCCCTACCCTGATCGGGAACTCCCCATTGAAAGAAAAGATTATTGCCAACACCAATTTAGTGATTTTTAGAGAGCTGACCGGCGGTATCTATTTTGGGGAGAAAACCATAAATGCCGATGGCACCGTAGCCTCCGACCTTTGTGAATATTCAGAGTACGAAATTAGTCGTATCGCCCATATGGCATTCAAAGCGGCCAAAAAACGAAGGAAAAAATTGACCCTTGTCGATAAGGCGAACGTTATGGAATCTTCACGGTTGTGGCGAAAAACCGTTACCGAAATCGGCAAAAGCTATCCCGATGTGCAACTGCAATGTCTTTTTATCGACAATGCCGCCGTTCAGATGATGTTGAAGCCGGATCAGTTCGATGTGATATTGACCGATAATATGTTCGGTGACATCCTCTCAGATCTAGGCAGTGTCATTATCGGCACTACGGGCCTGCTGCCCTCGGCATCCGTCGGCACCGATAACGCCATGTTCGAACCCTTTCATGGATCGTATCCGCAAGCAAAGGGAAAAAATATAGCCAACCCTATTGCCTCCATATTAAGTACCGCCATGATGTTACAACATTTTGGAATGGATGATGAGGCCAACGCCGTAATGACCGCCGTACACAAATCTTTCGTTAAAAAAGTGGTTACGCCCGATGTACTTGGCAGTAGCAAATACGGTACGGAATACGTGGGAGACTATATCACCGAAAACATTGTGGATAGCGATGAGAACTTCAACCTTAACGAAGAGAATATCTGGTTGGGAAAATCGACTATAATTTAATGTGTGGGAAATCGACTTCTATGCAATGTGCGGAAAATCGACTATCATATAAAGTGGCAGATACACCATAGTTAAAGATTACCCGAAAAATTGGTCGGCTAAAATTCCATACCTCAAAATCCATATTCCAAACCCATTATTTTATCTTTGCCCCCGTTCATTAAACCCAAACCATGCAGATTTCTTACAATTGGTTGAAGCAATTCATCAAACCGGACTGGCCCTCCGACAAAACCGCTGAACTTCTTACCGATTTGGGGCTTGAAGTAGAAGGAATAAGCTCCTTCGAGTCCGTCAAAGGAGGGCTGAAAGGGGTCGTTGTCGGCCACGTACTTTCTTGTGAAAAGCATCCGAATGCGGATAAATTGCAATTGACTTCCGTAGATATCGGCACTGCATCACCTGTACAAATCGTATGCGGCGCACCCAATGTGGCCAAAGGACAAAAAGTTCCGGTGGCAACCATCGGTACTACCTTATATGCTGCGAACGGAGAGGCCTGGCAAATCAAAAAGGGGAAGATACGCGGGGAGGAAAGCCACGGTATGATCTGCGCTGAAGATGAATTAGGTCTGGGAGGCGGTCATGACGGTATCATGGTACTTGATGACAGTTTAGCGCCGGGAACACCCTGTTCCGAAGTGTTCGAGGTCGAACACGATGAAGTTTTCGATATCGGCCTGACCCCGAACCGCGCCGACGCCATGAGCCATTTTGGGGTTGCCAGAGATTTAAAGGCCGGACTGAGACAAAAGAAAATCGATAAAGAACTGATAACTCCCTCGGTGAGCAAGTTCGGCGTTGATAATCGATCTTTAAAGATTCAGGTAAGCGTTGAAGATAGCAAGGCGGCCCCCAGATATTGCGGGGTTACCATCAGCAACCTAAAAGTGAAGGCCTCTCCGAGTTGGTTGCAGAACCGGTTGCGGGCCATTGGCGCCAAGCCGATCAACAACGTGGTCGATGTCACCAATTACGTATTGCACGATTTGGGCCAGCCGCTACATGCCTTCGACGCCGAAAGAATTCATGGCAACAAGGTCATCGTCAAGACGTTGCCGACTGGAACCAAATTTATGACGTTGGATGGAGAGGAACGTAGCCTGCACGAAGATGATCTCATGATCTGCGATGCCGAAAAACCCATGTGTATCGCCGGTGTTTTTGGTGGCATCAACACCGGGGTCACCGAAAAGACGAAGGCCATCTTTCTAGAAAGCGCCTATTTCGATTCGGTAACCGTGCGTAAAACTGCGAAGCGACACGGTCTCAATACAGATGCCTCTTTCCGATTTGAACGGGGTATCGATATCGAGAATGTGGAATATGCCCTAAAACGGGCCGCCCTACTGATTAAAGAAATAGCCGATGGCGATATCACATCGGATATCGTTGATTTTTATCCAAAACGTATTGACGAACACCAAGTGTTTTTGAGCTTTGACAAGGTCAATTCCCTTATCGGACAAGAAATTCCGCAAGATACCATCAAGTCCATTCTCGCGTCTTTAGATATCAAAGTGAAAAATGTGACCCAAACGGGGCTCGGGCTGTCGATTCCCTCGTACCGGGTCGATGTGCAGCGGGAGGTCGATGTCATTGAAGAAATACTAAGGGTGTATGGCTATAACAGTATCGATTTTAAAAGTAAGTTGAACGCGTCCATAGCCCCGACACATCGATTCGAGGACTACAAACTGCAAAGTACGGTCGGCGATTTTTTGGCCGCCCAAGGTTTTTTCGAAATTATGGCGAATAGTTTGACCTCCCCGGAGTATTCGCGACTTTTGGGCGATGGCTTCCCCGAGAGTGCCGTTACAATGTTGAACCCACTGGGTGCCGAACTCTCTGTGATGCGACAATCCCTTTTGTTTTCGGGGCTGGAGGCCATATCCTATAATTTAAATAGGAAAAGTAAAAACTTAAAGTTTTTCGAATTTGGAAAAACGTATCATCAAACCGAGAAAGGCCGTATCGAGAAAAAATCCCTAAGCCTGTTCTTGACCGGAAACCGACATAACGATAGCTGGACGGCTCCCGAAAGAAAGACGGATTTTTTTCTATTGAAAACCATGGTGACCAATGTGCTACATCGTTTGGGCATTGCCGAGACGACATCCTTACCTACGGAGAACCCCATTTTCGGGGAAGGCCTGGCGCTGACCGCAAACTCAAAAGAACTGGTTTCCCTTGGAACGGTACGGCAATCCATCCTGAAAAAAATGGATATCAAACAAAATTGCCTTTATGCGGAATTCAAATGGGACAACGTCATCGCCCTTGCCAAGAAAAACGTAATACAATATAAGGAAATACCTAAGTACCCAGAAGTAAAAAGGGACTTCGCGTTGCTGCTAGATGATAAAACTACATTTAAGGAAATTCATGAAATTGCCCGGCAAACCGAGCGAAAACTCTTAAAAGATATCAATCTTTTCGACGTTTACACGGGAGATACGCTGCCCAAAGGCAAGAAATCGTACGCCATAAGTTTCACCCTGCAAGACGAGCAACGAACTTTAACGGACAAGGAAATCGATAAAATTATGGCCAAGCTTCAGAAGAATTACGAGAATCGGCTCGGGGCGGAATTACGCTAAATTGAAGCTAGAAATACAGGTTTAATCGTTGTTGTCCGCTAAATTGGGACAGAATTTTAATAAAATTCGTGGCTAGAAACTGAACTACCATCTCGGTGTTGAGGCGTCTCATGCCTCACTACATTTTGACAGGCTTGATTACCCCATCGATTTCATGGATAACCCCATTGCGTTGGTTAGAGTCCGCCACAACGATTGTGGCCGTATTACCGAAACTGTCGTTGAGAATAATATCGAGTCCGTTCATGGTAGCCGTAATTACATCCCCTTGTACCGTTGTAAACGTAGTGACCCCCTTGCCTGCGCATAGCGCCTTTAATATTTTTGAAGCCGATAATTTTCCAGCGATAATATGATAGCCCATCAGGGCCTTAAGTTCCTCTTTATTGTCGGGGTGCAACAAGTCTGCGACAGAGGTGCCGATTGAGTTTTTAAAGGCCAGGTCCGATGGGGCGAAAACAGTGAAGGGGCCTTTTCGATCCAATAACTCCCCAAAGTCCGTTGCCTTCAGAATGGCCAGTAGGGTCTGATGTTTTCCGGATGCCGCGGTCGAGTTCAGTATGGATTTCTGCACATTTTGCGGTTCGGTAGGCGCTAAGGACGATACGCGATTCTTTTGGGCCGATACCAAGGAAACCGTAAATATCAGTACTATCAAAATTGATTTCGCAAGAATTTTCACTATTGGTTCAAATTTAAGGGATGTACTATCGATAAACGGTAAATTACTTCGCCAAGTTACAACGAAAACAGATTATTATTCGTATTCAATAAAGCAGGATTATTTTTATTAACAAAATATTAACAAAATTGAACCAAACTGGAATTCAGATAAGCATTCTATTGCTTAACTTTGAGATAAAAGAAAAAATGCTATTAAAAAGAACTAACATCGAAGAGAAATTAAGGCATCTCAGAAAAGATGACGAGATTTCAAATGCTATTTTAGAAGAAGTACATGCTATTTTGCAAGCCGATTCCCTTTCTCGTGAACGGATAGCGGGTAACCTTAACGGGGGCAATAGCGCCGTTGTAAATGCATTTGATTTCGACCTTTTGGAAACCGGGCAAATTTACCACATCGATCAGATTAAAAAGATTTGTATCGATTATCGCCTACGATTCTTAAATTCCAAATACTTCAAGGGAGAAATTCCCGCAGAGGCGATTTCGAAAATAAAGCGGCTCGAACAAGACCATAACATAGAAGTACAGGGATTTAAGATAATCGCACCCTCTAAACTTTTTAAGTTGGAGGACAAAGACGACCCCCTTCTTTTTGCCCCTATCGGGAATAATTATTTTTATTTGGTACACAAATGGGGCAATGACCTTCACCCGCTACGAAAGTGGTTGATGTGGCCATTTAAAAGCGTTATCAACCTCACGCTATTAACGGTATTGGTCAGTTATTTGGTAACCATGTTGGTACCGGAAGGGCTTTTTTCGAAGAGTAGTTCGAGCGCAGAATTTTGGATCGTATTCTTCTTTATGTTCAAAAGCATCGCTTCGGTCGTTATTTTCTATGGATTCGCTCTAGGGAAAAATTTTAATCCCGCTATTTGGAACAGTAAATATTTTAATTGACGGATTCAGCACGACGGATATTCATTTCCTCAGTGCTATACGTAGTATTAAGCAAAAAGGCATCCCTTACATCGGGATGCCTTTTTATTTTTTATCTATCCTAATAGTTTCAATTGAAATATATGGCGTACGGAATACCATCTAGGTCCAGATTACCTACCAATTTGGGTTGAGGAACGGGTTTGATGCGAAGTAGTCCTCCCTTACCCCCTGCACCGCTCTTTTTATATCCGACCAATAAAAGTGTATTGGCCTCGTCGTAATGTACCATGGTGGTATTCTCTATTTCATACTCAAAGTCGAGTTGGGCATCGGTCAAAAAATTCTCGTATGCATACAGTACCGCTGAATTATTTTCAAAATCATATACCGCCGGTATTTGAGTATACTTGCTTAACGAGCCCGCCAACATCGCATAATACATTTTACCATCGCTGTCAAAATGTCGAAGTTCGGCTTGTGTAAAATTAGGCGCCGATTCCGGGGTATAATTGGTATACGTGTAGGCCAATGTCTTCTTATCTATAGTGGTATGCAGTTCATCATACCCGACAATAATATCTCCATTGGGATTTTTAAATATACTGCGAGCATCGTTGCCAAGGTTACCCGAGAAAATTTCGGAAACGGAGTTCGCATCCAATACAATCAGCTTATGTTCGCGGGTTACCTTATCGTCAAGTGCCATCACAAAAAGTCTGTTGTTTGAAAAAGCTAGACCTACCGGTTTAAAATTGATGACCGCATCTTCAAAAGTAGTGTCCGCATTCGTAATGTTAACGGCCCTAACGGCAAACTCGATTACTTCTGCACTTATTTCCTTTTCATAGGCCACATAGACCGTCGTACCACTATTCACGATAGCTATTGGTGTAATCTTGCAGGCCGTTAGATCGGCAAATAAGGTATACGAATTCGAGGTGCCATCCGTAAAATCATGAACGGTTACCGTACCGCCGCACTCTGATGTTTTGTTGTACATGGTGAGCACGTTTCCTTCTTCAGAAATCAATTGGGGCTCTGAAATAGCGGTAAATCCACTGTCATCGTCATTTATACTGAGTGTCTCGGCATCACCGTTCAGCAAGGTACCGGTAAGCTTGCCATTGGCATTCATTAACAAGGTGTAATCGGCAGCGATGTTCTGCTCTTTCTTTTCACCCTGACCGTCGGAATTTTCGTCGGATTTACTGCATCCGATAACACATAATGCCATAAGGGCATAGATAAAATTGTAGGTTTTCATCATGTCAAGATTTTGGGATTAACGTTTTGAGCCTATACTGACCTCTTGTTTCGATTCGGGCTATAGGTTTCGAGAACAACAAGTCAATATATGCACATTTTAAGCGGGCACCGCGTACATTTTTTCGCGTTGCTCCCGCAATGTCTTGTCAGACATGTATTCTTCAAACGTCAAATATCTGTCAATGTTGCCTTTAGGCGTTAATTCGATGATCCGATCGGCAACGGTCTGTGCAAATTCGTGATCATGGGTGGTGAAAAGCACCGTGCCCTTGAAGTTTTTTAGTGAGTTGTTAAAAGCGGTTATACTTTCCAGATCTAGGTGATTCGTAGGTTCGTCTAACATGAGCACATTGGCGCGAAGCATCATCATACGACTTAGCATGCAGCGTACCTTTTCGCCACCGGATAGCACCGTACATTTTTTGAGCGCCTCTTCTCCACTAAAAAGCATCTTGCCCAGAAAACCGCGAATATAAACCTCTTCGCGCTCTTCTTCGGTCTTGGCCCACTGGCGCAGCCAATCGACCAAACTGATATTTGCCTCGAAAAAACGGGAGTTATCGGCAGGAAGATAGGATTGATTGGTGGTAATACCCCACTGCATCGTTCCGGCATCGGGTTTTTTGTTTCCGTTGATTATCTCATAAAAAGCACTGGTTGCCCTTGAATCCTTCGATATGATGGCCACCTTATCGCCTTTCGCCAAATTGATGTTTACATTTTCGAAAAGCAGCTCCCCATCTTCGGTGGAGGCGGCCAGCTTATCGATATTCAAAATCTGGTCGCCCGCTTCCCTTTCCCTATCGAATATAATCGCCGGATACCTTCTACTGGATGGCTTGATATCCTCGATTTTTAATTTTGAGAGCATCTTCTTCCTTGACGTGGCCTGCTTGCTTTTGGCCACATTGGCACTGAATCTGGCGATGAATTCTTGTAATTCCTTCGCCTTTTCCTCGGATTTTTTGTTCTGTTGTGCGCGTTGGCGTGCCGCCAGTTGGCTGCTCTCATACCAAAACGTATAATTACCTGAGTAGAGGTTCATCTTACCAAAATCAATATCGGCGATATGGGTACAGACGGAATCCAGAAAGTGACGGTCATGCGAAACCACGATGACCGTATTCTCATAATTGGCCAAGAAATTCTCCAACCAGTTGATGGTCTCGTAGTCAAGGTCGTTGGTAGGCTCATCCATGATGAGCACATCGGGATTTCCAAAAAGGGCCTGGGCCAAAAGTACTCGGACCTTTAGCTTAGAATCCATTTCGCCCATGCTTGTATGGTGAAGCTCTTCGGCAATACCAAGGTTCGACAAGAGTGCGGCGGCGGCACTTTCGGCGTTCCAACCGTCCATTTCCTCAAATTTCACTTGTAGCTCCCCTATCTTATCGGCATTTTCATCGGTATAATCCGCATAGAGGGCATCAATCTGTTGCTTTATTTCAAACAATGGCTTATTACCCATTACCACCGTTTCCAGAACGGTCGAGCTATCGTGAGCATTGTGTTCTTGTTCCAAGATTGACATCCTTTTTCCGGGTTCAAGGTGTACATGGCCCGAAGTGGGATCGATCTGTCCGGATAAAATTTTAAGAAAAGTGGACTTACCGGCGCCGTTAGCCCCGATTACCCCATAACAGTTGCCTTGCGCAAAAGTTACGTTCACTTCATCGAACAAGACCCTTTTTCCGAATTGGACAGATAAATTAGATACCGACAACATAGTTCTTATTTTAAAAATTCGTGCAAAAATACGAATTTTTAACCGTTCGTGCCATTGAGCAGGTACTATATGCATTCCGGCGAAACACGACTGCTGACCGCATTAGATTTAACTAGCTATTAACAGCACCCGGTATATCGGTTACGTATTTTTGGTTGGTATATTGTACTGACTCAATTATGTTCAAACCTTTCATCTACGGTTTAATTCTAATGCTCGCCGCATGCGGTGGGGACGAAAAGAGTTCGTCGACGACCTACTTTGCCGGTGAAATTGTCAACCCTACCAGTGATTCCGTGGTACTGTTTAGCGGTGATGTCGCCGTAGATACGGCTCTATTGAATCAAGAGAACCGCTTTTCATTTGTACTTGATTCCCTTGACGAAGGCTTGTATCATTTCAATCACGACCCCGAGGTACAGTATGTGTACCTGAAACGTGGCGATAGTCTGGTCATTCGACTGAACACCCAGTATTTCGATGAATCCCTGATTTTTTCAGGGCAGGGTGAAGAAATCAATAATTTTCTGCTCGAACGCTTTTTAAAACATGAAGAGGAATCCGGTGTGATTCGTTCCCTTTATCAATTGGAAGGCGATGCCTTTGAGAAAGAAATTGACTCCTTGATCGATGATGGCCTAAGTGACCTGGCCAATCTTAGTAAAGAAGGAGTGCTATCCCAAAAGGAAGAAAAGATAGGTAAAGCCAGCATCGTTTATCACTATAATATCTATAAGGAAGAGTATCCATTTAAACACAAAAGACGAACGGGACACAAGGCTACTTCAAAATTGCCCGATGGGTTTTACGATTACAGAAAAAGTCTGAACTTTAATGATAAGGACTTGACCTATCTAAGGCCCTACTACAATTATATGATCAACCACGTCGGCAACTTATCGTATATGGCCTGTACCAAAGGCTGTAGCAAGCATGGTGCCATTGTGCGTAACCAGCTCCATTTCAATAGACACAAATTGAAATTTATAGATAGTCTGGTGCAGGAGCCCGAGCTAAAGGATAATCTGTACAGGTACGTGGCCATAGACTATCTGGTAAACGTACACGATTCCCATGATAATAACGAGGCATTCATCGACACCTTTAGAGCGTTGTCGGGTAATAATCGCCATATGGAAGAAATTAACACGCTATATGATGGTATTCAAAACCTGCAACCCCAAAACAAGATTCCCGATGTGCAACTTTC
The DNA here is from genome assembly GCA_049671465.1 of Pricia sp. GTDB lineage: Bacteria > Bacteroidota > Bacteroidia > Flavobacteriales > Flavobacteriaceae > Pricia. The sequence goes on along the minus strand of JBATUY010000097.1, from coordinate 8,257 downwards.
GAACATCGACGGGAAAATGGTATCGTTACAGGATATTACCCACGGAAATAAAAACAGGACCATCATCTATTTCTGGACCGGCACCGACCGACGGCACTTCAAAAATATAGAAAAGCGGATTGCCCAACTCTCCAACGAAAAGCCCACCTACTCCTTTGTTGGCATCAACATAAAAACGGAAGAGAACAATTGGCGGGCCTTGGTGCAAAATTCAGACCTTGACACTTCACTTCAGTTTAGGGCGGAAGATTTCGATACCTTGACCAAAGCCCTGATCGTTTTTCCCCTTAATAAATGCATCATTACCGAAAATGATGTAATCGTCGATGCCTTCGCTAACATTTATCAAACGCTGTAAACTCGAAACCGAACAAAAAAAGAGGAAAAGCTCTTGGCTGTTTCCTCTTGATTATTGTGACCTGCTATTACCCCTGATTTCAGAAAAGCGATGCTTTTATATGTTTGTTGAATAGCTACGGAATAATAAAATCCTTTTATCACCTAAATTTTAATAATCTAGTTTCCTTTATTATAATCCGCCAAGAATTTTTCAAGTCCGCTATCCGTCAATGGATGTTTTAGCAGTCCCTTGATTGACGACAAGCCTCCGGTCATCACATCGGCACCGATTTTGGCACAATTGATAATGTGCATTGTGTGCCTGATCGATGCGGCGAGAATTTGCGTTTCGTAGCCGTAATTATCGTAGATATGACGTATTTCGGCGATTAGGTTCAAGCCGTCCGTAGAGATATCGTCTAATCGGCCTATGAACGGGGAAACGTACGTAGCCCCCGCCTTAGCGGCAAGCAAAGCCTGTCCCGCAGAAAAAACTAACGTACAGTTCGTGCGGATACCGTTATCGGAAAAATATTTCAGTGCCTTTACTCCGTCTGCGATCATGGGCACCTTGACCACGATTTGGGAATGAAGTTCGGCCAATTGCTCCCCTTCTTTGACGATTTTGTCAAAATCGGTAGATATGACTTCCGCTGATACGTCTCCGTCGACAATTTCGCATATCGCGACATAGTGCTTTAGAATATTGTCGCGTCCCGTAATGCCTTCCTTGGCCATTAGCGAAGGGTTTGTGGTCACCCCGTCTAAAACCCCAAGTTCTTGCGCTTCGCGTATCTCATCTAAATTTGCCGTGTCTATAAAAAATTTCATTGCTCGATATTTATTAGGATTAATATAAAATGGTAAGAATATTCTTCTTTACCACCTGATTCCCGCAAAATTACAATTTATAATGCTTAAGGAGGAGTTTCTCGTAGAATTTATCGGGCAGTATCCCCTTTAATACAACGGATAATTTTTGCATGGTATCCCCTACCCTATGGTGTACATTCGGTCTTTTTGTACGGATGATTTTGTATACCTTTTTGGCTACCGCTATCGGGTCGCCGGCAGTATCGACATCTTCATTGATCATTTTTAGGGTTTTGCCATAGGATGCTTTATAGGGCGATTGTTGGGCAACCGGGGCGTGGTAGCGACCTGCGGCGATATTGGTGGCAAAATCACCTGGCGCGAGGGTCGTTACGTTGATACCAAAGTCCTTTACCTCCATCCGAAGGGCCTCCGAAACGACAGCAAGGGCGCCTTTTGTGGCGGAATAGATACCCCGGTATGGCAAGCCCATCGCACCGGCTATCGAGGTAATGTTGATGATGAGTCCTGATCTTTGCTTCCGCATTTGGGGAATCACGGCCTTGGCTACACGTAGGGGACCATTAAAATTAATATCGAATGCTTTAACGATTTCGATGTCGGGCGTTTCCTCCAGAGGACCCGTAATACCGACGCCCGCATTGTTGATGAGAATATCGAGCCGCCCTTCTTTCGAAATAATTTTTTGTACCGCCCTTTCGATACTTTGCACATCGGAGACCTCAAGCTCCAAAAGTTCGAAGCTATCGAACGTCATCTGTTTGGACAAATTTCTAGTGGTACCATACACTTTGAGCCCTTTGGATTGCAGATAGATTCCGATGGACTTGCCGATACCTGAAGAACCTCCCGTGATGAGGACTACTTTCTGTTGCATACCGGTCGTTGCGTATTGGGAATAAAAAATCGGCAAGCTACCTACATCGCACCGCTACAACCATATACCCTTGCTGCGTTCCCACCCTGGGGGATTCTACAGGAGCTGGTCGTGTAGGACTTGCCGACTGCAAATATACGATCTTTTGATACTTTTGCAATGGTTTCGATTAGATTTTCGTTGCTAATTAATTCTGGGCAATTCCCTATTTTTGTCGATGAAACAAAGCATACCCTACGTACCCTATATATACTTTGATATGAATTCCTTGAAACATTTATCCTGCAGCATACTCCTTACGCTTTTTATGGCCTGTGGGGGCGATAATAATCCTGCATCCCTTTTTGAAATCGAACTCCCGAACAAGCAAAAGAGCTTTGCACAGAACGAGAGCGTTGCGGTGGATATTAAAAATAAAAAAGAGAAAGCTATCGGCGCGGTGACCTATTCCATAGACGGTAGAGAACTTCCGGTAGCGGACGGTAAGATTACCTTGAACGTTCCGCATTTGGGCAATAAAGTGCTGAAGGCTACTATAGTTTACGATGAGAACACTGCTGAAATTTCGAAAAAAATAAAAGTTTTGGCTCCCAAGTCACCGGAAATCTATACTTACGAAATTATCAATGAATATCCGCACGATAATAAGGCCTACACCCAGGGATTGGAATTTCATAATGATACCCTATATGAGAGTACCGGGAAAAAAGGAAGATCGTCGCTGCGTAAAGTAGATTTTAGAACGGGGAAAATTTTACAAAAAATAGATCTCGAACAAACCTATTTTGGTGAGGGCCTGACCATTCTAGATGATAAGATTTATATGCTCACCTGGCAAAGTGGCAAGGGGTTCGTCTACAATTTAAAAGACTTGGGAAAAATCGACACCTTTCAATATGGAAAAAGTAAGGAAGGCTGGGGACTCGCCAACGACGGCAAAAAGCTCTTCAAGAGCGACGGTACCGAAAAAATATGGTTTTTGAATCCTGAAACTTTGGTTGAAGAAGACTATATAGAAACCGTCACCAATGCCTCGGTCAATGATAGCGCCAACGAATTGGAATATGTAGATGGGAAAATCTACGCCAACGTCTACCAAAAATCTGGCGTGATGATTATTGACGCAGAAAGCGGGGCTATCGAGGGTGTTGTGAATTTTGGCGGCCTTATCGATAAAGTGGACCATCACGCCACATGGAGCGATACCGACAATGTGCTGAACGGAATCGCCTATCACCCGGAGAGGGAGACTTTTTTTGTTACCGGCAAGGAGTGGGACACCCTCTTCGAGGTCAAAATTCAAAAAAAGTAATGGGTGCTAGCTATGAAATCACCATTACCGTAGAAAAAGATGATCTCGACGAGCTGATGCATGTCAACAACGTGCGCTACGTACAATGGATTCAAGATATATCAAAGCAGCACTGGATGACCGTGGCCCCTGAATCCATGCGGTCTGGGGTAATCTGGGTGGTTATGCACCATGATATCAGCTATAAGGCATCGGCTCAACTGGGCGATGTCATCAAGGTTCGCACCTATATCGAAAAAAGCCGCGGTGCTACCTGCGACCGAATTGTGGAAATGCACGATGCGGCAACCAAAACCCTGTTGATACGCTCTAGTACTAAATGGTGCCTACTCAATGAAACATCTTTGAAACCTACTCGTATCTCCTCGGCGATCAAAGAGCTGTTCGGCTAAGATTTCGGTTTGTTGAAGCTATTGGCTTTAATCGGTCAATACGTCGATCTTCGAAATCGAGTTTATTCCAGTTAGCTTTTGTTTCAGTTCGATAATTAGGAAATTTTTGGTTTTGCTACTAAGTAATACACACGACTTCAGCGGGTATTACTACCTATGAATTTCCGTCATCCATCCCCCAGTAATTAGCGTTTTGTAGAATAATCCTATAAAAAACGCTCTACAATGCAAGTTTTTTCTTTCAAATACGTTCATTGTCAATAAATTATATATAAAAACCCCAATTATTGTGGGGATTAACTTGGTTGCTATGTATCTTACTATCATTAATTTGCACTCAAATTACAGTGCTTTGGAATACACCTACACTATACTGGATTCTGACGCCACCTCCAATCTGCAACTACAGCATTACTTGGAGGAATATGGTGATTTCAGATGTGCCGCTTTGGCCAAGGATAGTACGGAGGGCATCAATTCCATTTTAAAATATTCCCCCGACGTAGTTTTTATCAATCTGAACGAAAATGCGAACGAGTATTTTCAAATGGTGATGGAACTACATCAGTATATGAGTGAAATTCCCGTGATTATCGGCATCTCAAAGAGCAAGAACCACGCCTACGACGCCATCAAAAACGGATTTTTTGACTATTGGCTGATGCCGTACAGTGAATTCGATATCCGAAAGTCTTTGCTGCGCCTTAAAAAACAAGTACCGGCCAAAGCGGAGCCCGATACCTTGTGCCTGAAGTCCTACAGCGACTTTCAATATATCAACACCAACGACATTCTCTACCTGCAAGCGGATAACAACGCGACAGAATTCGTAATGAAGGATGGTACAATAAACAACGCCTTCAAAACGTTAAAGACCTTCGAGAACCAACTGCCCAAGAATTTCGTACGTATTCACCAAAGCTATATCGTGAATACCAATTATATCTCGCGAATCAATTATGGCAAATCGATCTGCACGTTGAAGCAGAATAAAAAGCAACTGCCTTTCTCCAAATCCTACCGATCGAACATCGATGGATTGAAAAAAATACTGTCGAAAAACGCGATTTCTTCCCTTAATTAACTTAATTCTAACAAAACCGGTCTATACACTCACAGACTAGGTGCATTTACTACCGTTTCATTTTTCTGCCGTTTCTCGGGGGCTTTTGGTACTAGTTTAGCAGTATCAAATAAACAATAACCCCCTAAAATTTTGAATTATGAAAAAAGTAGCAAGTATTTTCGCAGTAGTAGTAATGAGTGTCGGTCTTTTCACTTCTTGTGAGTCCGAGACCAATGTAGAAGAGAGTGATGCATTATATGACGTGGAGGTGAATGCTGCTACTGATGGTGACATGCTAAGAACTACGCGAAGGAAATAATTTTAAAAACAACATTATATTTGTAAGCCTTAAATAAATATTTAAGGCTTTTTTCTTACACAAAAAAATTCAAACCTAAAATGCTTAGAACTATCCAAATAACAGTAAAAGTAGCACTGTTTGTAGGTTTAAGTATAATATTCTCTAACTGTAATTCTGAAAAATCGTACCAAGACAAACGGACTATATCATCAAAATTAGATACTATTTATCAATGGATTGAAGATGGTAAAAATTCGGAGTTATCTCATAACTTGAGAACACAACAATTAAAAAAAGCGGCAGATGCCGCACAAATTATTATCCAGGACTCTTTAAAAACTAAGATTTACTCTCAGTTGTCGCTAGCATATCTTTACGTGAACGATTCGTTGAAATTTCGAAATGCAAATAGAGAGACCCTAACATTAGCGGAAAAAACAAATGATTCTATGTCACTTGCAGAAGCTCATTGGGATTTGGGGGAATTTTTTAAAAACGAAGCCATTGCAGATAGTGCGTATTTTCATTTTTCCGAAGCCCAGAAAACGTTTCAGTTCCTTGGTGAGGATTACGAATCAGCTGCAATGCTAAATAACATGGCCATAGTACAGGGAGTAATTAAAGACTACACAGGGAGTGAGATTACCACAATTAAAGCCATTGAAATTTTTAAGCCACTAAAGAATTACGAGCAACTATACAATAGCTACAGCAATTTAGGATCCGTTACTAAAGAACTGAAAGAATTTGACCGGGCGTTAGAGTATTATAACACTGCGTTAGAATATCAAAAAAAGATAAAATTCAAGAACAACTATAATCTAGATGTACAAAACAATATCGGAGTTGTATATCAAGAAAAATCAGATTTTGAAAAATCATTAGAATATTTCGAAAAAATACTTAAAACCAAGAATTTACTTGAAACAGAAACTAAATTATATGCATTAACCCTGAATAATTTAGCTAGCAGCAAATTTAAGTCTGGTGACAAAACTGATTTACGCGGAATTTTTGAAAAAGCCATTCAAATACAAGATAGTATTAATGATATTTTCGGTATTTCACGAACCCATTACAATTTTGCCGACTATTATTTGAATCAGAATGATACCACTAACGCATTGAACCAAGCTAAAAAAGCATATCAATATGCTAAATTGGCCAATAACAATGAGAGAATCTTAGAGACCTTAAGGATTCTATCCAAAACAGACCCTAATAAGTCTTCCCTGTACAATCAAGAATATATAACCCTCAACGACAGCCTACAAGAAGAAGAACGGCAGATTCGTGATAAATTCGCCCGTATCCGCTTTGAAACCGACGAGTATATTGCAGAAAATGAAATGTTGGCCAGTGAAAAACAGCTTTGGACGGGTATATCCGTGGCCATTTTTCTTTTGGGCGCTTCTGCATTCGTCATTCTGAGCCAAAGATCGAAAAACCAAAAACTCCGCTTCCAACAAGAACAGCAAGCGGCGAACCAAGAGATTTTCAACTTGATGCTTTCCCAAAAACAAAAAGAGGAAGAGGGCAAGAAATCAGAGCAAAAACGAATCTCCGAAGAACTACATGATGGGGTGCTCGGAAAAATGATGGGCGCTCGAATGGTGCTGACAGGGCTTAACCAAAAGAAAGATCCCGACGCTGAAATACAAAGAAAAAAAGCCATTGATGCCCTTCAAGATGTAGAAAAGGAAGTTCGGACGATATCCCACGAACTCAGCCATACCGCGTACCAAAAAATTAATAATTTTATATTGTCAATACAGGATTTATTGAAATCGGTGGAGCAGACGGCAGCTATCAACTGCACCTTAGTATATGACAAAGAATGGGAATGGGATAGCTTGAATGGGGAAATCAAGATCAACACCTACCGAATGATTCAGGAGTGCTTGCAAAATTCCGTTAAACATGCGCAATGTAAAAATGTGACGGTTACTTTTGTAGCCCAAAAAGGGAGTATGCAAATCAGTATTGCCGACGATGGTGCAGGATTTCGTAAAACCAGAAAGAAAAAAGGTATCGGCATGCGCAACATCGCCTCTCGTATGGAGAAATTGAAAGGTAAATGGCGTATAGACAGTTCCCCCGGCAAAGGTACTACGGTACATCTTGAGATTCCGGTGACCTGTACCGAAAACCATGTTTCCAAGAGTATGATGAAACCAGAACTTTCATCCCAAGTATAACCTGAAAATGACGAATTGACCATGAGCGACCTAGTACGCATACTTGCCGTTGACGATCACGAAATGATCGTTCTCGGTTATAAATATACCCTTGAAGCCACAGCATTCGAAGACTTCGAGGTCGTGGTAAATACGGCCCCAAGTTTTCAAGAGGGTAAGACTGAAATTGAAAATTCCGCCAAGCGATTACCGTATGATATCGTCATGCTCGATATTCAAATGTTTCCCGAAAGCGCGAAGGAAGAAAGAAGTGGTGAGGATTTGGGGCTATTGGTAAAAGAAATTTCCCCCAAATCAAAGGTCGTGTTCCTATCCTCTTTTAGCGATAGTTATCGTATCAACAATATTCTTAAAAATGTAAATCCCGATGGGTATATGGTAAAATCGGAAGTCGACCAGAAGACGCTTCAAACCATGGTGCGAACGGTTCTTAATAACCCGCCTTACTATACTGCGGCAGCCTTACAGGCCATCCGAAGAAAAATGGCCAATGAAGATCAAATCGACGAGAGGGACAAAAAAATATTGTACCAGCTTTCCATCGGCACAAAAACCAAGGATATATCTACATTGGTGGCCGCAGCTACTACGACCGTTGAAAATCGAAAGCGCCAATTGAAAATAATGCTCAATGTTGAAAACGGAAACGACTTTGCACTCATAGAGGAAGCCAAAAAACGGGGATTCATCTGATGCTTAAGTTTTTTTGTTTTTATTAAGATTTATAATTATCTAAAAATTAGAGTATTACGGGATTAATTTTTTAAAACTAAGAAAAACCCCACTTTTTCAAAGGTTTTTCTTGGTATGCTTATCGTATAGGGCAGTTACTTTTGTTTGTCAATTGAACCCCTCTATATACATATATGCCACTACATTTCGACAGCTTTAAGAACAATGTGCCCGAAGGGTACCATAGCAACCTGAATATTCAGGGT
>JBATUY010000096.1:0-5639 GCA_049671465.1 Pricia sp. | reverse complement strand
TTGCAGCCCCGATTATACTGATAACCGGTGCCGGAGGCATCTTTGGGGCCATGTTACAGAACTCGGGATTTGCGGCCCTGATTACGGAAAGTTTTTCGGGGATGTCCATCGGATTGTTTTTCCCGTTCTTGCTGGCCGCCTGCCTGAAGACCACCCAAGGTTCGTCTACCGTGGCCTTGATTACTACGGCATCGATCGTTGCCCCGATGATGCCCGCCTTGGGACTGGAAGATGCCTTTATGAAAACCATGACCGTGCTGGCAATCGGGGCTGGGTCGACGGTGGTTTCCCATGCCAACGACAGTTTCTTTTGGGTGCTTACCCAGCTCACCGGTATGGATGTCAAACAAGGAAATCAAGTACAGACCTTGGGAACCTTAACCTTGGGCGTTTCGGCCATTTCGATAATTTTTGTGATTACTCAGGTTATGAATTAAGACTTCACCTGGATGATTCAGCCTTCGGGATGCTTAAATTTTATAGAAAAAAGGAATATACAGTTGAGTAAGATTTTTTGAAAATACCCATGGGCAAATAAATTATTGGTCTATATTGATGCGCAAAACCAGCCTATATGGAGTCTTTGATTACCTACGCCATTTATATACACGCTTTTCTGGGAGGTGTGGGACTAGTTACCGGCATAGGAAGTATCGTTGTAAAAAAAGGAGGTCGCTCGCATAAAAAAATGGGGAAGCTCTTCTCTATTGGCATGATCGGTAGTTCGCTGATTTCGCTTCCCATCGCATGTATGCCCGGGCATAAGAGCCTTTTTCTTTTCGTTATTGGTGTATTCACCATATATTTGGTATTGGTCGGAAACCGGTCCCTGACCTTCAAATCTCGAAAGAAACAGAAGGCGACACCGCTTGATTTGGGTATCTCTATGGGAATGTTGCTTTTCTCGACGGCAATGCTGGTCTACGGCATCTATGGATTGATATATGGTCTGGCCAATAATATTCTCTTTTTCACATTCGGTTTTTTTGGGATGTTGCTCACCGTAAGGGATTTTATGTTCTACAAGAAATACGGAACTTCCAGTAACGAGTGGCTCCTCAACCATATTACGAAGATGCTGGCAGCACTCATCGCATCCTTTACGGCTTTTATTGTGGCAGGGCTGGGTATCGGAACGCTTCTTGCTTGGATTTTGCCGTCCATAATCGGTACGGTCCTGATTATATATTGGCGCCGAAAGATGAAAGTCTAGGTCAAGCCCGCTTAGCATTTATTTTTCATAGGTGAAATCAGCTTTAAAAATCCCAGCATGTAAGACTGGAACTTATGTTCGCGGCGAGAAAAATATAGTTTCCATAAACCGCAACCGCAACTGTCCGCTACTTTTTATTTTACCATAAAAAGCGCATTCGCGAAAAACAGTTTTCCGTTCTCCCAAAACCCGCGGAATAGCGGGTTGTCGACCATATAGATCACCTGACCGTCTCCGTGTTGCTCGACCCCGAAAATAAGGGTATCCCCAATCTTCTTTTGAGCCTCGCTTCCGGCGAATCCGGCAACGGGCCTGGTGCTATCCGTTTCTAGATAGACTACGGTACCATCGGCCAAATATTCATAGGCGCTATCGCCCAGTTTTAAGCTGAAATAAGAATCACCATATCCGAACGCCAACGGATGTGTGGCATCGACCTTGGTCTTGAAAATCGCCCCAGTGATGGCATCCTTGATTTGTTCGCGTTCTTGATCCTCGTGGGATTGCAGGTTTATAGCACTGTCTTTTTCGATTTCTCGAGCTTTGATATCAAATCGCTTTTCACCGGTCAATCCTTTTAAAGCATCGCCCATCGCAATCAATTTTCCACCGCTGCCGACCCATTCTTTAAGGTGTTTTGCTTTATCGTCATCCATAAAATTTTCGTAACCGCTTCCATCGGGCAAAATAAGTATATCGTATTCCGAAAGCTCTACCCCATCAAAATATTGCGTATCGATAATGGTGACAGGATACTCGAGTTGCTGTTCAAAAAAGTGCCAGATTTCGCCGAATTGCAATGTAGATGTAGGTTCTCCGGATAGTACCGCTATCTTACTGTCCGTAATCATGGCTACGGCGCTGGATCCAAAATCTTTTCCATCCTCGACAAATCCTGTGGTGGTGCCCCAGAGTGTTTTGCGATGTTCGTTCGCCAACTCAGAAAGGGTATCCAAGAAATCGGGGACATATTTGTTATCGGCCTTTGTGATAATTAAGCTCCCTCTATCGTATTTGCTGCCGTCAATCGTAAACGGTTTGTTCGCAAAGCGTACCTGAATTTTCGCTTTGAGCAATGCCGCCAGAAACTGCGCATCCTTAAAACTATTCCAATGCGATAAATAGGCGTAGGCATCCTTATTCATATTCGTGCCTTTAGGAGTATTTGCGCTTTCGTCATCCATGTATAAATTCATATCGACCCGGCCTTCCGAAGCCACCGCATCAAGTCCGTACGCATACGGCAGCGACCATGCGGTAATATCGTAGGTGAGCGAATCACTGAGCATTGCGTTGGGTTCGAACAAGACCTTGACCAAAGTGCCCTTTTTCTGTTCCGTGGAAACTACCAGACTTTTATCAGAGGTTGTAAGGCTACCATTTTTTCCGGTCTTATAACTATATCCTTTCGTGTTCCCGTTTTTCCCCCATCCATATTCAATTTCGTGTTGGTCTAAAAGCTGGGTAAGCGCCGCTACCTTATTTGCATTTCCGTTAAGCACATAACTGTTGTATTTATAATTCTTGGGGCGATAGAATTTTTTGAATTCCGTGTTCAAACGTTCGGCATTTTGTGAGGAAATTTCAACCGTCGAAATACCCGTTGTAAAGTGGTGCGCGATTCTATCGGTCAAGGTCAGCGTATCGCCGATACTCGTTTCTATACCCAGTCCGGCGCGGCCGCTTCCACCTTGCTCATAAGTCATACCGATACTGCCGTTGTAGGTCGGGTAGGTATCGCCGTAGCTCGGGTAGAGTAGGTCGAAAATTTCCTTGGTAAAATAGAACCATCCGTTGGCATCGAAATATTTGGCGTGATTTCTTCCGACGGTCACCTGAAATTCCCGTTGAAAATCGGTAATGACCTCGTGGAAAGGTTCCGCTGCGGGGGCAAAATAATACGGGGCGTCGACCCCTTGTTCGTGAAAGTCGACGTGAACATGCGGCAGCCATTGATTGTACATTTTAATGCGCTGTTGGCTTTCGACCTGGGTCAGCCAGGCCCAATCGCGGTTGAGGTCGAACATATAGTGATTGGGGCGGCCGTTCAGCCAAGGCTCGTGATGCTCCTTACTATTGGGGTCGATATTGTTCGGGTTATTCTTATACTGGTTGTACCAATTGACGTACCGGTCGCGGCCGTCGGGATTGACACACGGGTCCATAAGCACGACCGTATTTTCAAGATATTCGTTTTTTTCGGTCAGCAGCTTGTAAATGGTCAACATCGATGCTTCGGTACTCACACTTTCATTCCCGTGCACATTATAACTTAGCCAAACAATCGCCTTTGAAGCACTGCCCTCGCCCTCGGTAGTCGCAATATGTGCCTTTCGGATATTTTCTAGATCAGCGATATTGTCTTTGGATGATACATAGGCCAGTAGCAACGGCCGGCGCTCATTGGTCTGTCCGTACGTTTGCAGTTGTACCCGATCGGATGCCGTTTCCGCCAAATATTCATAGTAATCGACCACTTGGTGGTGGCGCGTAAATTGGGTCCCCAGGTCGTATCCCAAAAATTCGGAGGGGGATTTCAGGTCTTGGGCAATAGACCAATACGATAGAGACAGTGTAATTAAGAGTAAAAAGTGCTTCATTTTCGTGTCCTTTTAATGGGATGGATTCTGACAATACAGGTTCACCGATCTCCGCGTTGATTAGATAAAGGCGATTGTAAATCTAACGAATTATAACCATAACCGACTGTAAAATCTATCATCGGCCGTATATCGGGGTCAAAGTAATTAACGTATTTTTAGCAAGTCTCCAAAATGGAGAGTTTTATATTTACCATCTATGAATATCGACCATCTTCCTTTCGACCGCACCGGTTATTTTACGCCTTTTATCTGCGATTATATCGCCGAAAAGCCAGAGATCAAAAACCTCTACAACCATTATCCGAAGTTAGAAAACTTTGAAGCCCAGATAGCCGAAAAAGCGACCCATTTTCCCGATGCCAACCGAGCGATTCTTTACGATGCGCTGCAGGAGCAGTATAAGGGAACGGCGCTGTCGTCTGAAACGGAGAGCCACCTCAAAAAACTGAAGGAGCCGATAACCTTTACCGTGGTCACCGGCCATCAGCTCAACCTGTTTACGGGGCCGTTATACTTTCTCTACAAGATTATTTCGACCATCAATTTGACCAGGGCCCTTAAAAAGGCCTACCCCAAGTACAATTTTGTGCCTATTTATTGGATGGCGACCGAGGATCATGATTTCGAGGAAATCAACTTTTTCAATTTCAAGGGGAAAAAGTTACGGTGGAACCGGGATGCGTCAGGGGCGGTGGGCCATTTGAAAACCGATGGATTGGAGGATGTCTACGAAGCATTCGCCAATGCGTTGGGAAGCAGCAGTAATGCCGAGCAGCTCAAAGACTTGTTCAAGAAGGCTTACCTGGAGCATGACAATCTTGAGGCCGCTACCCGATATCTGGCCAACGAACTTTTCGGCGCACAGGGACTGGTCATTGTCGATGGGGACCATAGTGAGCTGAAAAAGCTGCTGATTCCATATGCCCAAAAAGATATTTTCGAAAAACTCTCTTACGATAAGGTTTCGGAAACGGTCGCTAAAATAGATGCGCTGCCCGAAAAGTACGGTATACAGGTCAATCCTCGTGAAATCAACTACTTTTATCTGAAAGACGGCCTTCGCGAGCGTATCATCGAAGAAGAAGGCACCTATTTTATCGATAATAGCGAACTCCGATTTTCTAAAGATGAACTTACTGCGGAATTGGAGCAACATCCCGAGCGTTTTTCGCCGAACGTGATTGCCCGCCCCTTGTTTCAAGAGGTCATACTACCCAATCTGTGCTACATCGGCGGTGGCGGCGAAATCGCCTATTGGCTGGAACTCAAAGCCATGTTCGAGGCCATGGAGGTGCCGTTTCCCGTACTACTGCTGCGTAATTCCGCCTTGGTCATTACGGAAAAACAGAGCAAGAAATTGCACAAGATGAACCTCTCGGTAACCGACATGTTTCTTAAACAAAGCAGTCTTATCAATAAAAAAATACGTGAAATCTCTAATATCGACATTGATTTTTCGCCCCAAAAAGCCCTATTGGAAGAGCAGTTCAAAGCGCTCTATGACTTGGCCGAACAAACGGACAAATCTTTTTTAGGAGCGGTAAAGGCCCAAGAAGTCAAACAGAAAAAAGGACTTGATAACCTCGAAAAGCGATTACTTCGGGCACAGAAGCGAAAACTTGAAGACCAAGTACATCGCATGACCGAAATTCAGAACACTCTTTTTCCCGATCAATCGCTACAAGAGCGCAACCTGAATTTTTCCGAATTATACTTAGAATTAGGTGAGGCTTTGATGCCCACTTTGATGCGAGTTTTAGAACCTTTACGGTTAGAGTTTACCATCTTAGAGGTGTAAGGTTTTAACGAGGAAAAATGTAAGT
>JBATUY010000095.1:0-10752 GCA_049671465.1 Pricia sp. | reverse complement strand
GGTATGGAATGACAAATCAAAAAGCATACTCGGTGCAAGAGGCCACCAAAAAACTAGAACACTACTGCGCCTATCAAGAGCGCTGCCACAAAGAGGTCGTCAGCAAATTACGGGAAATGCGCATGATTCCGGATGCCATAGACCAAATTGTCGTTTATCTGATCGACAACAACTACTTGAACGAGGAGCGTTTCGCCAAAAGCTTCGCACGGGGAAAGTTCAACATCAAAAAATGGGGCCGACAACGGATTACCTTGGAACTGAAACAGCGTGGCATTTCGAGGTTTAATATAAAGACCGCTCTAAAAGAAATCGATGACTCCGCATATTTAGAGACCTTTGATATTCTGGCCGAAAAACGTTTGGCGCAGATTACGGAAACGAATTTTTTGAAACGACGAAAAAAGCTGGCCGATTATCTCTTGTATCGCGGGTGGGAAAGTGATTTAGTTTACGAAAAAATAAAGGAGCTTGTGCCTTGAACGACTTCTTGAAATTTCAAACGCCCAGAACCAAAAGTTCGGGGAAGAATATTATAAAAAGTTGAACGAAGCCCCAAGGTTGATGGTAAACTGATTGTGCAGCTCCTCTTCCGGACTTAAATCTCCCGTACTGTATCTGGCAATCGGAAAGCCCAGTTCCGTATATACCCCGAACCCTTCTGAAAAGAAATAGCGGGCACCGGTATGAAAGCCAAAATTCTTTAACCCCAAATCTAATCCGGGGTATAGGTCGAATCGATCGCTGACGCCCATTACCGGCCCTAGGTGAGCACTGAACCTGGCCTTGGCATCAAATCTTTCCCGCGCGCCTTTGTCCACTTCACTGCCGATACCCAGAGAATAAGAAGAAACTGCACCTACAGAAATATTTTCGCCGAGGCCATAGTCATAAGACGCAGTAATACCCGTACCATTATCCTGCAAATTGGCTCCTACCTGAAATTTTTGATCGCCTTTGCCCGAATATCCCTGTGCAAACGCTGTGGTCGTTCCGGCCCATAAAAATAAAATTACTATATAGTTTTTCATACGTATGAAATTGCGTTTATAATTGAAAAAACAAATTTACGAAAGGATTCCAGAAAAGGGCTGTTCTTTTAAAATCTAAAATATCTCAAACGCCTTATTTCAGAGGTCATTTGGGTTTTTATACACCTATTGCAAGTAATGGTGGCCATTGAGGACTGGCGTGGCGAACCGATCAATCTTTCTAGATTGACATTTTTAAAACTAGTATCTAGCTCTTAACCGTTTGCTTTTGAACTAGGGCTGCATTCGTTCGCTGTACCGCTTTTTCATTTTTACGCTCGATCCATTTCTGGCCCTGCACTTTGCGCATGGCGATATCGAAGCTGCGCATTATCAATATATTGTACAGCCCCTTTGCGAAATTGAACGGATTTTTAGGCCAGGCTCGTAGGCTCATCGAAAACCCTGGTGTCACATATTTCATGTAATGCCAGTACCCTTCCGGCATGTAAAGCACATCGCCATGGTTCAGTTCTGTTTTAAATCCACTCGCTGATTTCAGAGCGGGCCACCTATCGTAATCGGGGTTCTCAAAGTCAATACTCTCGTGGGCAATCAACGAATGTGGTACCTTGTAAAGGTATTTCGATTCGGATTGTGGAAATAAAATACACTCTTTTTTTCCTTCAAAATGAATATGGAAAATGTTGGCCATATCGATATCAAAATGCATAAAGGTCGAAGAATCTTGACCACCGAAAAATAACATGGGTAAGTTTTTCTTCAGTTTGAGTCCGAAATCTGGGAAGCTGAAATCCTTTTGTAATTGTGGAACTTCCTTTAAAACGTTCCAAAGAAAGATTCGGTACTTGGTAGGTTCCGATTTTAAGAGGTCTACATAGTCGGCCATCTTCATCTCGGCATGTGGTTCGTTAAAACCATCTTTATGGTTGACCGGCCTGTCATCGTACAAGGGCACGGTTTTATCGCCGGCAACTTGACGAATATAGTCCAGACTCCATTTTTCGATGGCGGGCCAGTCATCGACGCCATGTTCCATGACCACTGGTCTTTGCGGCCTAAAATATCCTTCCAAAAAATCTTCCTTGGTCATGGAGGCTACCCTAGGAATCGGTTCTAAATTCAATGTTACTAGTTTAAAGGATGTTTACATCGAGACAAACAAATTTAATTAACCCCAAAGCATAAAATTCTTAAATCTAATCTAAATTTAGGCCCGATAGAAATGCTGGCCATAAGGCATAATGCCATTACGAATCGGTAGTTGTAACGGCGGACTTTGATTTTGCCTTGGCCGTTTCGTTGCGCTCGATCGAATGCCCTGGTCGGCTCCATTTAGGCTTTTCGCCGATAGGCTGTAATTGAGACTCCGACGCCTCTACGGTTTTTGGTTGGGATACTTTTACGAAAGGTTTTTGCGGCGTCAGCCCCAATAATTTGAACATCGCCATATCCTCACCTACATCAGGGTTCGGCGTGGTCAATAGTTTATCGCCCGCAAAAATTGAATTTGCTCCCGCGAAGAAACACATTGCCTGCCCTTCACGGCTCATTTCGGTGCGGCCCGCGGAAAGCCGCACTTGGGTTTCGGGCATAACGATTCGCGTGGTGGCCACCATACGGATCATTTCCCAAATACTGATGGGTTCCATTTCGGCCATCGGGGTACCGGGTACGGCGACTAAGGCATTAATGGGAACGGATTCCGGTTGCGGGTTCAGGCTCGATAGGGCGACCAGCATGCCTGCGCGGTCTTCCAAGGCTTCCCCCATACCTATAATTCCACCACTACAAACGGTGACATTGCTTTTGCGCACGTTATCGATGGTATCCAAACGATCTTGAAAGGCCCGCGTGGAAATTACATCCTTGTAATAATCTTCGGAAGTATCCAAATTGTGGTTGTAGGCGTATAATCCCGCTTCGGCCAATCGTTTCGCTTGGTTTTCCGTAATCATGCCCAAGGTGCAACATACCTCCATATCCAATTTATTGATGGTACGCACCATTTCGAGGACTTGGTCGAACTCGGGGCCATCTTTGACATTGCGCCAAGCGGCACCCATACAAACACGGGAACTTCCTGAAGCTTTTGCCCGTAATGCCTGTGCTTTCACGTGCGGAACGGTCATCAAATCGTTGCCCTCAATATCGGTATGATACCGCGCAGCCTGCGGACAATAACCGCAATCTTCGGGGCAACCTCCGGTCTTGATCGATAATAGCGTAGACACCTGAACGGTATTCGGGTCGTGATATTCTCTATGGACGGTGGCCGCCTCGTAGAGCAGTTCCATCATAGGTTTGTTGTAAATATCGAGGATTTCGGACTTCGTCCAGTCGTGCCTTTTCGTGCTCATAACAAGTATTGGATTCTTCTTCAAAAATAGCGTTTAAAATAGAAAAGAGAGAACAGAAAATGGAAAAAGACCTGCCGCCGATGAGAGCGACCGATCTTTTTTACTTTTAATAACCCAAACTACGATTCCCCGTCCTACTTTTTAGTATTGGACTCGTTTGTCGATTTGGGTTCGGTATTCTCCCCCTCAACATCTTTGCCTTTCAAGTATTCAGGAAGCTGCATACCGGCCATGTTGAACATTTCCTGTAAGGGCGGCACCGACTTGTACATCCCCGAAATGAAATTGGAAGTGGAGTTCTTTCCATCTGCCGTCTTCGAGCCTGAATCCCACACGGTGACCTTGTCAATTTTGATGTTCTTGATAGCCTCGGCCTGTAATCGGACCAGCTCCGGTAGCTTGTCGGCCACCAGTAACAACACCGCATCTTTGGTGTTGTTGCCTGCCGCTTTAACGACTTCATCAAGGCCCTGTGCCTGTTTGGTCAATATTTCCAATTGACCCTGGGCTTCGGCCTGCGCTTTGAACAGTATCGCATCGGCCTCACCTTTGGCTTTACGCCGTATTCTCTCGGCCTCAGCCTCGGCATCGATTTCCACTTTACGCTTATCGATTTCGGCGGGCACGACAATATCGGCCAATTGGGTACTTCTCACCCGCTCGGCCCTGGCGATCTCGGCATCCTTTTCCGCAGCGTAGGATTCTTCCAGAGCTTTTGCGGACTGTACCTTCTCGGCAGCGATAGCCGTGCGTTCGGCCTCGGCTTCCCGCTGACGTCGCAACGAATCGGAATTGGCCACGTTGATTTTTGCGATGTTTTCGCCTTCGACCGCTTGCGCATTGGCCGCGGCGACCTGTGTACGTTCGTCCTGTACCGCATTGGCCTCACCGATAGAACCGTCTCTGTTTTTCTCTGCAACTGATTTTCGGGCGGCATTGATGGCGTGGGCGGCCGCCTCTTTACCCAGAGCCTCGATATAACCAGATTCATCAACGATATCAGTGATGTTTACGTTGATCAGCTTTAATCCCACTTTCTTCAATTCGGACTCGACACTCTGCGAAATATTAGTGAGAAATTTATCCCTATCCGAGTTAATTTCCTCGATATCCATAGAAGCTACGACCAAACGTAGCTGTCCGAATATAATTTCCTTCGCCAGATCCTGCACTTCCTGCATCCCTTGCCCCAAAAGGCGTTCTGCGGCGTTCTGCATGATACCCGGCTCCGTAGAGATACCAATGGTGAAACGGGAGGGTACGTTGACCCTAATATTCTGCTTACTCAGGGCGTTCACCAGGTTCACCTCGATGGAAATCGGCGTAAGGTCGAGATATTCATAATCTTGAATGACGGGCCAGATAAAGGCGGCCCCACCGTGAATACATCTAGCGGAACTTCCGGCGCCCACTTTTCCGTAGACGACCAGAATACGGTCAGACGGACATCGTTTGTACCTTCGGATGAAGGATATAATGATGATGAAAAAGAAAAGGATTGCGAAGCCGATGGCCAGCAATGGAGCACTTGAGCCCAGTTGTAAGGGGATTTGTAGCATGGGTTAGGTATTAAGGAGTTCAACAATCAATATTCCGTTGGCGGTCACTTCCTTCACGATGATGACATCGCTCTGCTGAAGGTCTTTTGTTTCGTCCGTCAGGGCGTCCATTTCGCGTAAGGTACCCTGCACATTGATACTGACCTTGCCGACACGGCTTCGCTTGGCGCCGATAGTGAGGTACACTTCGCCCACTTGATTCAGGGCGTTTTTAAAGCGTAACGAACCACTGCTCTGTAATTTTCCCAAATAATAGAAAAGGGAGGACATGGCCAACATCATCAACAGACCGCAGATCAGGGAAATCACAACGGTTAGTGCGTAAGAAAGTCCGGCTTCAATACAGGCTATGCCCGACCATCCGAAAATCGTAAAAAAGCCGACAAGGTTTTTAAAGGATAAAAATTGGAATTCAATACCGGTATCACCTTCAATTTCGGTATCGACATCACCATCGACCTCATCGAGCTCACCACCAATAAAGGTCATGGCCAAGAGGATGACCAGGATAACGGAACCGACTACGGCGACGATCCAATAAATTTTCTCGAACAACGTGATCGATTCATACGCTAGCTCCATAAGATGGTTTTAAGGTTGGTATATCTACTAGAATATTCACTAACTTAAGTCTCAAATATCGCACAGCTATACACTGGCTATCTCTGAACGCCTGCTAAAAGCACGCTTACCGCATTTCCGCCAAATCCGACCGCATTGACCAGTATCTTGTCGATTTTTTTAGGCGTCGACATATAGTCAACGAAAGGAACTTCAATAAATTGTTGCTCTCGCAACATCAACACCGCTAATTCAACGCTCAACATACCCGAGGTACCGAAAGTGTGCCCTATCTTCCACTTATTGGTAGTCAAATTTGGAATATTGTTACGGAAAACCTTTTCGATCGCTTTGAATTCGGAGGAATCGCCCTTGACCGTGCCGGGTGCGTGCATTACGATGACGTCGACCTCTTCGGGTTTTGTGCTGCCCAAGGCCATGTGCATCGAACGTTGAAAGCATTCGGCATCAGTGGAAATAGACGTGTTATGGCGCAAAGGCTCCGTGGCATAGCCGATACCTTCGATAAGGGCTAGTGCATTTTCCGAAACGCCCTTTTCGAGGCAGGCGACCGAAGCTCCCTCGCCCAAAATCATGGTGTTCTGTTTTTTAGAAAGGTCTAAGGCCCGGCAAGGATATAGCCCCTCGAGCGCGTCGGCCGGTATTCCGCTAAATCCGGCTTCGGTATAAACAGATGGCTCATGTTTCCTATCCGCGTTTTCTCGTTTTATATCCGCACTTTCCCGAGCTTGGGTCGAAATAGATCGATCAACCGATTTTTTTGAGCGGGAATAAATTTTTAAAGCCTTCATTTGGGCAATCGTAAATGGGGTCAGAGGCGCCTCGCTGCCGCCGACCAAAAACTTGTCAGACATACCGCTACCGATCCAGGCCACACCGTTTAACAAGGCGTGTAGCGCAGTGGAACAGGTTATGGAATGTGATATTTCGGGACCTTTCGTCTGCAGGTCATGGGCGACCCATGATGAAATATTGCCCAAAGTCGTGGTCGGCGAGGAAAGGGTCGATGCCCTATGATCTTTTAAAAATTCTTCATGGTACTTTTCGAAGAGCGTGGTAGCGCCCCTTGAAGAACCGATATTGATGCCGAAATGGAGCCCGTCCGCTTTAAGATTTCCGTGCTCACCAAGCCGATTTGGAGACCATCCTGCTTGACTCACCGCTTTTCGGGAGGCATATAGGGCATACAATACCGAGTCGTCTAAATTTCTATATTTGACATCCTCCTTTTTAAGCTGTTCGATTTCTTGTCTCGCCGCTTCCGGCAACGGGGCGACCCATTCATCGGTACCGCTAAAACTTCTTTTTGTAAAATGATGGGTATCCTGTTTATACTGGGTCCAGATTTCATCGATCGAGGTGCCCAAGGGGGAAATTGAGGCTATCGCGGTTATGGAAACAGGTGTATTCAATAGTGATTTTTAAAGTTGCATACGACTTCCTTATGCCCAAAGAGTCCAAGACGGGCATTTTGTTATATAAATAGGATGGGATTTCGTAGCGTTATTCCCAAAAATTTTATCACCCATAAATATTCCTGCGAACAGAACAATCGCCTTTTTTTTTCGCTTGCGGATGGAACCTTCAAAACAGTAAAGTTCAAGCTAAACCAAATCCAAAGCACTTCTAATCGTTTCATAAATCTTTTCCAATTGCACTTTGGAAGTAATATAGGGCGCCTGAATATAGATCGTGTTCCCCAACGGACGCAAAAATACGCCGTTGTCCATGAAATGTTTAAAGAGCTTATCCCTTAAATTCCCGTAGCGCTCCGTTTTCAGGTTCAGGTCCAAGGCGTAAATAATGCCACATTGTCGCGTGCTTTCTATCTTCGGATGATCTTTGATCTCTTCGTCAAAACCTTGATGCGCGACTACGATTCGTTCAATGTTGCGCTGTATTTCTTCACTTTGCAGAAGTTCTAACCCTGCCAAGGCCGCGGTACAGGCCAAAGGGTTCGCGGTATAGGTATGCCCATGAAAAAATCCTTTAGCCATATCATCGCTATAAAAGGCATCGTAGACTTTTTGGCTACAGCTGGTGACGGCCATAGGCAGCAGCCCTGCGGTCAAGGCTTTCGAGAGACAGATAACATCGGGCTTGGTCGCCATATGGTCGGAAGCAAAATTTTTACCGGTCTTGCCGAAGCCGGTCATAACCTCGTCGGCGACGCAAAGCACCTCATGTTGTTTTAATAGCCTTAAAATTTGGTTCAAACCATCGGCATCATGCATTTTCATGGCCGCCGCACCCTGAACCAAGGGCTCGTAGACAAATCCGGCGATATCGTTTTTTTGAAGGCGCAGGGATAACCATTGTAAAATACCCGCAATATTTTCCGTGGTCGGCACCGGAATACGTTCCACGGCGATGAAGAAATCTTCAAACGGCCCATTGTAGACAGAGAGACTTGAAACGGACATCGCCCCAAAGGTATCACCGTGAAAGCCGTCTTCGAAAGCGAGCATGACCGTACGCTTTTCACCTTTATTAAAATGATATTGTAGGGCCATTTTGATACCGATTTCAACCGCCGTCGAGCCGTTGTCCGAAAAAAATAGCTTCTCTTGGTTCGCAGGAAGAATCTTGATAAGTTTCTCGGATAGAAGCACCGCCGGCTCGTGGGTAAAGCCACTAAAGACCACTTGATCCAACCGCTGCATCTGGTGATGGACCTTTTCTAAAATGAAATCGTTGCAATGCCCGTACATACTGGTATACCAAGAAGCGATACCATCGATATATTCCTTGCCTTGCTCGTCATAGAGTACGGCACCCTTGGCTCTGGCAATCGCCAACATTTCAGGATGCAACTTATGCTGCGTCAGCGGATGCCAAAGATGTCTTTGGTCGCGCTCCGATAGTGATTTGATCAATACGTCTGTAGAAGGCATATACAAAGATGGGAAATAAAAAACGGCGGTTCAAAGTGTTTCTAGAATCGGGGCAAACCGATCGGCATACTTTTTCACTACGGCTTTATCGAATTTTTCTTCCTCCTCGATTCGGCCAATAAGAGATACACCGGTTTTGTGCAGTATGACATTTTCTGTATGAGGGTTTTTTGCACCGCTAAAAATCAAGGATACATCGTATCCCTTACTCGTCAGCCAGTTAACGGTCAAGAGCGTATGGTTGATGCTGCCCAAATAGTGTCTGGAGACCACTACCACCTGATAGGTTGGCATGATGATATCTAAGATGGTATCGGTATTGTTCAAGGGCACCAATAGCCCGCCGGCACCTTCTATGACCAAATAATTATCGGTCTGCGGTTCGTGTATATCAAGGCGGTCTATAGTCACACCGTCGATTTCTGCCGCCGCATGCGGACTCATTGCAGATTTCAGCTCGTAACTGCTTTTGTGGAATTTGGACTTTCCGTTCGAAATCAATTCTTTTACCCGGTCGGTATCCGTATGCTCTAGGCTGCCCGCTTGTACAGGCTTCCAATAATCAGCTTCCAAAGCCTCCGTGATGATGGCCGAGGCGATAGTTTTTCCGACTTCCGTCGAGATTCCGGTTACAAAAATCTGATTCATATCAATCCTGTTTTGTAATCATGCCACAATTTAGGCATTTGTATTTTCTTTTTTCGAAAAACGGAAAAAGTTTGTTGAAAATGCCCTTGCGCCTATAATATACTTCCGAGCGTTGACTTTTGCAGTTCGGACAAACGACCGGATTTCCGTCATCATCGACCGCATAGGCCCTGATTTCATCATAGATTTCCAAGGCCTGATTTTTGTCACGCGTATAGACCTGCACTTTCACGCCCCCAATGGCATTACTTATCATGGGATCTGAATTCAGCGTGTATTCATCCTTTAAGAATACGGGAATGCCCTCCGATTCCAGTTTTCCTTTCAGAATCTGAACATCCGCAGGGTAATCAAATGACGCTAGGGTAAAGAATTTTTCGCTCATTCGTTTTCGATATAATTGGATAGCCCATCCAACAGTTCATGAATCTCTTTTTCGGTATTAAAGCTGTGTAGGCAAATTCGCAGCCGTTCGTGCCCCCGGGGAACCGTCGGGGATAAAATTGCCTTTACGTCGGAACCGTTTTTCCGTAACTTTTCGGAAACTGCCCTTACGCGCTCGTTACCGGGAAGTAGACAACAATGGATGGCGGAAATACTGGGGATAAAGTGGGATGTAAGACCGTTTTTTAGTTTACCATTAAAGATTTCAATGGCATCCGTGAGCTTTAAAATAGGATGTTTTCCGGTTTGATTGCCTCTATCTTCAGGGGTCGATAACCATTCGTAAGCCGCGAGAATGGTCGCAATTGAATGTGGGGGAAGTCCTGTCGTATAGATAAAGCTCCGCGCAAAGTTTACTAGATAGGTTGTAAGGTTTTGACTTCCCAAAATGGCCGCACCGTGGCAGCCCATCGCTTTTCCGAAAGTGATGATGCGGGCGAAAACGGCGTTCTGAAGCTCAAGCTCTTGAACCAGACCCTCTCCCCTGCTACCGAACACGCCGACGGCATGGGCCTCGTCGACTACCAAATGGTAGTTGTTTTTTTTGCAAAAATCGACAAAAGCCTTTAGGTCGGGCGAGTCGCCGTCCATGGAGAAAACCGATTCGGTGATGATATATATCTCGGTAGCGCCTTCCTTAGCGGTAGGCAAGCTCGATACAGGTACCTCGACTGCGCTAACACCAGATTTATCGGCTACGTTTCGATTGCCGACCTTTTGTCCGAACGCCAAAGCACTACATTTCTTTTTTAAATCCGCTATGTCGTTATGCTTGAACTTATAGCTTTTGGCGTTTCCTATTTTGATGCCATCGCGAATGCTGGCGTGAATGAGTTCGTCGTAGAAAACGATATCGCCACGCTGCGGCACGGATCCGAAAAAGCCGATGTTCGCATCGTAACCAGAGTTAAAGACCAAGGCGGATTCCGTTTGGTGGAATTCGGATAATTTTTTTTCCAATTGGGCATACAGCCCATGGTTGCCCGAAAGCAAACGCGAACCGGTTGCCCCGTTACGCGAAATGCCCCTTGCGGCCCATAGTTGCGATGCCCTTTGAAAAACAGCTTTATTTCTAGAAAGACCTAGGTAATCGTTAGAGGAAAAGTCGACCAAAGCGTTCGCCTCCGGTAAGTGCCTCAGGGTGTTTTGGGACTTCCGGTGAATTAGTTTATCCTTTAGTTTTTTGGGGAATCGGGTCATCCTGTAAAAATAAGGTCTTTACAGTGATGGGAGACATTCATCATAAAAAAATCAATCTTGAGAAACCGTAAAT
>JBATUY010000094.1:0-1814 GCA_049671465.1 Pricia sp. | reverse complement strand
CAGGGCATTATCGAAGGTATGGCCGCCTTTTTCTTCGTATTGATTTTCTCCCATATCGACCTGCGCAAAGAAATTATAACCGCGGACCTTATTTATATGGAATACTATTACTTCATTACGTATCTGCTGATTATCATTACCACGTGGAACCTGATTACCTACGCCAAGACCAAACCTTCGGTTTTCGATTTTAATGAGAACCAAATTTTCAAGGCGAGCTACTTTCCCTTCTTTTTTCTCTGTATACTCTTGGTCACCCTTTCTAAATTTTATTAAGAAACAAATTACCAACTGGATAAGAGCATCGTAAGACTTCAATTTTAAATTTTCCGTAATTATTTTTAAGTCACTTATTTTCGCGATTCGATTCCCTCACGTTACCTTAAAATCACTACTTTGTGAATCTAACCTTAAAATAATTAAATTATGAGAAGTCTACTCTGGCTGGTTGCCGTTATTTGTATTGTCGTATGGTTGTTAGGTATGCTGGGCGTAATACCGGGTATGGGCACCGGTAGCCTGATTCACGTGCTTATCGTAATAGCGGTAATCGTAATTTTGTACAACATTATTTCAGGGCGTAAAGTTCTATAGAAAACGTCCAAAACTTTAAACCTATATTACCGAAAAAGTCGGATTTACGTCCGACTTTTCTCTTGCATACATTTTTTAATGAAACACAAAGCTCCCAGATAGCAACCCTAATCAGCGTCGATCATACCGATAAATTCCATCTCGGAAATAATGGGTATACCGAGATTTTCGGCTTTAGTTCGCTTGCTAGGACCCATTTTATCACCGGCAACAAGATAAGCCGTTTTTGAGGATATACTCGATCCGACCTTCCCCCCGTTATCCTCGATCATTTTTTTCAGTTCATCGCGGGATACCGTTTCGAAAACCCCCGAAACCACGATAGTCATACCTTTGAACGTGTCGGTACGGTTTTGCAACTGTTCTTCGGATAGAGAAAATTGGATGCCATATTCCTTTAAACGGGCTATAATTTCGCGGTTGGCGTCGTTTCGAAAAAACTCGGCCACCGACTGTGCGATACGTTCCCCGATTTCGTTTACCGCGGTCAGCTCCTCCTCGGATGCCGACATTAAAGTATCAATATCTTTATAGGCCCTGGCCAGTTTTTTTGCGACCGTTTCGCCCACAAAGCGGATGCCCAAAGCAAACAAAACCCGCTCAAAGGGTATTTTAACGGATTCAGCAATGCCCTTTACCAGATTTTCTGCGGATTTTTCTGCCATCCGCTCCAAAGGTAGAATCTGCTCCTTGGTCAGCGTATAGAGATCTGCATAATTTTTTATAAGTCCCTCTTTGAACAAAAGCTCGACGGTTTCCGCACCAATACCTTCGATATCCATGGCTTTTCGCGAAATATAATGTTGGATACGCCCGGTAATCTGAGGCGGACAGCCATAGTAATTCAAACAGTAATGTTTGGCGTCGCCTTCTGTGCGTTCAAGTTGGGTGCCACATTCGGGGCAATGGTCGATGTACTTCGTAGGCTGCGAATCTGGCGGCCGTTTCGTAAAATCGACACCGATAATCTTGGGGATAATCTCTCCACCTTTCTCTACAAAAACGGTATCCCGCTCGCGTATATCGAACTTGGCAATCTGATCTGCATTATGCAACGATGCCCTTTTCACCGTCGTACCTGCCAATAAGACCGGTTTCAAATTAGCGACCGGGGTGATGGCACCTGTACGCCCCACCTGATATGTGATTTCGTTCAAAAGCGTCGAAACCTGCTCGGCCTTGAATTTATAGGCCATCGCCCAGCGGGGGGATTTTGACGT
>JBATUY010000093.1:0-3207 GCA_049671465.1 Pricia sp. | reverse complement strand
CGTTCAAGCTTATCGATGAGAACAGGGAACAGGAGAAAATGTTGGATTTCGGTGCATTGAACATCCATGCCACCGATTTTCAGATCGATGGCCCTGAAGTGACCGCCGCTATCGATGCGATGTCCTTTTCGAGCGATAGGGGCATCCGAGTCGATGAAATGGCCACCCGGTTCAACTATTCGCGCCAGCAGATGCGTTTTGATTCGTTGCAGATCCGTACCCCGGCATCCTACTTAAACGGCAATCTGGTTTTCGATTACGAACGAAAAGACTTTGCTGACTTCTTGAACAAGGTAAACCTGACTGCAAATTTCGACGATTCGACCGTGGCCTTCGATGAAATCAACCTGCTTTACGACCAGTTCGGAAAGGGGAAAGAGGTAAACTTCTCGTCCCAACTATCCGGCACGCTGAACGATTTGAATACCGAGCAGCTTTTTTTACAATCGGACAATACCGGTATTCGGGGCAATTTTAATTTTAAGAACCTGTTTACCAAAGCCAAGCCATTCGTAATGCTTGCCGATATGAAAAATGTAACTTCCAGTTACTACGAACTGCGATCCTTGATGCCGAACATCCTCGGAAAATCTTTACCATCCACTTTTGAAAAACTGGGCCAGTTTACCATTCGGGGCGACGCCACGGTTACCGAGACCTCGATCCGTACCAGGGTCAACCTGAATACGGCAATCGGCAGTAGCTACGTAGATCTCGACCTATCCAATATCAACAATATCGACAATGCGACCTATAAAGGCTTTATTTCGCTTATCGATTTTGACCTGGGCGGTTTTGTCGACAATTCAAGCTTGGGCAAAACCACGCTCGACGTTAACGTTGAAGGCAAGGGTTTCGTTCAAAAGACGCTGAATACCGAAGTTATCGGAGAAGTGTATTCCCTCGGCTTCAACAATTATGAATACAAGAACATCAAGGTTTCGGGCATCTTAAAAGACCAGTTGTTCGACGGTAGCCTGGTGGCCGACGATGAAAATATAAAATTCGACTTTACAGGATTGGCCGACTTTGGTTCCGCCCGCAACGATTTTAACTTTATTGCCAACGTCGATTATGCCGATCTGAAGCGCTTGAATTTTATAAAGGACAGCGTTTCCATATTCAAGGGCAACGTAAATATGAACGTCACAGGAAACACGTTAGACGACCTGGTCGGGGATGTCAAGTTTACCAAGACCGTTTTCAAGAATAAGAACGATGTCTATTATTTTGAGGATTTTAAGGTGTCCTCCAGTTTTGAGAGCGATTCCATCCGCATTGTCGATATCAATTCGCCCGACATCATTACCGGATACCTCAAAGGTAATTTTAGGGTGCGCGAATTGGGGAAGCTGCTCCAGAACTCCCTAGGAAGTATTTACACGAATTACCGGCCTTTTAAGATTTCCGGGGGGCAGACGTTGGCCTTCAATTTTAAGATATACAACAAGATCGTCGACGTTTTCTTCCCTGAGGTCAAGTTCGATCCCAATACATTTATCAAAGGGGATATCGTTGCCGATGAAGGTGATTTTAAGCTCAATTTTAAGTCCCCAAGCATCGTGGCCTATGGCAATGAGGCCGATAACATTGATATACAAATAGACAACAAGAATCCCTTGTTCAATACCTTTATATCGGTCGGAGACCTATCCAACAATTATTATGATGTAAAGGATTTTAATCTGATCAATACCACTTTAAAAGATACCTTGTTCTTTCGTACGGAATTCAAGGGCGGTAGCGACTTCAATGACAGCTACAACCTCAATTTTTACCATACGTTCAACGCCGATAACAAATCCGTTATCGGCCTGAAGACTTCCGATGTCAGCTTTAAGGGGAACACGTGGACGTTGAATAAGGACAACGATAACAAGAACAAGGTCATCATCAATCGTACCTTGGATAGTATCAACATCCAAGAAATAGTGATGAACAACAACCAAGAAGAGCAGATTCGGCTTCGCGGTGAATTGGCCGATTCGACTTACAAAGACCTTGAGCTACAGTTTAAGATCGTCTCGTTGAGCAAAATCGCACCGGCCATCGACAGCCTTAAATTACAGGGCGAGGTGAACGGTACGCTCAACATATTGCAAAAAGACGATATTTATCTGCCCTCCTCGAATCTGGGCATCGAAGACTTTTCGATCAATGATATACGTGTGGGGGATCTGTCCATCGGTATCGTGGGCAACAAAGACCTCACCGATTTCTCGGTCAATTCGCAGATAACGGACAAAGGCCTGGAAAAAATGCTGGTCGTTGGTAATATCGACAACAAGGGCGATATGCCCGTGGCCGACCTCTCGGTAGATCTCAAGAATTTTGATCTTGAGCCGTTTGCGCCACTGGGGGAGGCCATTCTGAGTAATATCAGGGGCGACGTGAGCGGTAGCGCCAAGATACTGGGGCCGGTCAATAATCCAGAGTTTACCGGTTCGCTTGCCTTGAACAATGCAGGGCTTGGCGTGCCCTATCTCAACGTCGATTATAGTTTTGCCCCCGACTCTCGGGTCAACCTTTACGATCAGACCTTTGATTTCGAGAATATTCAAGTTACCGATGTAGCTAAAAAGACCAAGGCGAACTTAGATGGCACGATTACCCATTCTTTCTTCAAAGATTGGGTATTGGACCTGAACGTCGATACCAACGATAATCGATTTTTGATCTTGAACACCGATTTTGAAGAG
Source organism: Pricia sp. (assembly GCA_049671465.1). Taxonomy (GTDB): domain Bacteria; phylum Bacteroidota; class Bacteroidia; order Flavobacteriales; family Flavobacteriaceae; genus Pricia. The sequence continues at coordinate 508 of JBATUY010000093.1, read as the reverse complement.
GAAGTGCTGTATTACGGCACGGGGTATCTGAACGGAAAGGGACGCATATTCGGCCCCACGAAAGCCTTGAACATTACGGTGGAAGGCGAAACGGCAAGGGGCACTTCCCTGAAAATTCCGTTGAGCGATGTGGCCTCTATCGGCGATTATTCCTTTATCAATTTTGTCGAGAAAAACGGATTGGAAAGCATAGACGAAGAACGGACGTTAGACGGTTTTGAAGGGCTCGAGCTTACCTTCGACCTTGACGTTACCCCCGAGGCCGAGGTAGAGATCGTAACCGATGTCGAAACCGGAAGTTCTTTAAAAGGAAGCGGTGTAGGTATTCTTCTTATTCGCATCAATACCCGTGGCGCCTTCGAAATGTTCGGTGATTTTGTTGTAGTCGACGGGGAATACAATTATAAGTTCGGGGGCATCATAAACAAAACTTTTAAAGTAAAACCGGGGGGAACCATCGTTTGGAACCGCGAACCTCTGAAGGCGTTACTTGATTTGGAAGCGGTCT
>JBATUY010000092.1:0-1507 GCA_049671465.1 Pricia sp. | reverse complement strand
GTACCCGATGGTCGAAACATCGGTTGCCGGCTTCCATGTGAAAGACGGGAATCTTCCGTTTTTTGGCGGGAATGGCACAAAGGCACGAATTGGTATCGCCCAGTACCAAAAAGGCATCGGGAGCGATATCTTCGAGTATGGGATCAATTTTTATAAGGATGTTGCCTACCGTTTCTGTCGCATTCTTTCCAGCAGCGTTCAAAAAATGATCCGGTTTACGAATACCGAGGTCTTCGAAGAAAATTTCGTTCAGTTCGTAGTCATAGTTCTGGCCGGTATGTACCAAGGTGTGGTCTATGGCCTCGTTGGCATCCAACGCGTTCAGAACGCAGGATAAACGAATGATTTCGGGACGGGTGCCGACTACGGTAAGTACTTTTAGCTTTTTCAATGTGAAAGTGAGTTTATGGGTTTATACATCCTCAAAATAGGTATCCGGATTTTCGGCATCGTAGGGTTCGTTGATCCAAAATAGGGTAAGCAGTTCACCGTCTCCGATGTTCTTTATATTATGGGTATACCATATAGGCATATCGACGTAGGCGGGTTCCGATCCATCCAGCTCATAATCGATTACCTTATCGGTGCCGATTTTCCGCAGTTGGATCAGGGCTTTGCCACGTATCACCGCAAAACGCTCGGCTTTTCGGGTATGAAAGTGGTTTCCCCTAGTAATTCCCGGTACCGTACTGGAAAAAGAAAACTGTCCGCTGGTGCGTGTTCTGGCAATTTCGACGAAACTGCCCCTTGGGTCGGTATGCTCGGTGTATTTTACGGGATAGTGGTCTTCCGGTACATAGCAGCGAAAGGTATTGAACAACGCTTTTTCAAAATCATCTTCCAGATTAGGGAAAATCCCATTTTGCAAATAATTATTTCGATAGCCTTGGAGCAATGCCAATATCTCGGAAACCTTTTTATGGCTTGTCGGGTCGACCGTTATTTCATAGCTATTTTTGCCGATTCCTTTTGAATCGCCTTCGTCTTTTATGGTATCGATAAAAAGGGCGACCAGTTCGTTGATATAGATAAGGCCGACCTCGCCGTCTTTGATTATGGTAGGTTCTTCGTTATGGGCCACTTTGTGGCAAAACGTAGCTACGACCGAATTGTAGTTGGGTTTACCAAATGGCCCGAAAACGTTGGGTATGGTCAATGAAGTGAATTTTCCTCCGCTGCGTGCGGCCCATTCCGTAAAAAGTTCTTTCCCTTCCCTTTTTGACTTACCGTACAAGTTGTCCCGTTCTTCTTGGGACGAGGATGAAAAGATGATATGTGGGGTCGCCTCTTTCTTTTCACAGACCGCGATAAGTTCTTTTACTAGCATCAGATTGGTATCATAGATTACTTGGGCATCGTCATGGCGGTTCATCGCTGCCAGATGGAAGACCACATCGCATTTGTCCACAAACGCGGCCAGCTTGTTTTCATCCTTAAAAAAAGAACGTTCGAAATCAATGAGCTCCACCGTATCGTCCAAAGAAAGGGTGGTATAGAGATGGTTTCC
>JBATUY010000091.1:0-9229 GCA_049671465.1 Pricia sp. | reverse complement strand
GGGCCGTTGATTCCTTCTTTGTCCAATGTATACATTTGCCAGATATCATGACACCCGTAGGTCTGGCCAAAAGCTCCAGCAAAAACGTTCCAATACATAATGCGCCTGATATCATCGGCTACGCTGTACCCCAACTCTTTCGCATTAAAGCAATTCGGATGGTCTTCGTATAAAGGCTCGCCATCTAACACCGGTTTGATGGGTCGAAGTTCGTAATCTTTCTTTATCAATTCATAGGTAGGCTGATTGGCGCAATGCCCGGTCTGGTGCATATTGAAATCGAGCCAAGGCTCTTCGTGGAACCATATCGACGACCCACCTTCCCTATTGGGTTGGGGATGAAAGGTCATCAAGGTATTTTCGTAGCCTCCAGTGGCCTCCGCAATACCTTCTGCCATGGCGTTCCAAATTTCGACATCTTCCGTACCAGATCTTGGATTTCTATCTCCCCCAATGACCCAGATAATATTATCTCTGTTCTTGTAGCGGTTTCCTATCCATTTTCCGAATATTCCTGAGTTCTGGGGGTTGAAGACTTCGGGGCCGATTCCCCAGCTGTTCTTGAATACCTTATCGCCCCAAGTCGGCAAAAGAGCAATATACATTCCTAAGCTTTCCGCCTTATCGATTACGTAATCCACATGCTCGAAGTAGCTGGGATTGGGTGTAGTCGGGTCATTATTATTTAAAGGAACGTTGCCATATCGATTAGGGTCATTGAGTCCGTCAAGCTCCGCTAGCGCAACCGCTTGGATTACATTGAATCCCTGTGATTTTCGTTTTTCCAAATACCTATCAACCTCTTCCCGCGAAGTTCTATGGAAAAGCTCCCAGGCAGTATCGGCCATCCAGAAAAACGGTTCGTTGTTTTCCGTGACTAAAAATCGGCCGTCCTCGGAGACCTGTAGCTTTTGGGCACTACACGGGAGCGATAAATTGAAAATCAATGAAAACAGAAAAACTCTACTTAGAACGGTCATTTCTATTGTCTTTTTAAATTCACGCCCCCCCTTTGAATTACTATTGGTAGACTATGACTTTAAAGATAAGGTATCTTTAGCTCATTTTCCGCCCTTGCTCTTCCAAGAAATCCAAAATCTTTCGGACGGACAAATCGATGTCCTTCACCTTTTGGATACTGTAGATAAGGCTTCGTTTCTTCCCGTCCGTCAGTTTTTCGAAAATCGCTTTTGCTTCAGAATCCTGGGCCAAAAGAGTGGTCAGTACCTCCGGCATCTTTACGCCCAGTTGGTCGGGGTCTTTTTCTATTTTGTAGTGCACCTCGTCGCCCAATTCCTTATTCAGTTTAACGAGCCACTTTTTGGCCACGATGATGAAGAAATTACCATCCCCCAGATGATTGAGTCCACAGCGACAGCTTACTATATCGTCCAATGTACATATCAATCGGGTCGCCCGTTTCTTTTCGAACTGTTCAACGATTTCGGCATTGATCTTTAGGTAGAAATAGGCCCCTTTTATGGGTTCTAGCTGTTTGATTTTTTGGGTTCCCTGGTACTCGGTCATTTTTGTTCTGTATATTGTTTGAGACCTGCCAAGTCTTTTAGGTGCATTTTGTGGGTCCAGTCCACGATTCCGAACAGATGGGGAAATACATGACTAGGCCTTTTTAAAGTGTTGTCAAAATACTAAGAAAACGCGGTTTTGTGCTCTTGAAGTTCTTTTAAATAAAAATGCATTCGTGTATCTTGTTCAAAAGGCGCCTTACTGGTCAAATAAAAACTTACCTTTTCGTTTTCCACAAGCTCGGTCACCTCTTGATATCCGAACTGCTTTCCTTTCTGGAGATATACGGTTTGCGCCCCTACTTGTCCGTCGACATTTTTTACGGCGCATTGCGAATTGGTTTCGCTTGGCCAAGCGGACCATTTCATTGAACGTTCCTGATAACGAACAGCGTCGTAGACCGTTTCGATAGGTGCCTCTATTTCAATTTCCTCGATATATTGGATTTTCGTGGGAAGCTTCCATTTTAGAATTACCAAAGCGATTAAAAGTCCGAATCCGATTGAGAGTAGAATTGTGGTTGCCATAACAGATTGTATTAAGGTTTTGGCAAAGCTAAAATGTATTAAATTTCAAATTTTTGATCGCATAAGTGCCCTTGTTTCAAAAGGAAATCCCCTTTTTCGAATAGGGTCAAGGTCAGATTATCGTAAATCTCGTCTACCTCCTTTTCGATGCCTCCCGCGAGTCTGGTTATCTCATTACGCAACGTATCCACTTCAATAGCTGTTTAGGTCGAATTTAGGGATTTAAATCAGTTCCTTAAAAAACGGATAAAAAGTAAATGATAAGGATATGGCCAAATAGGATGCTTTAAAAGCCTTGAAACCCTCTTTGCCTTAGTGAGACAAAGTTGTCGACACATCTTATTGTAGGGTCGGTTTTCAAATTCAATTGTCTGTCAAAGGCAAGTTATTATCGTTCAGCACTGATCAGCACTTTTTTCAAATCCCCCTTTTCCCGTATTAGTAGATATAACAAGTAGGGTGCGAAAACAATAATTCCTAGTAGCATTGCAATCAGCGCAATAATAATTGAATTTGCCGAATATTTGTTTCTCCATAGTATCCATAGGGCGGACAGTATCAGGTAGCAATTGAAATCTACGGTAAATTGACCTATCCATTTCATGGACACGGCAAATTCTTGGGCTCTCTCCAAAAAGTTCACACCATCATTTTGGATAGCTAGCACGGTGTAGATCACTACACCGACCGTTTGAACTATTAAAAGTGATTTTAAAAAATAACGCTTATTTTCTTGTACGTTCATTTGTATGATTTAAATTATTGCATCCGATTCGCCGATATCCACATTGGGCCCACTGCTACCAATATTACTATGCCATTGAAAATCACATTCGTTGCATTTCCCGATAATACGGAGCCGGTGCTATCTAAAAAGAACCAGGACAGTAACCCGATTACAACACTTTTTCTAACAAATTCGGGTGCCTTGTCGTAAACCCAAATCGACAGACACCATATCATCACTCCCCAACCCAAAAGAAATCCACCGGTCAAGGCTGAAAGAAAACGTGTGGTCGGCGCCGTAAAATCATGATTGCCATCAACGGGCCAACTCAAAAAATCTAAAGTCCAACGCGCAGGTTCCGAAAGCTCGGGCATGGTGCCTAAAAAGAAGATAGGGCCAAAGCTTCCAACGATGGTCGCGGTTACCTTCAACCAAAATTTATGCAATTTGTGCGACCTAAGGCCATGGTGGCGTTGCTTGGTGGAATCGTACATAGTATCCGTATTTTCTTATCAAGTAAGACAATACTAGGGTACAGAAGCGATTTATTTTAGACGCTACCGTCTAATGAAGTTACGGAGCCAGTCATTTTGAATTGCCTTACCAATGTCTTGACACCTTTGAAATATTCATGAAGCCAGGTTGTGTTCAGCGTTTCATCGGTTATCTGGAGAAAGAAGTTCTCTAGGCTAAGTCGAAGGACCAGTTCGGCCAAATACGAATTATCGTTTAGTTCGATCAGTTTTGACCAAATCGGAAGTATAGCTGGAATGGATATGTTATTTACCTTCAAGAAGTATTTTTCGAATTCGATGTTTTCTCTGTGAACCCTAAGTTGTCTGTTGAACAAAAGGTCTATTTTATGTGCAACGATAATCCCGATTAACTCTTCCAAAGTTTCACATTTGGATTCTTTTTCGGCTATAACTCTAGATTGTTCCAAATGATAGTCCAAAAGGGCTGTGGTGAATACTTCCAAGTCTGCAAAAAGATGGTAAAACGAAGATTTGTTCTTACCGACCTCTTTGGACATTCGCTCTACTTTGAGTCCATTGGGCCCTTCGTAGGCAAATGATCGGTAGCCCGTTGCAATCCAAGGTTTTTGTATATTTTTCATGGTGTAGGCCTTTCATTTTCGAATAAAACTATCTAAACAGTGTCAATTTAACGCTTTTATGGCACTAGTGACGACCGCCCAAGTGTCCGCTTTATTTTCAGCAGACGAAGCTTCCGTTCTTATTTTCCGTAATTCGGATTGAACCATGCCATATGCAGCGGAGTTTCAAAAGTAGAATTGGAAATATAAATCTTCCTATCTTGTCTTCCCTCGTTCTTAAAGCCGAGGCTTTCGTAAAATTTTATATTTCTTGCGTTGTGTTCCCTTTTAAACAAAGAATAGTCCGCATAGAAACGTTTAGTTATTTTTTCCTCCTCTACTAGGGACGACTCCTTAATTGACAAAGGAGCATTGGTAAGTAAGTTGTCTTTATGTAAACAGAGGTATAAAAGCTTAAAGCGCTCAACGGTCAACTCAAAGAGATTGAATTCTTCAAATTCAGTTGCATCATTAATATAAAAACGAAGCTTTTCAAAGTTTGAAGTGATTACATAAACACAACCTTTTTGATTGGCTTTGTAATCAAACGCTTGTCTGCGAATACTCTCCAAGTCCTTAGTATTCGTGCCTTTTAATTCAATTACACCAATTGCAATATCACCTGATAAAATGGCCCCATCAGCTTTTCTATTGTTCTTTTGATTTTTAAATTCAGTAGTAAGGTTGAAATCGGGATTTGGATTGAGGGTATACCCTAAAATCGAAACAAAAAGTTCATTTAGAAAAGTGGCCTGAAACTGCTCTTCTTTAGAGTTTCTTATATTTTCTTGAATGGTGGCATTCTGAAAATAGGAAACATATTTTAAATATGCCTTACTAACTGTTTTTTCATCTAATTGCTTTAGGTAATTCTTAAGTACGGAAGTTTGAAATAATGCCATTAATTGGTATCTGGTTTAATAATCCTAAAAGTAGGAAATACCACGCTAAATAAACTCAAATGAGTTTTTTTCGGCACAAATAAGACCAAATACTGTTAAAATTTATGCGAAAAGGAAGGAATTTTCAAAAGTGTGCACAAAGTGTGCATTGCGAAAAATGAAAAAGCCTTCACATCTGTGAAGGCCCGTCATTACTGGTGGAGAATACCGGAGTCGAACCGGTGACCTCTTGCCTGCCAGGCAAGCGCTCTAGCCAGCTGAGCTAATCCCCCATTTTGGCTGCCGCAAAGGAAATACTTTTTACCAACGTATCAAAATCATTAGTAAAGTAATTGCTGGTCTTTGGCGCGAAAACGTACCCCGACCCAAATGCGGCGGTAAAAAAGACTGTAATCCATAGAAATCGTAAGCTTCCCCCGTTCCTAATCTTTTTTGACGCTCAGTACTAAAACGGGCAGCCGCGATGAAAACTCAGCCTTCGGTATAGTACTCTTTTCCCAGAGGTTTTTGAAGAAGCCTCTTTTTCTTCTAAATACACATAGAAGGTCGGGCTGCTGTGACTGTAAATGCTCCAATACGCCCAGATAGGTACTGGGTGCTTCGGCGAGGGTCAGATGCGAACTAATGTCCATCAGTGCGGTATTGATTTTCAAATCATCATCGGAATACCCCGGGGTCTTTACCATGAGCAGGTTGACCTTGGCATCGAACTTTTGCTTGATGCTTATCAAGGGGTCCAATATACGTTTGCGCTTCAAGATACCCGATTTGAAGGCCGTTAAAATCGTTTTCATGGGCATCAGGGCAGTACCTTTGGGTACGATGAGCGTAGGAATATTGGTCTGTTTCACTATCCGTCCCGAGGTATATCCCAAATACAACTCTTCCTTTACATCGTTGCTGCGCGGCGCCATGATTATCAAATCTATGCCCAGTTCTTTATCGATATCTTTTAAGCCATCGACTATGTCACCATTATACGTGGCAATTTTGATCTTTACATTTTTAGAATCTACTTTCTCGATGACCTCCCTTACGTGCTCCTTGCTGCTTTTGGCTACTTTTCTCTCGACGTTGGCCAAACTTTTTCCGGCACCTACCGACACACTGAACACTTCCATGACGTAGATATTCGCTGAGAATTCGGCGGCAAAATCAACCGCGTACTGGAGCGTATGAAAAGAATCTGGGGAGGTGCCAATAGGGACTAGAATATTTTTTATCATAATGGTCAAAGTTAAAGTCTAAATTTACGATAAAATCGTTCAAAGATGATTCGACGCGCAAAAATAACTGAAATACCTGACATTCTTACCATTACCCGAGCCTGCGCAGCGGATATGATTAAAAAGAAAATCTATCAATGGAACGACCATTATCCTTCAAAAGAAGCCTTTGAGAACGACATAAAACGAGCTGAACTGTACGTACTGGAAGTTGACGAAAGCATTATCGGCACCATCGTTATTTCTGAGCATATGGATGAAGAGTACGCTCAAGTCGAATGGTTGACTCGAAATAAAGATAACGTTTACATCCACCGGTTATCGGTACATCCAAATTTTCAGGGGAAAGGTTTTGCGCGGCAGTTGATGAATTTCGCTGAAAATCAAGCTCACGAAAAAGGATGCGTTTCAGTCCGTTTGGATACTTTCAGCCAAAACCCGAGGAATCAAAAATTTTACGAAGCCCGGGGATATATACGATTAGGCGACATCTTTTTTTCAAAGCAGAGCGAGCATCCTTTTCATTGTTATGAATTGGTACTTTTTTGAGATTGGCCCTTCGGTAGAAGTAGTGCTACAGTGGGACGTGTCCCGCGGTGCGTCGAGCCTTTCTTTAAAATTGGGTCATCTATTGGGGCATTGCAACTTGACTAGCCCTTAAATTCCATATACCTTTCCCCCTTTAAAACACTTATCAATTCTTGAAAACTCCCATCAATTTAAAAGCGATCAACCGCCTGGCCATTCCCGCGACCATTGCCGGTATTGCGGAACCCCTGCTGTCGATAACCGATACCGCCATTGTTGGCAATATTCCCGTCGACGGAGTTGAGTCACTGGCTGCAGCAGGCATCGTCGGCTCATTTTTGTCTATGTTGATTTGGGTCTTGGGCCAGACCCGTAGTGCCATTTCGGCCATCATTTCGCAATATCTAGGTGCGGGCCGTATCGAAGAAGTCAAAACCCTGCCCGCTCAGGCTATTTTTCTCAACATCGCATTGAGCCTGCTCATACTGCTCTCCACTATTTTTGTTGTCGAGGATATTTTCAAATTGTTCAACGCTTCGGGAAAGATTTTGGAGTACTGCGTTTCATACTATTCCATTCGCGTCTGGGGCTTTCCGTTGACGCTCTTCGTGTTCGCCGTGATGGGCATTTTCAGGGGATTGCAGAACACCTTCTACCCTATGCTGATTGCCATTACCGGGGCCATACTGAACATCGGCCTCGATTTTCTTCTGGTCTATGGCGTAGAAGGATGGGTGCCCGCCCTGTATCTCGATGGTGCCGCGTATGCCAGCCTAATCGCCCAAGGGAGTATGGCGGTAATGGCCTTCATATTACTCTACGCAAAAACCGATATCAGCTTGAGATTAAGACTGCCCATCAACCCTGAACTTGGTAGACTCGTCGGCATGAGCCTGAACCTTTTCATTCGCACCATCGCCTTGAATACCGCCATGCTCCTAGCGGTTCGGGAAGCAACGGACATGGGCCCTAAATACATCGGCGCGCACACCATCGCGATTAATTTATGGCTGTTTTCATCCTTTTTTATTGATGGATATGGTGCGGCGGCGAATATCATGGGCGGTCGGCTTTTGGGTGCCAAAGATTATAACGCACTTTGGAATCTGGCCAAAAAAATAACCGGATACGGCGCCGTGGTCAGTTTGGTGCTGATGCTGGTATCATTCTCGTTTTACTATCCGATCGGGAATATCTTTTCCAACGATACCATCGTTCTTGATACCTTTTACGCCTTTTTCTTTATCTTAATCTTAGGACTGCCCATTAATACGGTGGCCTTTGTTTTAGATGGATTGTTCAAAGGATTGGGGGAAATGAAATACCTACGCAACACCCTCTTAGCGGCGACATTTCTAGGATTCATTCCGGTTCTGTACCTAGGCAAATACCTTGATTGGAAACTTTATGGCGTCTGGATAGCCTTTACCGTTTGGATGCTCATTCGCGGGGCGGCCTTGGTCTGGAAGTTTCGTCGAAAGTTTCGGCCGTTATTGCAAAACGCTTAAATTTGAAATATGGGTACAGAAAGACAAAATGGAAGCCTCTACACTAACATCGTCGGAAAGGTCGCCGTCGTAGAATTCGGCCATCCCGCCGGCAACTCGTTCGTGCTTGACATGTTGCATAGATTTGCCGGTGAAATCGATAAACTTTCTGTCAACGATGCCATCTCGGTAATCGTTCTGAAATCGGAAGGCGACCGCGCTTTTTGCGGTGGGGCATCCTTTGAAGAGCTGACCAACATATCGAATTTGGAAGATGGTAAGGTATTCTTCAGCGGCTTCGCCAAGGTCATCAACGCCATGCGCAAGTGTAAAAAAGTCATCGTTGGCCGGGTACAGGGCAAAACGGTCGGCGGTGGCGTCGGATTGGCGGCCGCCTGTGATTACGTCTTCGCCTCTGAAGCGGCATCTATACGTTTATCTGAAATCTCGATCGGTATCGCCCCGTTGGTCATCGCGCCCGCGGTGGAACGAAAAATCGGAACGGCGGCATTATCCGAAATGTCGCTATCCCCTACCGAATGGAAAAGTGCCTATTGGGCGCAGGAAAAGGGACTCTTCTCTAAAGTCTTCGACGATATCAAGGAGCTCGATAAGGAACTGGATTTTTTCGCCAACCAACTTTCCGGCTACAACCCTGAGGGCTTGGCCGAATGGAAAGCAGTATTGTGGGAAGGCACCTCACATTGGGACGCCCTATTGACCGAGCGCGCCGCCATCACCGGAAAACTGGTGCTTTCCGAGTTCACGAAAAACGCACTTTCAAAATTTAAAAAGCAAACGTAAAATTATATCACATGGACGGAAATATCATTTTTCTATTGCTCGCGGTCGTCGTAGTCGTCATTTGGCTCATCAATCGTTGGCGGGGCAACAAAATGCACGGAAAATAATCCGCGCAGAACATGTTGATTTGGAATACTTCATTTATAGAACTCATTGAGAGGTCCATTTCTGCGCATCCCAAATAAGACCCGCGTCACTTTGAATGGACGAACGAGAAATACGTAAATGAACATCGTGGATATAAAAGAGGTCAAGAGTAAGAGTCCGGCTTTTACCCCTATCGAGGCCTCCATCTTTACAATGTAAAAGGCACAAATCACTATTGCGGTCTGGTGCAGTACATAAAAAGGATAAATGGCTTCATTGGCATATTTCAATATCGTACTAGGGGTTTTGAACCAAATT
>JBATUY010000090.1:0-5716 GCA_049671465.1 Pricia sp. | reverse complement strand
GAGAAGAACCCATGGCTTCAGTAAAGATAGTACTTGTCAAGCACAAACAAAAAAAAGATGGCACGGTTCCTTTAGCTGTTCGCGTGATAAAAAATCGTAAACCAAGCTATATTTTTACGGGCAATTACATTTTTGAAAAGGATTGGAATGCCATAGAGCGATGTATAAAAAAGTCGCACCCGAATTCTACGAGATTAAACAATTTACTTCAAAAGAAGTTGAGCGAAGCTCATGCGAGCCTCCTTGATGCAGAAACAAGCGACGATAATCTATCAACGAAGCAAATAACCAATAAAGTAAAACGAAAGGGAAATAGGGTTTCGTTTTTTGAAGCGGCGGCTGAGCGTATTGAGCGAAAGTATAAAGCTGGAACATATTCCGTTGCGAAATCGGAATTGTCCATCCTGTGCAACATAGAGGAGTTTTTAAATTTAAATTCTAGTGCGCCAATGGAATCTGCAATCGAGCAGATAAAGGAACGTCGTAAAAAACGAATGGTACAGGGGCGGAAACCCGAACATTCCATGGTTGATGATATTAATGCCTTTGCTAAGAAGAAAACACTTTCTTTTGAGGAAATTGACACGGCTTTTTTAAATAAGTATAAATCTTTTTGTGCTGCATACTTGCGACAAAAAACCCGCACAATAACAAACCAATTGATTTTTATTCGTACTCTTTTCAATCAAGTCATTACAGATGGCGAAGTGGATAGAAAACATTACCCTTTTGCCGGAGAAAAGGAAAAAATCAAAATTACATCCGGTCATAAAATCGGATTGACGCGAGAAGAAGTATTAAAGATTGAGGATTTGAAATTGAATCGACAAACAAGTATTTGGCACACACGCAATGTATGGCTATTTTCTTTCTACTTTGCCGGAATAAGAATATCGGACGTGTTAGAAATGAAATGGTCTGATTTTAAAGATGGGCGTTTGTTCTACACCATGAACAAGAATGAAAAACCTATTAGTCTTAAGATACCTGAAAAAGCAAAAGGCATTATTGATCTATATATCAAAAGACGTAAATCTGCGGAGTATATCTTTCCGTTCTTAGATAATGCAAATCCAAAAAGTGACTATGATAAATTTGTAAAAATCAGAAATGCAAGTAGCCTGTTTGATAAATATCTAAAACGAATTGCAAAGAAGTGTGATATAGATAAGAACTTGTCGAACCATATTGCCCGTCACAGTTTTGGGAATATTGCAGGGGATTCTATTAGCCCCCATATGCTTCAAAAGTTATATCGCCATAGTGATCTTAAAACCACAATTGGATATCAAGCAAATTTCATTCATAAGGAAGCTGATGATGCATTAGATGCTGTTATTAATTTTTAGAAAAGAATTTTATCTCCTGAATATCCTAGGGTCTCGTGCCGCAATCTGTGAGAGTTCCCCTGTTAATTCGGGGTCTCCGCCTGTACACTTCGACTCCGCTCAGTGCGGGCGAGGGAAAGCTGACTTTTAGGGGTGGTCTTTTTTCTTTTAGTCAAACAAACAATGGTCAAACAAATCCGAGTTCTACTAAATTTGAAAATATAAATCATTAAGTATCGAAAATATTAAAACAAAAAATCAGTAGATGGGTTGGGGTTCCGAGTCTACTCCATGAAGTTTTTTATTTATTAGAGATTTTTATTCTAGAAAGTTTAGCTAGAATTGATTCTTATTTTAAAGTCCAGAATTTAAATGTAATGTTATGGCAGCGAAACTAGTAGGCAAAGCGGATTCAAAATCCAGTTCTTCTGAGTGTGGGTTCTATTACCACTTCGATACCTTTAAAAGACACTAATTATGTTAGGTCTTTTTTTTATGCTTCATGCCGAGGGGTGATTCTTACAGGAGGCGTTGAGGCTTCCTTTGGTTTACATTGGGGTGTGTTATATGCGCATTATCCTCATTGTTTTGATTGTTAGGTTCATTCGCTTTCCAAAATGCAAAGTTTGAGGTACCTCCGACGACTCCTGCATTCCAAAATGTTGTTCCTGTTTCTGGACTGGTCACCCATTGCCAAACGCCTTCAGTTGCTAAATCGCTACCGCCAATCCAACCCGTACACGTAGCCTGTGATCCTGAGAAATCAGCTTCTTGCTGTGTGGTGCGTGTTGCGAGATAACCTTGAAAGCCATAGTAAGATTTTGCATTGGCCGCGGAATTTGCATTGGCCCATGTTATTCCTAAACTAGGTATATATTCATAATAATGACCTGTAGATGGTAAAAAGTTTGCCGAACCAATTGTTATGAAAACTGTTTGATCCCGGAAGGATTTACCGCACTATTGAAATATTGGATATCCGCAATTGCTGCTTCGAACTCCGTATAAAGTGCAGGACCTGTAAGTGTTAGTTTTCCTTCCACTACGTTCCAAGTGGCTGAAATATTAGGATGTGTTCCTGTCAATGTTAGCAGGTCCTCTCCACTCTCATAACCTGTTGAAATTTGAACAAACACCGAACTGGTAGAAGTGTCGTCCGAATCCGTAATACTTATCGTTTCAACAATTGGAACCGAAGAGGATGGACAATAAATCTGATTACCCGTAGCTGTAACCACTGGAGGGTCGCTGGAAATTGAATCGTCCGTATCATCTCGGTAGTCTACATCCCCGCCCGTATTTACATAATTGTCCCAATCCGGCAATACAAACGGTCCTCCTGAAGTATTTAAAGGGTTGTCTATGTTACCCCCAGGATCGGAATATCCATTTGAATCATCAGTGGCATCATCTAGACCATCACAATCACTATCTGTTCCTGTTAACGTGAACTAATTAACGTGAACTAAGTTTTCGATTCATCGGTCAATCCATCATCATCACTTTCGGTATCCATAAAATCAGGTACATCATCACCGTTGGTATCCGGGGTAGTTAACCCTCCGGATTCATAGGCATTATCAAGACCATTTCCGTTGCTATCCGTATTCGAGGGAGCCGTATATCCGACTGTTGATTGGCCCTCGATATTATCCGGGATCCCGTCGCCATCACTGTCGAGGTCCAGATGGTTGTAAATACCGTCACCATCCGTATCCAGACTGTGGCAGGTAGAACCACCGTTGTAGCTAGCTCCATAAACACGAGCTCCGTGATTATAGGCTTCTATTCGAATAAAGGTTATATCGGTGGTCGTGGTAAATGAGACCTGTCTAATAGAACCTAGAAGTGTGTTGTTGGCGTCCGCTAAGAAGCCGTCGTTGTTCCCGATGGCATTGGAACGCTGCAACCGCATATCGGAATCACTGACCGCTGGATTGGCACCTAAATAAGCTACTACCTGGGTCCCGGAAGGTAGATTTATCGGAAATCGTAACAAAAGTATTGAGCTCCCTCCAGGATACGTGGTTGGATTTTGTGCGTAAGAGCTCCCCGGATTACCCTCACCATTAGTAACATTACTAAAATATTGAATATTGCTTGCCGTCAATACTTCGCCACCGGAAATTACCCCACACTCATTAGTGTGTAAAATTCCGTCGTTATCATCATCAATATCCACAGTATCGTGAATACCGTCATTATCGGTGTCGGTAGAATCCATTATTGCACCTTCACAGTTGGAATACAATATAGAAAAGGGAATATTTTGTTTGGTGATAGAAGGTCCCTGATACTGAACGGTTAAGGTTTCACCGGCACTGTTTTCGAAAAACAAGACCTCAATCTCGTGCAATCCCGTGGTTAGTGCAAGCGATCCCGATCTTTCTTGAGTACCATGATTACCATCATTATCCACGATTTGTAGTCCATAGATGTATAACTTGGAACCGTCATCGGAACTAGTGTAGAATGTGTAGGATTCCGCAGTGGCAATTTCAATATAGCCTTCGTACCTAATAGCGAAACTGTCCGTATCCCCTGGATCTTCCTGATTTTGTAGTGCGTCCACATCAAAACTAGTGAAAACCCCACTGCCCAAAGCCCCAGAAGTTGGAATATTATCCACTGTTGCCCCGCTGGGAACTGAATCGTAAAATTCAAAATCGATTTCCCCTTAACAGTAAGGGAGCCTCCCTTCTACCGCTACATTATCAATAAAATAGTATTCGTAATTTGAAGTATTGTAGAACCGTATCCTCATCATTAAAGTAGATTCTGTAGAGGGAAGGTTTACAGTACAATTGGATTGCAAAATATCGGCCGGGGAAGAATCTCCCGAGGCATTTTCAAACTGGGTCCAAGTTGCTGCCCCATCTATTCGGTATTCCTCGATAAAATAAAGGCTTCCCTGTTCAAACTGACTCGTATCCGCTTGGGTAGCGACATCCATATTGAAGCTTACGGATTCGAATCCAAAAACGTTTATGGCATTGGTTTGCCAGATTCCCTCTGCTCCCAGATTGGTAGCTTCCAATCTACCTCCTTGGACCCAAACCTTCCCTGTAATCGTAGTTGTCCATAACTGTGATGCAAAACCAGTACCGGTCCCATTTTCTGTACCGTTCGCATAACTATTAAAATTCTCCCTCCAAATTGTTGTTTGGGAATATCCCAAAGCCGACACCATTAGTAAAAATGGTACTAGAAAACTCGGCATCCGTTTATAACAAGACGGAGTGGATACTACAAGGAATCGCCAAATACCATTTCTATTAGTTCTTATCACCTTGCAAATATTGCTTGATTATATTTCCTAATAAAAAATATGTTGTGAAACGCCCTAGAACTGTTGCGCATGACTCGGGTTCGACTCTCTAAACCCCATAAACGCTATGTTCCATGTTTTAAGGTCATTGCAACTGCGTACAGAAATATTGCGATGTAAGATTCCGAAAAGCAAACAGCATTTTGATCAACGGAATTAAAAGTACTTTAGAAGGTCAACATCAACCAATAGAATTTATTAGTGAAGTAGATTTTAACAAAGAATTAAAACGGGACAACCATTTTGAGGTAAATTTAATCCTATATTTGGTCATACAATTGTTGTATATACGTTAGTTAATTAAAATTTATAATTTATGTCAGATAAAACAACTTGGGCAATAGACCCAACACATTCGGAAGTATCTTTTAAGGTGAAGCATATGATGATATCCACGGTTACAGGATATTTTAAAAAATTTGACGCAACAATTGATTCGGTAGATGATGCTTTCAAAAATGCCAGCTTCAATGTAGAAATAGATATTGCATCCATCGATACCA
This sequence comes from Pricia sp., assembly GCA_049671465.1. Lineage (GTDB taxonomy): Bacteria > Bacteroidota > Bacteroidia > Flavobacteriales > Flavobacteriaceae > Pricia. The sequence continues at coordinate 557 of JBATUY010000090.1, read as the reverse complement.
AAAATGACGATCGAGATAAACACCTTATGTCAGAAGACTTTTTTAACGTGGAATCCTTTCCAAAAATGACATTCGCTTCAAAATCATTTGATGGAGATAAGTTAATTGGGGATTTGACCATAAGAAACACCACCAAAGAAGCGGCCCTAGATGTAGATTTTAACGGCATTGCCGTCGATCCCTATGGACAGACCAAAGCAGGCTTTGAAATGAAAGGATCTATCGACCGAAAAGCGTATGGCCTAACTTGGAGCGCCGTAACCGAGGCCGGAAATATTGTTGTTTCGGATGAAGTTAAACTAATTATTGACGCACAGTTCATTAAAAAATAGTTCTCATACAAGAATAGAATAAAAAAATGGCTTTAAATTTAACTTAAGGCCATTTTTTATTTCCAATTGTTGGAGTTTACTTCTGTTTATCAAAAGAATATTATAAATGCTAGAAGATGAGAACAATACTTTTATCACTTGCAACGGTATTGATTTCGATTCTTGTTAATTGCCAAGACATGCGATTGCTCAAAATATCCAACAATCAAAAGTATTTGGTCACAG
>JBATUY010000089.1:0-2427 GCA_049671465.1 Pricia sp. | reverse complement strand
AAGCTACATCGTTACAACCCGGAGATAGTACTGAAGCCGTTATTGCGGATTTAGACCTAATATCGCTAGGCCAGTTTGAACAACCTGTTGCAGCGATAACCCCCAATCCACTCATGGAGGCTAAAATCCTACGGCGGTCGGGTTGAATTATCATTTAGCAATTGTCCTTCTTGAAGGCAGCTCAGTCCAAAGCATGATCGCCTAGAAACTTGCCCTTAATGATGCCCCAAAGTAACGACTGTAATTCCTTGGAAGAATATGGCTTATTCCGCCGCCGTCGAGAGGGGTTTGAAAGATCGAAGCAGCATAGCTCTGGTCGAAAGCATTTTGCACGAACAGATTGAGTTCGTACTTATCATCTGGCGATACTGCACCTATACGGAAGTTTGCGATTCCGTAGTCGTCCTGTATCGTAGCTGGGTTTTGGTTCAATCCGAATTGAACATCATCTTGCCACGTATAATTCCAGCCTAAAAAGCCTTCCCACCCACTTAAAGCAATATCACGTCGATATTCGGCGCCTATGTTGAACTTAATTGAAGGCGCGTTGGGTAACGGAGCCCCTGCAAGATTTTGCGTATTATTGACGCAGCCCTGTTGCACAGACTGCCCATTGTAACACGAAGCTCCTGGAAAGGTTTTTATGACTGCATCTACGACAGCAAGACCACCTGAAAGAGTGAAATTTTCATTAAGCCTCGCTACGCCGTCAATCTCGAAGCCTGTGGTCTCGACCTCGCCGACATTCGCAAGCAGAAATCTCGCTGATGCAGGATTGAAGGCCTGCCCCTGGAAATTGTCAAATTTTGTATGAAAAGCCGCCATATTCAAAATAATACGACGATCTGCCAAACTTCCTTTTAAGCCGATTTCATACGCATCAGAAGTCTCGGCTTCGATTGGCAGAGCTGCTAAGTCGGAAGGGTTAGAATCAATCCCAGTATCGTAGCCCCTGCCTTTATACCCTTGTTGATAAGTCGCATAGCTCGACCAGTTCTCAGAAAGATCATAGGTCGCGCCCACTTTGATTGAGAAATCGGTATCAGATGTGTCGTCCGAGAACGGGCCAACTGGCCCGCCAGATACGTTGCCAAACCGTTGGAGAGTAAAACCCAACTCATCTTTGAGATATCGTGCACCGAAAATCAGGCCGAGTTTATCCGTTAAATTCCAATCGAGCTGACCAAAGGCTGCATAATTAGTATTATCAACCGAAGTTGTGAAGAAACCCGACTGAGTGAAGACAAAACCGCATCCCGCACCTCCTGTACCAGGTGCCAGACAAATATCTAATTCTCGATCAAGACGTCTTGTAATGTCAGTATCGTAATAAAAGAGCCCAACAACATAATTGAGAGTGTTTTCGCCGTTAGATGCAAGGCGAAGTTCTTGGGTAATAGTTTCGGTCGCAGAGACACCATCGTTGACATTAAAACGAATTCGTCCCGGAAGGGGATCCGTTTCTGACACGCTATCAATATCCTGATTGCCCCGATTGGACCAGTCCCTAAACGCTGAGATGCTTGTAAGTGTCGCTTTACCAAGATCCCAATTCATTTCGGCAGATACACCCCAGTGCTCGGAGTCATTGAATAGTGGCGCATTTACATCAACTTGGTCATTTTCCGGACCCGGCACGATCGGAGCCAATTCCGACCGAAATCCAGCGTTATTTGTCGACCGAATCTGCCATTGGCAACAGTTAGCGTCTGACTCGGTGTAATCACCGATCAACTGCAAGCTAAAAACGTCTGATGGCTCCCACAGCACTTTTGCTCTGCCTCCAAAGCTGTCGCTACCATTGACATCATCCCCTGCGATATTCTCTATATATCCGTCTCTGCCTTTGATGAAGGCGGATGCCCTGTAAGCTAGGTTGGATGCAATTGGACCTGACAAGGAACCTCTAGCCAAATACTCGTTGTCTTCTGCGACTTGAACCTCCGCAAACCCCTCAAATACGGAGGATGGATCCTTGGTCACAACATTTAAGACGCCCGCAGAAGCATTCTTGCCAAATAGAGTTCCTTGTGGACCTCGCAGAACCTCAACCCTTTCAATGTCTACAAGGTCAGTGAATGCTGATCCAGGTCGTGTGAGAACCACTCCATCAATGACTGTAGAGACACTGGGTTCGACGCTCACGCTAAAAACTTGAGTCCCAATACCTCGAATTCGTAACGCTGAATTTCTGTCTGAGTTGCCCTGAGTCACGGTCAGAGACGGCACAAGTTCGGCCAAATCTTCTAGGTCAGTGATAAACGCATCATCAAGAGCATCAGCAGATAGTACGCTGACCGCTAAGGGAACTTCCTGGAGCGTCTGCTCTCTCTTCTGAGCTGTGACGATTATCTCATCGACCGACGTGCCATTTGCCTGAGCCAGGGAAACAGTAGGCGATAAACAACACAATAAGGAGATAGATGC
>JBATUY010000088.1:0-2244 GCA_049671465.1 Pricia sp. | reverse complement strand
ACGGCCAGCTCAAGGCATGGAGCGAATTTCCGGCCAAGGACTGGAACAAGAACTCCCTGTTCGCCATAAAACAGGATACCCGCCTGTTGGGAGACAACATTCTTGAAAAAGGAGTCGATAGCCTGAAAAAAGTGTACGCCAAACACAATATCGGTCCGGATACTATCGATTATTACTTACCGCATATATCATCCTATTACTTTAAACAGGGACTGTACGATGAAATGGCGGCGCAAGGTGTCGAGATGCCTTGGCACAAATGGTTCTTGAACTTGGAGCACGTCGGTAATGTCGGCGCGGCCTCCGTTTATTTGATGCTGGAGGAACTTGTGGCTTCCGGAAAATTGAAAAAAGGGGATACCATTCTGTTGCACGTACCCGAAAGTGCCCGTTTCTCTTACATGTACGCCTACCTCACCGTTTGTTAATGGACGGGTCCGAAAAACATATCGCAGTCGGAGAAGTACTGCTCGGTCTGATTCCGCAGAAAACGCCTTTTGTTATGGTCGATACTTTGGCGTCATATACCGAGACCAGTGTCGTATCGCACTTTCACATACCGCCCCATAATATGTTGGTCGCGGGCAATCGTTTTTCCGAGCTGGGCCTCATCGAGAATATGGCCCAAACGGTCGCGTTGCATACCGGCTACAAATACTATTTGCTGAAAAAACCGGCCCCGACCGGGTACATCGGTGCCATCAAAAAAGCGGAGATTTTCGAACTTCCGGCAGTATCGCAAACTTTGGTCACCACGGTAGAAATCTTACATGATATTATGGGCGTGACCTTAGTCCGGGCGAAAGTGGAATGTGAAGGTGTTCTTTTGGCGTCGAGTGAAATGAAAACGGCCCTGGCGCATTGAAAAAAGTAGTTTGAGATGAAAAAAGCACGCTACGACATTAACATTAAGAACTTCTTGCCGCATCGCGAGCCGATGTTGATGGCCACCACCACCCCTTATCTCGACGAAGATTCCGTAATCACCCATTTTGATATTACGGAAAACTGTATCTTTTTAGATGCCAACGGGTATCTCTCCGAAACCGGACTTATAGAAAACGCCGCCCAGGCCAGTACCGCCATCGTCGGCCAGAGCTATTTCGAAGATGACGACCTAGAAGGTGCCGGAAACTCCATCATGGGCTATATCAGTGCCATTAAAAAAGCGGAGATATCTGAGCTACCAAAGGTCAATGAACTTTTGGTGACCAAGGCCCATCTGGTATCCCGATATGATACGGGCGATATGAGCATTTGCACCGTAGCGTCGTCTACTTTCAGAAATGACGATTTAATCGTAGCTTGTACTTTTAATTTTCTGATTCACGAAGTAGCATAAAATGCTTATTTTGTACTAAAGCCTGCGATTGCATTACCACTCGCAGTGCGAGAAATCAGTAATCAAGCGGTTCGAACCATGAAAAAAGAAGAAGTCCCGCAAGACAAAAGTCATCTTGAAAAGGCCAACGTCAGGGATTTGGTCTATGCCGTCGATGAAAATGGCGAATACACTACCGAACTCAGCACCGGATGGGAACCTAAGTCAGTGGCCTTGGACAATGCGATACAAGAGATCGAAGAACGAACGGCAGCGGCCAAAGCGCGTTTTTTGAAGGGCGAGGCCAGCCCTATCGAATATTTCATGGAAAAGCATAAAATGGATGTTCCCATTCTGGCCAGCTATGTAGGCCTTTGGCAATGGCGGGTCAAGCGGCACCTCAAGCCCTCCGTTTTCAACAAACTGAGGGCAAAGACCCTTCAAAAATATGCGGATGTTTTTGACGTCTCCGTCGAGGAGCTAAAACATATCGATGGATAAAATAGACTTGAAAATAGACTTTACACATCAACAAACGGCCCATTGCGAAAATGGGGTAGTATCGAACCTGATGCGGTACAAGGGTTTCGAGATCAGCGAACCCATGGTATTCGGTATCGGATCCGGATTGCTGTTCAGCTATTTACCGTTCATAAAAGTCAACTACGCCCCGGTTTTCACCTATCGCGTTCTACCGGGATTGGTCTTTAACCGTTTTGCCAAGAGGGTCGGCGTAAAGGTAAAACGCGAGAAATTCAGGAATGCTGCCAAAGCGAAAGCACGCTTGGACGAAAATTTGGAAAACGATAATCCCGTCGGCTTGCAGGTCGGCGTTTACAACCTGCTCTACTTTCCCGATGCGTACCGATTTCATTTCAACGCCCACAATATGGTGGTCTACGGAAAAGAGAACGGTCGCTATC
>JBATUY010000087.1:0-1849 GCA_049671465.1 Pricia sp. | reverse complement strand
GATGTCTCCATGTTCAGCTGGGTATGGCCGAGTGTGCGAGCACAGGTTTTCGCGGTGATCCTCGGTGTGGTCTGCCTCAGTCTGGCGTCTATAACACGTCCTCGGCTCTTCGCCGGGGTCGGCGCTTTCGCGGTGGCGGCCGGCTTTGGGCTGGCGGGTCATACGCAGGCCTTGGAGGGCGTGGGCCTCGCATCCGCCGCTGTCGCGATACATGTTCTCATCGCGGGGTTCTGGGTGCTGGCACCCATCGTCCTATGGCCCAGAGCGGGGATTGAGGTCAGCAGTCTAACGTGGCGCATGGAGCGTTTCAGCCAGGTCGCATTTTGGGCCGTTCCGTTGATGGTCGCTCTTGGCCTCTGGCTTTCGGTTGAAATCGCCGGATCAATCGCAAACGTTTTTCTGACGCCTTACGGAAGACTTTTGCTTTTAAAGCTGGGCGTAGCTTCAATAGCTCTCGGTGTTGGAGCACTTAACAAAGTCTATGTTACAGCAAGGCTGAAGTCAGGCGGTCGGACCGCATTTAAGACCCTCCGACTTGCATTGCTGGCCGACATGGGTCTGTTCACAATCGCTATATCCGCGATCGCAGCAGCCACCACGGTTTTCGGGCCACACTAATTCTTGCATCAAAGAAAATTAAAATGGCAAGGTAACATTCAGTGCCATGGGCGCAGACATCAGACAATAAGCGATAAAGAATGCCGAGTAGGACATAACCAGTAAGTAAAAGCTACTCTAACAAGACCCAAACGTTACATGAAACTTGGCATAAATTTGAGACATGGATGGCGAGCCACAAGTCTATCGCCAACGTGTCCATGCCCAGGCAATGGGCCCGCTAAGCACAAGCAACAGAGCTAACATAACGAGCAGATCATTGACCCATTTCCACGGCGCTGGAAATACTGCTCCAGAATGGATATCAGCGACAAAAATGAAAAGCGGCGTACCAGGGGCGACGTGATGAAAGGTGATCGGAGTCTGCTCATAATGGGTCTCAGGACTGCCAATTAGACCCCGGAATATCGCTTTACTATTTTTAACATATAGCGTCTCTCCCGCAATCGCAGCGCCTGTGATTGCACGGCGAACGCCTTCGATCTTTTCCCATTGGGGTTCATCGCTGGCCATATTGATGACATAGTTATTATCGGACATTCCCGCGAAGGCGTAGGTGCCTGTGCCAAAGAAATTTGCATAGGCCGCACCCAGGTCAACAGGTATCGTGTCGTCCACGACCCAACTTTCCCCATGATCCTCAGAATGCAGAATACCAAATCGTGTTCCGATTGAGATTTTGTTTTTGGTTCCGGGCCACGCAACAACGCCTGTCACTTCGTGATGGAGAGATTTTGCTTGGTACACTGGCGGTAGAAAACTTCTTTCAATTTTGACATCGCGCGTTTTCTCGATGAACCAAAAAATATGATTCATGGGAAGGGCTGAAACAGACACAAGAAAGATGGGGATTAGGCAAACCAAACCGATCGTTGGGCCATGCATTCTGTAAAGCCAGTTCTGCCAATATTTTCTGACCTTAGGGGGTGTTTTTCGACGTTTCCAAATTTTCGGCATGAGCCAGTATAGGAACCCAGAAAGCGACAAAACAGCCAAGGCGATCCCGCCTAAATCATTGAGGATGATTGAACCACTGCCGGGCAGCAACCCGCGCCCAAAGTGAATATCCATCATTACCCTGTATAGAGGCTCCGGGGCATTGAGTCCTGTGACATTAGCCTCGCTGTGGATGGGCGTTATTGATTTGTCGAAAGTATTCAGGACGAAAATATGTGATTTCGAAACAACACCAATCAGTTCATCTGGTTGATGCCCGTAGCCGAGCGAGGTG